>NZ_JBICUP010000035.1:0-77221 GCF_043198215.1 Micromonospora sp. NPDC048830
CAACGTAGACCGGCATAGCTACAAAGCCACCATCGCGATCGACATCATCACAAACCATTGCGAAACACCCGCCGGACCTTAACCGAGCGGCGTTGCGACTAGACCCAGCGACCCTCGACGAGTACGAGGGGCTGAACGCCCAGCTGTGGGCGGCGTTCGGCGCGGCCGAGTCCAAGGCAGCAGTATCACCGCTGGTCAACCGTCAGCTGACGACGCTCACGGCGAACCTACGTCGCTCCCACACGACACTCGTGCACCGTCGGCTCTGCGGGGTCACCGCCGACCTGCTCCAGCTCGCCGGCGAGGTCGCGTTCGACGCGAACGCGTACAGCGAGGCCGCACACTGCTACACCCTGGCAGCGACCGCCGCCCGAGAAGCCGCTGCCTACGACCTCTGGGCGTGCGCGATGATCCGCCACGCCTTCATCAGCGTCTACGAGCGCGACTTCCGGCACGCGGCACCGATGCTGGACGTTGCCACCGGCCTGGCTCAGAACGGGGACAGCGCGCTGTCGACCCGGCACTGGGCGCACACTGTGCGGGCACAGGCTCTCGCGGGCCTCGGCGACCTCAGCGGATGCCGGCGGGCGCTCGACCAAGCCGAAGAGGTCAACCACCTGCCCGGCCAGGTGCACAACGGCGGATGGTTGCGCTTCGACGGCTCCCGGCTCGCCGAGGAACGCGGAGCCTGCTACGTCGAGTTGAGGCGCCCAGACCTGGCCGAGCCGGTGCTGTCCGGTGCTCTGTCGCAAAGCCTCTCCACGCGACGACGCGGAACCGTTCTGACGGACCTCGCCTTGGTCGGAGTTCACCGTAGCGACGTTCACCAGATCGTGCTCTACGGCAGCGCCGCCCTCGATACTGCCCGCCAAAGCGGCTCGGGCGTGGTCGGTTCCAAACTTAACCAACTACACCACCACTTGCAGCCGTTCCTTGCCGACACTCACGTGCGGCATCTCAACAGCCAGATCAATGCCCTGATAAGGGCACGGAACTGACACGACCAGAGGGAGGACCAGCGTGCAGGTCGAAGAACCGGGGCGCGTGTTCCGCGAGGCATGGATCGCGGGAGTCCGTAAGCACTACCCGGGCGAACCGAAACCGGGCTACGTCACGCCCTGGGAGGATACGCCCGACTGGGAACGGGAGAGTGCCGTCGCAGTGTATGAGCAGGTCCGCCAGTTCATCGAGGCAGCCGACGGCGCAACCGCGAAGCTGACCCGTGAACAGAAAGGACGCTTCGTCGCCCTGTGCTGGATTGCGCAGATCTTCAAACACTTTCCCAGCCCGAAGGCTTCCTACGTGGCCGACTGGTCAGACATGCCGGAGTGGCAGCGGGAGACGGACTCGGACATCTTCGAACACATCGAGCAGACGTTAGTCTCGATGCGCTGAGCTGAGAACAAGTCGACAGGAGCACGCAACCTTCACCTTCATGCTCGCACCAGGGTCCGGCTTCTTCCGAGCCGGCGCGAGATTGGCGTGCAGGGCACTACGCCGGCCAGCATGAACTGCGCCTGCCAAGCGGTGACACTCAGGTCGGCCGAGGTCAGCGCGGCGCGCCCGGCTTCCCGGGCGCGCCGACGACACAGCAGCTCAGTGTGCGTCAAACTCACCGTCGCGGATGCCGTCAGTGAACGCCGTCCACTCACCCCGGGTGAACCCCAGCACTGGTCCCGTCCGGTCCTTCGAATCCCGCATCCCCACGGTGCCGTCGAACGCGAAGGCGACCTCGATGCAGTTGTCGCCACCGCCGGAGCGGCTGGACTTCCGCCAGTTGGTGAACTTCTCGGGGTGCATGGTCATCTCCTGGTGTAGTCGGGCAGTTCCTCCGCCACGCTGGCGAGGAAGTCGAGGCTGTCGGCGGGGCTGAGGGCCGCGGAACGCAGGCGCTCGTACAGGGAGGCGTAGTTGGCAACCTCGTCCGGGTCGGTGAGGACGAGGTCGCTGGTGATGGTGTCGACCGCGACGACCACCGGATCGCTCGGGTCGGGGTATCGGTAGCTGAAGTACGACGACCGGGGTACCACGTTGCCAGCGATTCGCGCGGTCAGCCGCAGTACCCGGATCGTTATCTTCTGCTTCTCGTGACCGACGTTGATCAGGTGGTCAAGCTGCGCGCGGACGACCTCCGGCGGTGCGGCGTGCCGCCGGATTGCGAGCTCATCGATGATCACCTCGTAGGCGGGTCCGCCGGGTCTGTCAAGGACCCGTTGTCGGGCAGCTCGAGCTTCTAGCGCTCGCGCAACGGTGAACCTGCGTGGGTAGGCAGCGCGATCTGCCACCGCGCGAACCTCGGTGTACGCCGGGATTTGCAACAGGCCCGGCAGCAGGGTGATGTGGTACTCGGCGATGTGCTCTGCACCGGCTTCCAGGTCCGCGTAGAGGGCCTGGCGTGGTCCCATCTCGACGCGGAACTTCTCCCACCAGCCGTTCTCCTGGGACTCGCGAGCGATGGCCATGATCTCTTCCCACCGCTGCTCGTCAACCCGAAAGTGGTCGAGGATTCGCATGATCTCGTCTTGATCTGGTCAGACTCTCGCGTTTTCCAAACGGCTCAGCTTCTGCTTGGCGATCTTTGTCTCTTTGCAAAGCCGCTCAGCGGAGTAGCCGTGTTCCTCCCGTAGCCGCACGAGTTCGGTAGCGAGCCGGCGACGACGCACATATGGACTGATCAACGACACTCCCGGCGAGAGACGCGAATAGCCCCGGCGATCCATCCCGCCTGGACCCCGGCGACGAGAGCGTAACGCCTGTTTTGCCGATCACCGCCAGCGCCGATCATGCTTTCCGCAAGGAAACCCCTGGTCAATCGCGCGGCGACCGGTAAGTCTCCCCCAAACTTTCCCCATTGATCGGTGTTCCCGGGGCTACGCAAGAACCGCGATCGTGGAAGCACCACAAGCGATGTGTCTACGGCTTCGAGTGGGGTCATGCGGCGCCAGGTTCGCGACGGACTCCCCACGTCTGAGGGTGCGGGAGGAGCGGCATGGACGCCACAAGCGCAACGCTGATCGCCATCAACGCTACCGGGGCTTGCGGCGGTAGCGGAGGGGTGCGGCCGGCTCCAGGCGATGGTCAAAGCGCAGGTGCCACGGCGGGCGTGCTCGTGTCGAGTCTGAATAGCTCGCGCATGGTCAACCTTGCTATCGACGTTTACCGGACGCATCCGGCGGTGCCGCAAGGGTGCGGGTGCGGCCGACCGGAATGTCGATCCCGGCTACACGCCATGAAGATCTTCGCCGCGATGGTGGGGGGCACGAGTCTGCCCGACCATCTCTACCCATTGTGGGGATTGCTGGTCTGTAAGGGGTGCGGCCTGCCACTTTGTCCGCTGGAATCCGCAGATGGACGGCGGGTGCACTCTTCGCCCGAGTGTTGGCCTACGTCCGTGTCGGCGCTGCACCGGAAGATCTGGTGCTCGTCCGGCGTACCTGAGGCTCCTGCCCGCTGTCACTGCCGGGGAGGGCGTGGCGGCGGGCAGGCCGAACGTCGCGAGTTCTCCTTGGACGCCGTTCCAGAAAAGGCGAATCGATCCGCCAGCAACGTGCCGGTAGCTGCGGGGGCTACCTGCCCACATCATCCCAGCCCCATTGGAGGTTGCCATGAACAGCCTGCTCGCCGTCAGCAACGACCCGTTCGAGCTCGACGTGCAGATCGTCACGGAGGGTCCGGTCGCCGCCGCCCTGCTGGCCGACACGGACGACGGCTGCGACACCGTGAAGGGCAGCGACTGCTGATCGAACACCCCCCGCTGGTTCCGGCAGGCGATCCCCCCGATGCCTGCCGGAACCAGCACACCCACATCCAGCTACGTCCCCGGAGGAGCACCTCGTGACGAAAGGAGGAGGATTCATGTTTCGGTCGGTCGATGCCGCGACGATCCGCATTGCCGCTCACTCATGGCCCGACGGCCCGGCGCCTTGGCCGGACCGGAGCGACGCCTCCGGTATCGCGGACTGGTTGCAAGCGACGTGGCGGAAGGTCGGCCTGGCCGAATCTGTCTGGGCCGCCAGCCCTGAGTTCGCTGCTCGCGTAGAAGCGGTGCTCGCCACAGGGGGCGCTACTCCGGACCGAGGGTGGCGGATGGCGTTGGCGCTGGCGCGGTATCTGGTCCGTGCGCAGCGGCGTGCGACGCCCTTCGGGTTGTTCTCGGGGGTGGCGACCCTGCGGGTCGACACGGTGGCTGCGGTGGTGCCGGCAGTGCGGCCCGCGATCCGGGTACGGCCGGACGCGAGTTGGCTCGCATCCCTGATTGCGCGCCTTGAAGCTGAGCCCGACATGCGCCGCCGTCTGCCCTTGCAGGCGAACAACCTGGCGCTGGTGAACGGGCCTCGGATCGTCGTGGCGCGCCGGCCGCACGCCTCTGCAAGTGCGGAGTCGACCTCGGTGAGGAACACCGCAGCGGTACGGCTGGCGGTGTCGCTCGCCTCTGCCCCCTTGCCGTGGGCTGAGCTGGTCGACAGGGTCGCTGCTGCGTTTCCAGGTTTCCCGCGCGCGTCCGCTGATGCGATGGTTGCCGGTCTGGTGGATCACGGCGTGTTGATCTCCGCTCTCCGACCCCCATCGACTTGCACGGACCCGATCAGGCATGTCCTGGACACACTCGATGCGGCGTTCGACGGTGATCCTGAGGGACAGCGAGCCCTTCGGGCCGAACTGCGCTCGCTGCATCGTCGTCTCGGAGGTACCAGCGCGGGGAACGCGACGTACCTTCGTGGCCTCGCCGACCACATGCGCAGCGTGGCACCGGCCACCCAGCCGCTCGCGGTGGATCTTCAGCTCGCGGATCAGGTCGCCCTGCCGAAGCAGGTCGCCGCCGAGATCGCCGCATCGGTGGAGGTGCTACGACGGCTGACGCCAGATCCGGCGGGGCGGCCAGAGTGGCGTGCGTACCGTGCCCGGTTCGTCGACCGCTACGGGATGACGGCAGTGGTGCCGCTCGCTCAGCTGGTAGATCCGCTCGTCGGGATGGGCTACCCAGAACACTTCGGCACCGTGGCCGACGCGCCTGCGGCTCTGCTGTCCGGCCGTGACGAGCGCCTGCTCGCGATGGCTCAGGAGGCGTTGGTCGACGGTGCTCGTGAGGTGGTTCTCGATGACACGGCCGTCGAATGGCTCGCCGGCACTGGCAGAGCCACCGGACCTGCCAGCCCTCACGTCGACATCTCGGCAGAGGTCCGCGCGGTCTCGCTGGAGGCACTGGCACAAGGACGGTTCACTGTCGCGCTGACCGGCATGGGCCGCTCGGCGATGGCGACGAGCGGGCGCTTCCTCGACGGGCTGCCCTACGCCGACCGGGAGTTGATGTGCCGGGAGTTCGCACGCCTTCCTGTCGCGGTGGCCGGGGCCATGCGGGCGCAGCTGAGCTTCCCGCCGCGCAAGCTACACACCCAGAACGTGCTCAACTCCCGGCAGGTACTTCCGTGGCTGGTCAGCCTGGCCGAGCACCGGCCCGTGGCCGAGAATGTGATTGGCCTCGACGACCTCGGTGTGACCGCCGGCCGTGATCGGCTGGTGCTGGTGTCGATGTCGCGGCGGCGGGTGGTGGAGCCGACAGTGGCGCACGCCGCCGCCGTACACACGATGCCGCTGCTCGGCCGGTTTCTCCTGGAGCTGCCGCGAGCCACGGATGCCCGGCTGAAACCGTTCGACTGGGGTGCGGCTTCCTGCTTGCCGTTCCGACCCGCGCTGAAGTATGGCCGCGCCCTCCTGGCGGCGGCCCGGTGGCGCGTCAATCCGACTGCCCTGCCTGGTGCGGACGCAAGCGATGAAGAATGGTTGACCGCCTGGGAGGCGCTGCGGACCAGGCTGCGGCTACCGGCATGGGTGCAGATCGGCAACGGCGACCAGAGGCTTCGACTCAACCTCGATCAGTCCATGGATCGTGCCCTGTTACGTGCCCACCTGGACGCCAACACCGGCCCGATAACCGTGGTGGACGCAGCGAGCCCGGAGGACTTCGGTTGGCTCTCCGGCCGCGCCCACGAGATCGTCGTGCCAGTCGCCTCGACGGCTACGCCCGCTGCCGCTCCGGCTGCGGTTACCGCGCGGGACGCGTGGCCCCCACCCGCTCCCCCCGAGCCGCTCATACCGGGTGCCAGTCGCCTGCTGTCCGCTTCGGTGGCCGTCGAGCCTTCGACGATGGAGCTGGTTTTGATGCGAGGGCTGCCAGCACTGTTCGCCGACTGGCCCGAGCCGCCGCTGTGGTGGTTCGTGCGCATGCAACGCCCCACCCCGCATCTTCGACTACGACTGCACACCGATGACTACGGCGACGCGGCGGTACGGGTCGGGCGGTGGGTCGCCGGGCTCCGACAGCAGCGCCTTACCGGCGATTGGAGCCTGGACAGCTACCGTCCCGAGTCCGGTCGGTACGGCTGCGGCACCGCGCTGGCAGCAGCCGAGAGGTTATTCGCCGCTGACTCCACCGCAGCCCTGGCGCAGCTGGTAGCGCAGCCCTCGTCTGGGATCGATCGGCAGGCACTGACCGCCCTGAGCATGGTCGACCTGGCCGCCTCGATGCTCGGCAGCCGCACCGACGGATGCGAGTGGCTGGTGGCGCGCCCCGAGCAGACCGGGCAGGCACCGGTCCAGCGGGACGTGCTGCGTCAAGCGGTCACCCTCGACCCGAGCGAACTTCCCGAGCCCATCCAGCATGCATGGCAGGAACGCTCCAGGGCCGCAACCCGGTACGCAGCCGAACTGTCCGCCGTCGCCGGCCCGCTCACCCCCGCCTCGGTGCTCGCGTCGCTGATGCACCTGCACGTCGTTCGCGCTCTCGGTCCCGACGAAGACGCCGAGCAGCTCACGTATCGGTTGGCTCGCCATGTCGCGCTGGCAGCGGTGCGTCGCCGGGTTCGTGCCGTAGGAGCGTCCTGATGACCGGAGCACCGCTGAGGACACCGTTGCTACGGGCGGCCGAGGCGATGGCCGCGTGCATCACCACCACCCTGACCGAGCCGCCGCCCCCGGATTTCGCAGCGGACGACTACGGGCCACGCAGTACCCGCTGGTACGCCCAGTCGCTGTCCCGGGGTGCCGCCGGGGTGGCACTCCTGCACGGGGTGCGAGCGCAGACAGGACACGGTGGGTGGGAACCGGTCCATGCCTGGCTGCGACGCGCGACCGCTGACGCGCTGAACAGCGGCAGCGGAGCCGGGCTCTGGTTCGGCGCACCCGCTGTCACCCACGCGCTGACCATGGCCATGCCGCACTCCCGCCCGGCAGCCCTGGACGCGCTTGATCATGCTCTCGATGACCTGGTGGAACGCCGCCTGGCCGTTGCCACTGCACGCCTCGCGGCGGGTGCCCGGCCCTCGCTGTCGGAGTTTGACCTCGTACGCGGGCTGACGGGCCTGGGAGCCCACCTGCTGCGCCGCGCCCCGCACGGACATCTGCTCCGGCGGGTGCTGGCGTACCTGGTCCAACTCACCGAGCCGGTGCACACCGACGATGAGGCGGGCCGACTCGCGCCGGGTTGGTGGAGCACAGACCCCGCCGACCGCGAAGGTCCGGAGCAGGGCGGACATGCCAACTTCGGCATGGCGCACGGCATCGCCGGCCCTTTGGCTCTCCTGGCCCTGGCCATGCGGCAGAACATCCGGGTGCCGGGGCACGCGGAGGCGATCCGCCGGATCTGCACGTGGCTCGACCGCTGGCAGCAGACAAGCCCTGCGGGACCGTGGTGGCCAGAGAAGATCACCGTCGCGGAGTTGCACGCCGGGAAACCCTCCATGAGCGGACCGGCGCGGCCGTCCTGGTGCTACGGCACCCCCGGAGTCGCCCGCGCCCAGCAGCTAGCCGGGATCGCTCTCGACGACGACGCCCGGCAAGAGGCGGCAGAAGAGGCCCTGATCCGCTGCCTGGCCGACCACCTCCAACTCAGCCGGATCGTCGATCCGTCGCTGTGCCACGGCTGGGCAGGGCTTGCCGCTACAGCCTGGTACGCCGCCGACGACGCCCGCACCACCAGCCTCCAGAAACAGCTGCCCCAGATCGTGTGCCTGCTGATCCAGCACGCCACGGACACCACCCCGGCACGATCCGGCTTGATCACAGGACCCGCCGGAATCGCCCTCACCCTGCACACCATCGCGACCGGCACCGACGTCCGCTGGGCCACCAGCCTGCTGATCAACTAGACGAGGAGAACGTTCGTGGATCTCGATTCCGAACCCGACACCGAGCCACCAGGCGTGGCGCCGGCGAGCCGATGGCGCCAGATCAACCTGACCCTCTCGGACTGGCAGACCGCTGAGGATTTCGCCGCAACGCGGCTCGCCCCTGAGCTCACCACTGCGGAAGACCACCGGGCGATCACCGCCTTCTGGTTCATCCGTAAGAGCGAGACGTGGCGGCTGCGGCTACTGCCCGGCGACCGGCTCGCCCAGGTCTACGCCCTCTTCGCCTCCATCACCGACGACGACCGCATCCGCGGTGTCACCGAGCCCGTCTACCGGCCCGAGGCGTACGCCTTCGGCGGGGACCAGGCAATGACGATCGCCCACACCCTCTTCCACGCGGACAGCCGCCACATCCTCGGCCATCTCGCCACCGCTGGCGGCACCCATCGGCGTGAACTCGGCGTCCTGCTCGCCACTCGCCTCATGCGCGCCGCCGGACTGGAGTTCTCCGAGCAGGGCGACGTCTGGCGGCTTCTCGCCTCGCGCCGGCACCAGCCGAACGCCCCCGCGCCGAGCCCCAGGCTCATCGCGGCCGTGCAGCGCCTGATCACCGCAGCCGACGACACGGCCGAAAGCCCTCTGGTCGCCACCCCGCGATGGCCACAAGCCCACGAGCAGGCGGGCGCGGACCTCGGCTTCCTCGACCGGCACGGCGCGCTGACCCGCGACCTACGCGAGGTGCTGACCCACCACCTTCTGTTCCTGTTCAACCGGCTCGGCATCTCCGCCGCTGACACCTGGCTGCTCGCGACGGCGGCCGTGAACGTCACCTTCCACCACCCGTTCGACACCCCATCCGGCTATCAACCCGCCACCAAGATCGACAGTAGGGTCAACGCAGTGAACACTTCCCCCACCGCACCGGGAACGTCGAGTGCCGCGACGCTCCGCGAACAACTCGTCAGCACACTCGAACAGCGCGACCACATCCGCTCCGCCCCCGTCGCGCACGCGTTCCGTACGGTCCCCCGCGAGCAGTTCCTTCCCGGTGTCGACTTGGAAACCGTCTACACCCGCCGCCAGATCGTCACCAAACGGGACCCCAGCGGTGCAGCGTTGTCATCAGCGTCGAGCCCCAGCCTCGTCGCGGACATGCTCGAACAACTCGCCCCCCAACCCGGCCACCGTGTCCTGGAGATCGGCGCGGCCACCGGCATCAACGCCGCCCTGCTCGCCGAGCTGACCAGCCCCGGCGGCAAGGTCGTCACCATCGAACTCGACCAGGACCTCGCCGACGGCGCCCGCGCCGGCCTCGACCGCGCCGGCTACGACACCGTCGCAGTGGTCTGCGGCGACGGAGCCCTCGGCGACCCCGATCACGCGCCCTACGACCGGATCATCGTCACCGCCGGAGCCTGGGACATCTCCGCCGCCTGGTGGGAACAACTCGCCGACCACGGCCGCATCGTCGTGCCCCTGCGCGTGCACGAGAGCGGCCTGACCCGGTGCTTCACCTTCGACCGCACCGGCCCCCACCAGTTGGTGAGCACCACGACGCCGCTGGTCTGCGGATTCGTCCCCATGCGCGGCAGCGCCGAACACACCGACCACCACGTACGCCTCGACGCCGACGTGGTCCTCAAACTCGACGCCACCGATCAGCCCGACCGCGCCGCCCTCGCCAGCGCCTTAAGCCACCCTCGGCTCGAACGCTGGACCGGCATCCAGGTCAGCGACGCCGATCCCATCGGCCACCTCGACCTGTGGCTCCTCGTCCACGCCAACACGCCGTTCGGCCGCCTCGGCGTCGGCGACACCGCCCGCACCAGCGGACTGGTCACCCCCGCCTACCGATGGGCCGGTGCCGCCATCTACCACGGCGGCACCATCGCCTACCTCGCCTTCCAGGAGACCGGCGACGGCCACCACGAACTCGGTGCGATCGCCCACGGACCGGACGCCAACGCGCTCGTCACCGACCTGACCAACCTGCTCGACCAATGGGACGAGGCAGGCCGCCCCAACCAGCCCACCGTCACCGCCCACCGCGCAGGAACCCGGCCCGCCGGACGCGACGACATCAGCCGATCCGACACCATCCTCACGATCTCCTTCTGACCGAATCCACGCCGGGGCGGTGCCCTGTCCTGTCCCGCCCCGGCGCCCCAGGGACGAGCGCAGCTGAGACGTCACGCACGACCGGGACGCACCTCGTTGCCACCATGCGGCCCTTCCGCAGCAGATGAGGACACCATGACTCCGTCTCTTGCCGCCACCATCGCCGCCCGCTTCCCTCTCGTCGCCCGCAAACGACCGCCCGCCAAACCACTGGATGCTCGAATAGACCGGCTCGTCAGGCTCGCCGAAACCGCACACCGCGAATGCGACCCGGACAAGGCGTCCATGGTGTTCAACGGGGCCGCCCTCATCGCCTCCGACTGCGGAGACCCCAACCTTGCCCGCGCCTGGTGCCGCCGCCACGCAAGCCTCTACCTCAACCAAGCCCCGCTGAACGGCTACACGGCCCGCTTCGCTCTCGAACCAGTCGTCAACCTCGCTCGCCTGCGCATTCGTGAAGGCGACGGCGACGGCGCGTACCGCCTACTCACCCACCTGTACACGGCAATCGTCGGCGGCAGTCCCGCTCTTCTGGAGGACCTGGAGATACACCCTCGACAACTTCCCGCCGATCCCGAAGAACTCCACCAGATCATCAGTTGGCTGCACGGCACCCTGCTCTCGGACGGAATCCGCGCCCTCACCCTTGCCGGGCGGTGGGACGACGTTGTGACCCATGTGCGCCGATACGACGGGATCGGACCTACCCTCCTTGATGGACGACAGGTCGCGGTCGTTACCCATCTCCTGCAGGATGAAGGGCCGTCAGCAGCGGTTCTCCTCACGGCCACCAAGATCGAGACGCCGTGGGAGCAAGCGGTGCATGGACTCCTCATGACCTGGCTGGAACTGGCTGCGGGTCGCATCCCCGTCGACCACGCTGACCTCATCGATCGAGTGTCAGCAATACCACGAAACACCGGTCTCACCGTATTCCGCGTTCGCATCGGACTGACGGCCCTGGACCTCGCGGTGAGCTTGCCAACCGATGTCGTAGACAGCCTGACCAAACAGTTGGTTGCGGATGCTATCCACGACGAGGACGCCAACGCGGCGCGCGACCTCATCAATCATCCGGCCGTCACCTCCGAACGCCAAGGGACGCTGCGGGCTTTGATCAAGGCAAGCGGTTTAGGCCAGGGCCACCTGCCAGCAGCAACGATTGATCAGCTTACCTCAGCGCTTGATATGGCTGGAATCGCCATAGATCACGGCATCCGCCCCTGCTAGCGGCACCGATCCAGGGCACGACACGACAACCCCGGTCAATGCTGCGACAAAACGAGCCGACCTATTCGTCGGAAAGTGTAGCTAGCACAGAAGTCGTCGTGGAGGCAGGGGTGACGGAGCTCCGCGACTACGGAAGCTGAAGTCCGCCAGCAGACCTTTATCCTTCGCGGTGGCCTAATTTGAGAGGGCATTGATAGTGAACGGCGTACCGGGCGCTCGAACGAGGGCTCCACGCAGTCCTAACGACTTGCTGCGGCGCGCACGACTGGCGAGGCGGTCGCCGACGGGGTCAGGTCGAGTGATGTCGCGGCAGGAGGTTGCCGAGGCGGTCAACGCGTGGATCTGGGAGCACCAGAGACGACGTACATGCCTTGACAGCAGGTACGTCGGCCGGCTGGAGCGCGGTGAGTCCCGCTGGCCGGGATCGCACATCCGGGCGGGGCTACGCGGGGTCTTCGGCGTGGACAACGATGCCTCAATCGGGCTGCACGTCATCTACGGCTCCGGACGACCGGCCGAGGCCGCGAAGACAGTGCCAGCTCCGGCATGGGAGAGGGAGCCGGAGCCCACACCGCTCACGTCGCGGAACGATCATGCGGATGTGACGCCCACTGTTCATCTCGGCGTCGCGGCGGGCACGGCGGTTGTGATCACGGTCGACAGTGGGCCTGACGGGCCGGTCCGCGTCGTACTGACCACGATGCCCGAGGACTGTTCCGAACTCTCGGCGCTACCGCTGGCTGCCAGTGGTGGGGCGCGGGTGTACTCACTCGCCGATCGGCGCAGGCGAGCGTGATGGGGCAGCAGCCGGCCGAGTTGAGGCCCCACGTGTCCGCCCGGCATTTCCTCGGCGCGGAGCTGCGCTGTTGGCGGCAGCAGCGCGGGCTGTCGCTGGCACGGCTCGCGGCGCTGGTGTACGTGAGCCCGGACCTGCTCGGTAAGATCGAAAAGGCCGAGCGTACGGCCAGCCTGGATGTCATGAGTCGCTGTGACGAGGCGTTGGCGACGGGCGGAGCGCTGGCCCGCTTGCGGCGCTTCGTGGACCACCAATCGGCAGCGCAGCCACGAACGGATGCGTCGGCGACGATGCCGACACGGTTCATGGTGGTCATGGAGATCCTGCCTGTCGGGCCAGTCGACCCGGACGCCGCTCCCCTCGTGAACAGTGGCGGCCGGTCGCGCTTGTACGCACTTCGCGGCGGACGGGGCGGATGATCGGAATGGATACCGTCCCGGGTCCCGTCACTCCTGAACAGATTCGCGACCTGCAGAGGGCGCTGGGGCGGCAGTTGGCCCACTGGCGCAGGGCAGCCGGCATGACCCAGACCGCCCTCGCCAAACGGACGGCCTACTCCCGCAGTTCGGTCGCAAACGTGGAGATCGGGCGAAACACCATCACCCGTGGCTTCTGGGAGCGCGCCGACCGCGAACTCCGGGCGCAAGGAACGCTGGTGGACGCGTTCGACACGCTCCAGGAACTGATCACCATGCTGCGGACCCATAAAGCGTGGGTAGCCGAACACGAACGACTGCTACGCCATCAGGCAGCCGTACCGCCGAACCCACCATCCAGCCTGATGATCGCGGCTCCCGGCTGCGGATGCACGGTCGCGATCGCTCGTTGGAGGGAGCGGGAAGTCCTTGCGTTGCGGGAGGCACTGCGGCTCAGCCTTGGGGCGTTCGCCGAACGGCTTCGCGTGCCTCCCTCGATCGTCGTCGCGTGGGAGGACCGTAGACAGCCTGAACCGCCGAGTCTGGCGATGCAGGCAGCCCTCGACGACCTCCTCAAACTCACCGACCAGGACGCCCGGACCCGCTTCGCACAGATTCTCCAGATGCCGCCGATGAGGTCCACCGATTATGCCGGTGCGCCTCGAACCGGTCGTCCCGCGACGGTGACCCCGCTTCACCGGAGCGAGGGATCACAGGCCGCGCGGTGAAGGGACAACGATGGGCAGGCCGTTGACAGTCATCCCGGGACTGCGCCAGTCGGTCATGTTCGACGTGGCGGTGACCCTCAACCGACGGCATGTCGTCGAAGGCCAGCCCAGGGTCTGCAAGGCGTGTGGGCGGGGGGCATCGTGTCCGGTTCGGCTTCACGCCGAACTCGTCATAGCGACCGCAGGCGCTGAGCCGCAGCGATTCGAGGACGTTCCACCGCCGGGACACACCGGCTTCCGAGTCGGCGGACGCGGCCGTCCCATCGATGACGATGCCCTCATGTACGAGCGTGACGGCGACTGATCCCGTCGTCACGCGTCACGGCAGCATCCTGCGCCGCCCGCGCCAACTGATCGGTATCGCTATGCGGCAAGTACCACGGCCGGAACCCAACCAGCCGCGAGAGCTGGCCCCATAGGGATCGACGTGATGGGTCGCAAACTCAACGCCGCCGACAATCCCCACGACGCCGCTTCGACGGCCCCTGGGAGACGCCGCTCACCTTCTTCTCCCGGCGCGGCACCTGGTTGTCACCGCAGAACGTGCGCCGCCAGTGGCGTCAAGCCCGCGCCGACGCCGGCCTCGAATGGGTCACCCCGCACACCTTCCGCAAGACTGTCGCCACCCTGATCGACAAGGAGGCCGACGCCAGAAGCGCCGCAGCCCAGCTTGGGCACGCCACCGAGCAGGTCACCAACAAGCACTACATCGTCAAGCCCGCCCTCGCCCCGGACAGCTCCGACATTCTAGAACAGTTTGGTGCAGGTCAGGACATTACTGGACCCATACCTCAAGATCGCGGGAAGCGCCGGGCCAAGTAGACCCTGCATCCCGCTGGCAGGTGCGCTGAACCTGATCGCCGGTAGGCGTTTCTGGGGGGTTTTCGGGGGGCGATTCAAAACTACATCGATGAAAATGAGGCCCTGACCAGCGCTTATACTGGTCAGGGCCTCACTCGGAGCCGCCTGACGGAATCGAACCGTCGACCTACGCATTACGAGTGCGTCGCTCTGCCGACTGAGCTAAGGCGGCAACGATCGTCAAGTGTACGGCACGCCCCGCCCCTGGACCCAACCGGATCCCCCGTCGACCGCCGGGCCCCGACCATCCCGTGCTTCCGGCGCCCGTACCCGACAGCGCTGCGGACCGGTCGGGACTACGCTGCGGTGGGTGACCGACGACCGCACCCCCGTCGACGGCCCGCAGGGCGAAGTCCCGGAAGACGGCATCGGGCCGGCCCGCCGGCCGCGCAGCACCGATCCGCTGGAGCTGGGCTTCACCCCGCGCAAGCCGGTCCCGTGGCTCGCGCCCCTCCTGCTGATCAGCACCGGCCTGCGTACGCTGCTGGCGCTGCTGTTCGGGGCGTACCTGGACAAGCGGGAGCTGCAGAACTCGCTGGAGGCCCGCATCGAGCGCCAGGTCGGGCCGGACGGCGGGCTGTGGCTGGACTACGTCGCCGACCTGGGCGACGGCTTCAACGCCACGTACTCGGTCGCGTACCTGCTCGCGCAGCCGGAGCTGACGGTCGACGGGCACCGGCTGCCGCGGGCGCAGACCCTGGTGATGGGTGGGGACCAGGTGTACCCGACGGCGTCCTACGGGGCGTACGAGGACCGGTGCAAGGGGCCGTACCAGGCCGCGCTGCCGGCCACGCCGCCCGAGCGGCCCACCCTGTTCGCCGTCCCCGGCAACCACGACTGGTACGACGGCCTCACCGCGTTCCTGCGGCTGTTCGTGCGGTCCCGGGACCGGCACTTCGGCGGCTGGGGCACCGGCCAGTCCCGCTCGTACTTCGCCGTCGAGCTGCCCGCCGACTGGTGGCTGCTCGGCCTCGACGACCAGTCCGGCTCGTACCTGGACGACCCGCAGCTCACCTACTTCGACGCGGTGGCCCGCAGGCTGGGGCCGCAGAGCCGGGTGATCCTGGCCGTGCCGGCGCCGACCTGGGTCAAGGCCGTCGACGACCCCACGGCGTACGACTCGATCGACTACTTCATCCGTACGATCGTCGCGCCCACCGGGGCGCGGGTACGCCTGCTGATCTCCGGCGACCTGCACCACTACGCCCGGTACGCCGGCCCGGACCGGCAGCTCATCACCTGCGGCAGCGGCGGGGCGTACCTGTATCCCACCCACCACCTGCCCGAGCGGATCGAGGTGCCGCCGCGGGACACCCTGGCCCGGCGGGCCAGCCCCAGCCGCCCGTACGACCTGGCGGCCCGTTTTCCCGACAAGGCCCGCTCCCGGCGGTACGGCTGGGGCGTCTTCGCCCGGCTGCCGTGGCGCAACCCGGGCTTCGGCACCCTGCTGGGGATCGTGCACACCCTGTTCATGCTCGCGATGGCCGGGGTGGCGGCGAACCGGGCCGGCGGCACCGAGCAGCGGCTGTTCAGCGTGCCACTGGTGGCGATGCTGGCGGTGACGATGCTCGGGGCTGCCCTCTTCGCGAAGCCGCCCAGCGCGAGCGGGAAGCGACACGCCCGGCACTGGATCCTCGGCGTCGGGCACGGGCTGGCCCACGTCGGGCTGGCAGCCGCCGGCACCTGGGCCTGGCTGTCGCTGCCGTTCCACCACTGGTCCTGGCCGCTGCCGGCGGTCGCCGCCGTCGTGCTCTACGGGCCGGTGATCGGCTTCCTGGCCAGCGAGCTGGTGGCGGCGTACCTGCTGCTGGCGGGGGCGTTCGGGGTCAACCTCAACGAACTGTTCGCCGGGCAGGGCATCGAGGACGCCAAGGCGTTCCTGCGGATGCGCATCGACCCCGACGGCACCCTCACCGTCTACCCGGTCGCGGTCGACCGCGTGGCCCGCGACTGGAAGCTGAACCCGGACCGGTCGCCGGAGTCGTCCTGGCTGGTCCCCGGCACCCCGCTGACCCCCCGCCTGGCGGAACCCCCGATCACGATCCGCTGACGGCTGGGCCCCGATTCGCTGATCAAGAGATTTGCGTCGGAATCCATCCGGCGGATGACGCAAGCCTCTTGATCACCCGGCGGGGCCGGCATGCCGGGGCGCGTGCGCCGGCACGGGCCGGGGAGGAGGGCGGCGGCGTCAGGCGTTGTAGTGCTGGTCGTGGGCCTGGCGGGGGCCGCAGACCGAGGCGCGGGAGCAGGCGCAGCGGGAGCCGTCGGCGTCCAGCCGCACGGTCACCGAGTCCCGGGGGACGCTGTGGCCGATCACCCGGCCGGGGCCCTGATCCGTGGTGACCCGGCTCCCGACGGGCGGGGCGGACTCGTGGAACCTCTGGTAGAGCGGGTGCTCGTACTTGAGGCAGCACATCAGCCGGCCGCACGCGCCGGAGATGCGCAGCGGGTTCAGCGGCAGGTCCTGTTCCTTGGCCATCCGGATGGTCACCGGCTCGAAGTCGGTCAGGAACGTGGCGCAGCACAGGTCCCGGCCGCAGGAGCCGATGCCGCCCTGCACGCGGGCGGAGTCCCGGGCGGAGAGCTGGCGCAGCTCGACCCGGCAGTGCAGGGTCGCGCCGAGGTCCCGGACGAGGGAGCGGAAGTCGACCCGGTGCGGCGCGGTGAAGTAGACCGTGGTCCGGTCGCCGCCGCCCTCGGCGTTGCCGAGGACGTGGTCGACGGCGACCACCTTCATCGGCAGACCGTGCTCCCGGATCAGCCGCTTCGCGGCCACCTTCACCTCGGCCTTGCGCCGCCGCAGCAGCTCGTCACGGCGCAGATCCTCGTCACCGGCGAGGCCGGCCAGCTTGGGGAAGCCGTCGGTGTCCTCGCCGACCCACTGCGCGGCCCACACGCACTCCGCCACCTCGGGCCCCTCGTCGGTGGGCACCAGCACCCGGTCGCCCACCTGCGGGCGGAACTCCCCCGGGTCGAGGTAGTAGAGGCGCCCGTACCGGTTGAAGCTGACCGCGCAGAGCATGCCCATGCCTCTCACCCTACGACGCGGTGACCCCCGCCACCTACCCGGGAGTCGCCGCGCGGTCACCCCGCGCAGTGATTTACGAACATCATTTCATACGATCCCCGGCTGCCCCGGTCGTCTCGATGCTCCTCGCCCGGACGGCTGATTCCGAGGCGAGCCGGAGGACAAACCGGCGGCGAGGGCGTTGAGTGGAGGCAGACCTGCGGGGGGTGCAGGGGAAGGCCACGGCGTCGCCGCCGGAGCGCGCGTCCACGGACCGGCTCAGGCGCGCGGCGCCGTGGCCCTGCCGTCGGCCGGATCCCCCGGCGCGGGGAAAGGGCGGCCGGGTCAGCGGCCGATGCGGGTGGCGGTGTCGTAGTGGGCCGGACCGCCCACGGGAGCGCGCCACACGGACTCAGTCAGGCTCGGCGACCACTGGCGCAGCAGCGTCTCCGCCCCGTCGTACGCCACGCCGAGGACCGAGAGCACCCGGTACGCGACGTCGGCCGCCGCGACCAGGCCGGTGGCCCGCGGCTCGGCGCCCGGGGCGGTGGCGGCCCGCACCCGCACCGCCTCGGTGGAGCAGAGCACATGGGCCAGCGCCCGGGCCAACGCCAGGCGGCTGCCCTCCACCCAGTCGGCGAGCGCGTCCGCGTACCCGGCGGTGGACTCCAGCCGGCCGACCAGGCTGTCCGGGCCCTCGTCGAGGTGGCGCAGCAGCGCGGCGCGCGACCCGTCGTACGCGGAGGCGGCGGCCCCGGACCAGGCGACGGGGTCGGCGAGGGTGCGGCTCACCTCGTCGTACGCCCCGACGAGCGCGCGCACCGCGTGGCCGGCCTCGGCCAGCGGAGCCGGGTGCAGGTCGAGGAAGGCCCGCACGGCCTCGCCGGGGAGCGCCTGCATGCGGCGCAGCAGCGGCCAGAGCGGGTGCCCCTCCGGGGCCCCGGAGGCGAGCAGCGTGTCGACCCGGTCGAGCAGGTCCAGCCCCGGCTCGGCGAGGCGGTCGAGGGGGTCCATCACAGGTCCCGCGCCCCGAAGCCGCCGGACCGGAACCGCTCGGCCCGGCCCAGCCGCAGCCGGGCGGAGTCGTCGACGCCCGCGTACCGGTCGGCGGCGCTGCGGACGGCGGACGCGGCGGCGGTCAGCCGGGCCGCGGCGGCGCTCGCCTCCCGGGCCCGGTCGCCGGTGGCGGCCGTCCACCGGCGGTGCAGCGCCCGGCCGATCTCGCCGGGGCGGCCGGGGGCGTGGACGCCGAACGCCGGGTGCGGCGGGTCGGTGGCGGTCACGGCGCGGGCCAGGCCGTCGAGGGTCTCGCTCGCCTCGTCCAGCCGGGCGGCCAGGGCGCGCATCTCATCCATGTCAGGCCCCCGCCAGCGGTCGGTACGCCGCGAACGTCTCGTTGTGCAGCTTCTCCCGGGCCCACTCGGCCGCGTCGGCGGCGGCGGTCACCGCGGCCCGCACGGACCCGGCGACGTCCCGCGGGTGACGGGTGTGCAGGGGGCCGAGGAAGCGCACGTCGGTGATCCGCCCCTCGGCGGTGACCACGACCTCGACCAGCCCGTCCGGGGAGCGCACCGTGACCTCGACGGTCGCCACCGCCTGGTCGAACTCGGCCTGCAAGGACTCGATGTGGCGGTAGCGCCGCACCGCCTCCTCGATCCAGGCCTCGTCGATCTCCCGAGGCATCGTGGACTCCTCCCGGCAGTGCGCTCACCGTCCGTGCCACGACCGTCACGCGGCATGCCAATGGACCGTACCGCACACCAATCGCGCGTGTCGATGCCCTGTGGACGACGCGGGAGGCCGTCAACCCTTCCAGAGGGTGAGCATCATCGCCTCCACCGCGATCCGCTGCTTGACGTTCGCCTCGATGGCGGCCCGACACTCCAGTACGGCCTCCAGCCGGCGCAGCGCCCCCTCGGCGTGCCACTTCCGCGCCCCCGCCTCGGCCAGCGCGGCGGTGTCGGCGTGCACCGGGGCGACCGGCGCGCCCAGCGCCGCGGTGACGGCGTCCCGGTAGAAGCCGGCCAGGTCGACCAGGGCCCGGTCGAGGGCGTCGCGCTGGGCCCGGGTGGCCCGCGACTTCTGCCGCTTCTCCAGGTCCTTGAGCTGGCCGGCGGCCCCACGCATCGCGCCGGCCGCCCCCCGGCCGGTGCCGCCCGCGCCGAGCGCGGTCTGCAACGCGGCCCGCTCGGCCTCGTCGATCTCTGCGACCGACGCCGCGGCCTCCGCCTCGGCCGCCTCGATCAGCGCGGACGCCGCGTCGAAGGCCGCGCCCACGCCGGTCAGCCGGCGCGGCACCGCGAGCACCGCGTCCCGGCGCTGGCGGGCCTCCGGGTCGCGGGCGAGCCGCCGGGCCCAGCCCACGTGGCCCTGCGCGGCCGCCGCCGCCCACGCCGCCACGTCGGGGGCGACGCCGTCGCGGCGCGCCAGCACCTCGGCCACGGCGGCGGCCGGGGGCTGCCGCAGCGGTACGACCCGGCACCGCGACCGGATGGTCACCGAGATGTCGTCGGGGTGGGTGGACGGGGCGCAGAGCAGGAAGACCGTCCGCGGCGGCGGCTCCTCGACCGCCTTGAGCAGCGCGTTGCCGGCCGCCTCGGTGAGCCGGTCGGCGTCCTCGATGATCACCACCTGCCACCGGCCGCCGGACGGGGTGCTGGCCGCCCGGAGCACCAGGGCGCGCATCTCCCCGACCCCGATGGACAGCCCCTCGGGTACCACCAGCCGGACGTCGGCGTGGGTGCCGGCCAGCGTGGTGTGGCAGCCCGGGCACTCGCCGCAGCCGGTGCCGCGTACGCACTGCAGGGCGGCGGCGAACGCGCGGGCGGCGACCGACCGGCCCGAGCCGGGCGGCCCGGTGAAGATCCAGGCGTGGGTCATCCCGGCGCCCGGGTCGACGGGGTTCCCGGCGTCCTCGGCCTCGGCCTCAACCTCGGCGGCGAGGGCGTCGAGGTCGTCGTCGACCGGGCCGGCCGTGGCCGCCGCGTGGACGGCGGCGGCGTGGCGCAGCACGGCCGCGGCCGACGCGGCGGCCCGGCGCAGCGTGTCGACCGCGTCGTCCTGCCCGACCAGGTCGGCGAAGACGTCCGGCATCAGGTCCGGCGCTCCATCGTCACCAGCTCCGCGTCGGATAACTCCGGCTGCACCGAGGTGTCCGGCCCCTGCGCGGGACGGGGGTGGACGATCTTGGCCGGGTCGACCAGGAACGCCTCCACCCGGCGGGCGACCAGCCCGGCGATCTCGTCGACCGGCTTGGCCGCGTCGAGCACCAGGTAGCGCTTCGGGTCGTTGGCGGCGAGGTCGAGGAAGGCGTACCGGACCCGCTCGTGGAAGGCGACGGACTCGGCCTCCAGCCGGTCGGCGTCCGCGCTGCGGGCGGCGACCCGGGACAGGCCGGTGCGCGGGTCGACGTCCAGCAGCACGACCAGGTCGGGCTTGAGGCCGCCCGTGGCCCAGGAGGAGAGCCAGGAGACCTCGTCGACCGGCAGGGTCCGCCCGGCCCCCTGGTACGCCAGCGAGGAGTCCACGTACCGGTCGCTGATCACCACCGCGCCGCGGACCAGCGCGGGCCGGACCACGGTCGCGACGTGGTGCGCCCGGTCGGCCGCGTAGAGCAGCGCCTCGGCGCGCGGGGAGGGGGGCTCGGCGCCGGACCTGTCGAGCAGGAGGGAGCGGATCCGCTCGCCGATCGGGGTGGCCCCCGGCTCGCGGGTCACCACCACCTCGCGGCCCTGCCCGCGCAGCCGCTCGGCGAGCAGGACGAGCTGGGTGGACTTGCCGGCGCCCTCACCGCCCTCGAAGACCACGAAGAGCCCGTTGGGGACGAACTGCTCGGCCGGCATCAGCGGGCGGCCCCGGACCGACCCCCACAGGTCGGCCAGGACCGGCACGCCCTTCTTGTCGTCCATCTGGCCGAAGGCGCTGATCCCGGCGAAGATGCCGGCGACGCCCGCGGCGAGCAGCAGCAGCCGGGTGGAGGAGACGGAGATGCCCAGGTCGGCGACGGTCAGCCGGCGCGAGCCGCCGACGCCGACCAGCAGGCTGCTCAGCGCGATGGCCAGGATCAGCACCAACCGGGTGCCGATCTGCACCA
This sequence comes from Micromonospora sp. NPDC048830, assembly GCF_043198215.1. Taxonomy (NCBI): domain Bacteria; kingdom Bacillati; phylum Actinomycetota; class Actinomycetes; order Micromonosporales; family Micromonosporaceae; genus Micromonospora; species Micromonospora sp. NPDC048830. The sequence continues at coordinate 21,376 of NZ_JBICUP010000035.1, forward strand.
CGGCGAAGACCCGGCCGCGCACCTCGTCGGCGACCTCGCCGCCGAGCAGGGTGGTGCCGGCGAGGAAGGCCATCCCGGCGCCCGCGCCGACCAGGACCGCGCCGAGCATCGCCATCGACAGGTGGATGGCGAACGCGAGCACCAGCACGGACGCGCTGGCCAGCACGATGCTCGCGCCGAACCAGCGCCGCCGGGACATGTCCCGGACGATCATCGGGCCGAGCCCGATGCCGAGCGCCAGGCCGACGAAGATCGCGCCGAAGAGCAGGTAGAACGCGGCGTCGCCGGCGCCGAGCGAGGCGGCGAAGAACTTCGCCGTGCCGATCACGATGCCGCCGCCGGCGAAGGCGCCGAAGATGCCGAGCACCAGGCCGCGGACCAGCGGGGTCTGGCTGATGTACCGCCAGCCCTCGGTGAACTGGCGCGTCATCCCCTGCTCGGCGCGTTCCCCCGCGCCCCGCCCCGTCCGGCTGATCTCCTTGATGCCGAGGGCGACCACCAGCGCGGTGGCCAGCCGGGAGAACGCGTTGAACCAGAGCGCGAGCTGGGCCGGCTCGGCCCAGGCCGGGATCTCGCCGCCGGTGGCCGCCCGGATGCTGCGGTCGAGGACCGCGAGGCCGACCGCGGCGGCGATGGGGGTGAGGCCGTACGTGGTGATGAGGGTGAGCTGGTTGGCCGCCTCCAGGCGGGCGCGCGGGATCAGGTTGGGGACCGCGGCCTCCTTGGCCGGGATCCACAGCAGGGTGATCGTCTCGATCAGGAAGGTGGCGACCGCCGCCCAGCCGACGACCAGCCCACCGCCGGCGTTGGTGAGGGCGAACAGCGGGATGGAGGCGAAGAGCACGAAGCGCAGCACGTCGCAGATGACCATCGTCCAGCGCCGGTCGAACCGGTCGGCGAGGACGCCGGCCACCGGGCCGAGCAGCAGCGCGGGCAGCAGCCGGATGGCGATCAGTGTGCCGAAGGCGGCGCCCTTGGCGGTGTTGCCCTGCACCTGGGACGCGGCGAAGACCGACGTGGCGAGCAGGCCCAGCCAGTCGCCGAAGGAGGCGGCGCCGAGCACGATCCACAGCCGGCGGAACGGCCGGATGCGCAGCACGGAACGGATCGCGGCGGCCCCGGAGCGGTCGGCCGCGGCGGCGCCCGGGGCGGCCGGCTGACTCGCGGACGACGACACGCCGGGCGACTCGCCGTTGTTCTGGCTTTCGATGGCCGTACCTCCACGTGCCGGCCCAACGTTGGGCAGTCCCGGTGCAACACTCTAGTCCCCGGGCGGGGAACGCCCCGTCCGCGACATTGCCTGCTCGCCGAGCCTAGGCCGCCGGCGCCCCCGCCGGCAGCCGGCGTACGCGAGGGTGTTTCGCATCAATCGTCCGACAGTTAGCGTGCACACGTGACCACGGAACGCGACCGACTGCGCGAACGCCTGGATCGGGCGACCGCCCACCTCGACCCGCCGTACGCGGTGGTCGACCTGGCGGCGTTCGACGCCAACGCGGCGGCGCTGCCCGCGCGCGCCGGCGGCAAGCCGCTGCGGGTGGCCAGCAAGTCCGTCCGGGTTCGCGAGTTGCTCCGCCGGGTGCTGAGCCGGCCCGGCTGGCGGGGGGTGATGGCGTTCACCCTGCCCGAGGCGATCTGGCTGGCCCGTTCCGGCGTGAGCGACGACGTGCTGGTGGCGTACCCGACGGCCGACCGGCGGGCGCTCGCCGAGCTGGCCACCGACGAGACGCTCGCCCGCGCCGTCACCCTGATGGTCGACGACACCGAGCAGCTCGACCTGGTAGACGCGGTGCGCCCGCCGGACCGCCGGCCCGAGCTGCGGCTCTGCCTCGACCTGGACGCCTCCTGGCGGCCGCTGGGCGGGCGGGTGCACGTCGGGGTCCGCCGCTCGCCGGTGCACAGCGCCCGGGCGGCGGGCGCGTTCGCCGCCGCCGTCGCGGCCCGGCCCGGCTTCCGGCTGGTCGGCCTCATGTCGTACGAGGCGCAGATCGCCGGGCTGGGCGACGCGCCGCCCGGCCGGGCGGCGCTGGCCACCGCGATCCGGCTCGTCCAGCGCGGCTCGTACCGCGAGCTGCTGGCCCGGCGCGGCGCGGCGGCAGCGGCGGTACGCGAGCACGCCGACCTCGAGTTCGTCAACGGCGGCGGGACCGGCAGCGTGGCGGCGACCAGCGCCGATCCCGCGGTCACCGAGGTCACCGCGGGATCGGGCCTGTACGGGCCGAAGCTGTTCGACGCGTACCGCGCCTGGCGCCCCACCCCGGCGGCGTTCTTCGCCTGCGCGGTGGTCCGCCGCCCGGCGCGCGGGCTGGCCACGGTGCTCGGCGGCGGCTGGATCGCCTCCGGTCAGGCCGGCGGGACCCGGCTGCCCGTGCCCTGGCTGCCCGCCGGGCTGCGGCTGCTCGGCGCGGAGGGGGCGGGCGAGGTGCAGACCCCGCTGGCCGGCGCGGCGGCGGCCGGCCTGCGGGTCGGCGACCGGGTCTGGTTCCGGCACGCGAAGGCCGGCGAGCTGTGCGAACACGTCAACGAGCTGCACCTGGTCGAGGAGGACCGGGTGGTGGCCAGCGTCCCGACCTACCGGGGCGAGGGGCACGCCTTCCTGTAGGCGTCACCCACCGTCGCGTCACCCGACGCGGGCCCGCGTGGTCGTGGCGCGCGTGGCGGCCCGGTCGGTTCGCGGAGGCGGGCCGCCCTCGCGCGGCTCAGGAGGCGCTGTCGGCTTGGGCTTCGACGTACCGGTGCAGGTACTCGCGGATGAGCGCCTTGGCCTCGGCGAGCACCTCCTCGTCGCCCTCGGGCTTACGACGGAAGGCCAGCTTGATCAGCGCGTCGGCCGCCTCGACGGCGACCTCCAGGCAGAACCGTAGGCGCGGCTCGTCGAGCATGCCGAACCGCTCGGTGAGCACCCGGGCCAACTGGTCGGCGATCACGCCGTTGTTGTCCCGCTGCTCATCCAGCAGGTGCAGGTCGACCACGTCGCCGAAGTGCAGGGTGCGGAAGCCCGGGACGGTGCGGTGCATGGTGATGTACTCGTCGATTCCCGCGTCGACCCCGTCCCACCAGTGGGTCAGGTCGTTCGAGGAGAAGCGCTCGTCGAGCCGCTGGAGGTAGGACTCCATGGTGCGCAGGGTCAGGGCCTGCACGATCGCCCGCTTGTCCGGAAAGAACTGGTAGACCGACCCGATCGCCACCCCGGCACGCTCGGCGAGCAGGGTCGTGGTCAGCCCCTCGTACCCCACCTCGTCGACGAGTTCGGCGCAGGCGTCCAGCATCCGCTGGACCCGTGCGACGCTTCGACCCTGGACCGGTACCCGGCGCAGCGGCCCGGTCGTGGCGGCTGGTGTGGACACTCGGCGCCACCCCCCTTCGACGGATGAACATATCTGCACGTCACGAATGTGTGACTACCGGTACAACGAGCGGACCTCGATTGCGGTATTTACCAGGCACAACGTTCCTGATAGGAAGTCAGCTCACGTTGATGTCGAGGAGCGCGCATGGCCAGCACCCGACCCCTCGCCGCCTGGACCAACTGGGCCGGCAACCAGCGCAGCACCGCAACCGAGGTCCTCCGCCCGCGGAGCGTCGCCGACGTCGCCGACGCCGTCCACGCCGCCGCCTCGGCCGGGGAACGGATCCGGCCGGTCGGCAGCGGCCACTCCTTCAGCCCCGTCGCCCGCAGCCAGGGCCGGCGCATGGAACTCGCCGGGCTGGACGTCGGCGTCCGGGTCGACCGCGAGCGGCGCCTGGTCACCGTACCGGCCGGGATGCCCCTGCACCGGCTCAACGACCTGCTCGCCGCGAACGGCCTGGCCATGCCCAACCTCGGGGACATCGACGCGCAGACCGTCGCCGGGGCGATCTCCACGGGCACCCACGGCACCGGGGCCACGCTCGGCTGCCTGTCCACGTTCGTCGCGGCGCTGACCCTGGTCACCGGCACCGGTGAGGTGCTGCGGTGCTCCGCCGACGAGCACCCGGACGTCTTCGCCGCCGCCCGGGTCTCGCTCGGCGCCCTCGGGGTGCTGACCGACGTGACCCTGCAGTGCGTGGACGCGTTCGGGCTGCGCGCGCACGAGCGCCCCGCCCTGCTGGACGCCGTCCTCGCCGACCTGCCGGACCTGGTCGCCGCCCACGAGCACTTCGAGTTCTTCTGGTTCCCGTACACGCCCCGGGTCCAGGTCAAGACCAACGACCGGGCGCCGGTCGACGAGCGGCCGCTGCCGCGGTGGCGCGGCTGGCTCGACGACGAGTTCCTGGCCAACACCTTCTTCGGCGGCGTCTGCCGGGTCGGCCGGGCCGTACCCGCCCTGGTGCCCACGATCAGCGGCGTCGCCTCCCGGGTGCTCACCGAGCGCAGCTACACCGCCCGGTCCGACCGGGTCTTCTGCACCCCGCGCCGGGTCCGCTTCGTGGAGATGGAGTACGCGCTGCCGCGCGAAGCCCTGCCCGAGGCGCTGGACGCGCTGCGCCGGATCGTCGACGGGCTCCCGGTCAAGGTCGGGTTCCCGGTCGAGGTGCGCTTCACCGCCCCCGACGACATCTGGCTGTCCCACGGGTACGGGCGCGAGTCCGCGTACGTCGCCCTGCACCAGTACGCGGGCATGCCGTACGAGCCGTACTTCCGGGCGTTCGAGCGGGTGGCGGCGGGCCTCGGCGGCCGGCCCCACTGGGGCAAGGTCCACTGGCGCGACGCGGAGTCGCTGGCATCGGCGTACCCGAGGTTCGCCGACTTCCAGGCGATCCGCGACCGCCTGGACCCGAACCGGATCTTCGCGACGGACCACCTGAACAAGATTCTCGGCCCCTGACTTGGATGATCCCGCCATGTCGGTGACATTGGGGTGTCCAGCGTGCGGGATGCCGCCATGTCGGCGGCATGGAGTGGATCAACTGCCCCAGGCGCACTGATTCGCCTCGGATGTCCGGTTCGGTGGCGTGACCGGGTATGACCACCAGCCTGCAGGAGTCGAAGCTGGAGAACCTGGGCCACCTGGGCGACGCCAACGACCATGACTCGCTGGGTCTGTTCCAGCAGCGGCCGTCCTCGGGTTGGGGCACCCCGGAGCAGATCACCGACCCCGAGTACTCCACCACCGCATTCCTCAAGGGCCTCAAGCAGGTCGACGGGTGGCAGGACATGCCCCTGACCCAGGCCGCGCAGACCGTGCAGGTCTCGGCGTACCCAGACGCGTACGCGCAGTGGGAGCAGCAGGCCGCCGACCTCGTCGCCCAGCACTGGAACAGCTGACCCACACACAAACGAACAGCCGCCGGCCGGCACCCCAGACCACGGGGTGCCGGCCGGCGGCGTGTGGTTCAAACCTGGGGCGAGCCGGTCGTGGTTTCGTCAAGGCAGACAGTCCGGCGCGACGCGGCCGGCCGCCGCCGCTACGTCGACGTCCGGCTGGCCGGGTATCCAATCTTGGTACGGTTCCGCCCCCGGAGGGACCGATCCGTACCAAGATTCGCTGTAGCGCCGCTACTCGCTGGCCCGGGCAGCCTTCTTCGGCGCCGATTTGGTCGCCTTCGTCGCGGCCGCCTTCGTCGCAGTGGACTTCGCGGCCGTGGACTTCGCGGCGGTCGTCTTCTTCGCCGCCGTCGTCTTCTTGGCCGCCGCCTTCTTCGCCGTCGCCTTCTTCCGCGGGGCCGGCCCCTTCGCGCGCTTCTCGGCGAGCATCTCGGAAGCCTCCTCGATGCTCAGCGCCTCCGGCGTCTGCCCCCGGCGCAGCGACGCGTTGGTCTCCCCGTCGGTCACGTACGGGCCGAACCGGCCGTCCTTGATCACCAAGGGCTGATGGGTCAGCGGGTCGACGCCCAACTCCCGCAACGGCGGCGCGGCGGCCCGCCGCTGGCGGGTCTTCGGGGCGGCCAGCAGGGCCAGCGCCTCGTCCAGCGTGACGGTGAACATCTTCTCTTCCGAGTCCAGCGACCGGAACTCGTCACCGCGCTTGACGTACGGGCCGTACCGGCCGTTGTTCGCGAAGATCTCGACGCCGTCCGGGGCCACCCCGACCAGCCGGGGCAGGCTGAGCAGCCGCAGCGCCTGGTCCAGGGTGAGCGTGTCCGGCGACTGCGAGCGCAGCAGCGAGGACTTCCGCTCGCCGCTGGCCACGTACGGGCCGAACCGGCCGGACTTGAGCACGATCGGCTCTCCCGTCGCCGGGTCGTCGCCGAGCTTGCGCTCGCCGCCCCCGCCGAGGAACAGCTCGTGCACCTTCTCCGGGGTCAGCTCGTCCGGAGCCAGCCCCTCGGGGATCGGCGCCCGGTCGCCGGGGGTGCCGCCCTCCTCGCCCTCGGCGTGCGCCGCCGGCTCCTCGCCGGGCACGCTCCGCTGGAGGTACGGCCCGTAGCGCCCGACCCGGACGACGACCTCACGCCCGTCGGAGTCGGTGAACAGCGGGATCGAGTTGACGCTGCGCGCGTCGATCTCGCTGAGGTTCTCGGTGACCAGCTTCTTCAGCCCCCCGGAGCGGGCGATGTCCTGGTCGCCGGCGCCGTTGGTGCTGCCGAAGTAGAACGCGGTGAGGAAGTCGACGGCGGCGTGGCCGCCCCCAGCGATCTCGTCCAGCTCGTTCTCCATGCTGGCCGTGAAATTGTAGTCGACCAGCCGCGGGTAGTGCCGCTCCAGCAGGCCGATCACCGCGAACGCCAGGAAGGACGGGATCAGCGCCTGGCCGCGCTTGGAGACGTACCCGCGGTCCTGGATGGTCTGCATGATCGACGCGTACGTGGACGGGCGGCCGATGCCCAGCTCCTCCAGGGCCTTGACCAGCGACGCCTCGGTGTACCGCGACGGCGGCTGGGTGTGGTGGCCCTGCGCGGCCAGCTCGTCGGCGGTCAGCGGCTGGTCCTTGACCAGGTTGGGCAGCCGGCGCTCGGCGTCCTCGGCCTCGGCGTTCTCGTCGTCACTGGACTCGACGTACGCGCGCAGGAAGCCCGGGTCGGTGATCGTCTTGCCGGTCGCGCCGAAGTCGGCCTCCTCGCCCGAGGAGGAGACCGCGCGGATGCGCACCGAGACGCTGGAGCCGACCGCGTCGGTCATCTGTGAGGCGATGGTCCGCCGCCAGATCAGCTCGTAGAGCCGGTACTCCTCCTCGGACAGCTCCTTGGCCACCTCACCCGGGGTGCGGAAGTTGTCCCCCGCCGGCCGGATCGCCTCGTGCGCCTCCTGGGCGTTCTTCACCTTGCCGGTGTAGCGGCGCGGCTCCGGCGGCACGCTGCGCTCGCCGTACAGCTCGACGATCTGCCGGCGGGCCGCCGCGATGGCGGTCTCCGACAGGTTCACCGAGTCGGTACGCATGTAGGTGATGTAGCCGTTCTCGTACAGCCGCTGCGCGGTGCGCATCGTCTGCTGCGACGAGAGCCGCAGCTTGCGGGCCGCCTCCTGCTGGAGGGTGGAGGTGATGAACGGCGCGTACGGGCGCCGGCGGTAGGGCTTCTCCTCGACCCGGGTGACGGCGAACGGCCGCCCCTGCAACCGGGCGGCGAGGCCGCGCGCCCCGCCCTCGTCGAGGTGCACCACCCCGGCGCCGGCCTTCACCCGGCCCGTGGTCGGCTCGAAGTCCTTGCCGGTGGCGATCCGGTCGCCGTTCAGGGCCACCAGGGTGGCGTTGAAGCTGCGCGGCCCCTCGCCCGGGTTCCGCACGGACAGCGTGGCCAGGATGTCCCAGTACTCGGCGGTGCGGAACGCCATCCGCTGGCGCTCCCGCTCGACCACGATCCGGGTCGCCACGGACTGCACCCGGCCCGCCGACAGCTTCGGCATGACCTTCTTCCACAGCACCGGGGAGACCTCGTAGCCGTAGAGCCGGTCGAGGATGCGCCGGGCCTCCTGGGCGTCGACCAGGTCCCGGTCGATCTCCCGCGGGTTGGCCACCGCCGCCTGGATCGCCGGCTTGGTGATCTCGTGGAAGACCATCCGCTTGACCGGCACCTTGGGCTTCAACGTCTCGACCAGGTGCCAGGCGATCGCCTCGCCCTCGCGGTCCTCGTCCGTGGCGAGGAGGATCTCGTCGACCTCCTTGGCCAGCTTCGTCAGCTTGCTGATCTGCTGCTTACGGTCGGGCGAGACCACGTAGAGGGCGTGGAAGCCGTTGTCGACGTCCACCCCGAGCCGGGCCCACGGCTCGCCCTTGTACTTGGCGGGCACGTCGGCGGCGTTGCGCGGCAGGTCGCGGACGTGCCCGAAGCTGGCCTCCACGACGTATCCCGGGCCGAGGTAGCCCGAGATCGTCTTGGCCTTCGCCGGTGACTCGACGATGACCAGACGGGTGGTCCTGGGGTTGCTCGGCACGTCTCCTGCGACCTCACTCCTGCTCGTGGCCGGCCGGTTCCGGGCGCGGACCACCCTCGGTCCGCCGGAACCGCCGGCGGTCCGGATGTCCAACGTAACGCGCCGCCCGCGTTTCGGGTTTCGCGGGCGGCAAACCACCCAAGTGCGACGCCCACCCCACGCCGCACCGGTGATGGTCTTGCCGGACGGCGCCACCGTACACCGTGGGTAGGGTCTCAAGCAGGCCACCGTGACGATGCCGTCCCCTCGACCGATGGTCGACCGGCCCGATTCTCGACGGAAACCGACCGCCCGAGTGTCCCGCATCGGACAGCCGGAGCCAGGTCGGCCGCCGAGCGGCCCGCCGCCGACGGGGGCGTGCGGCCAGCGCCGCGCCGGTCGGGCGCATCGGTCAGGCACGCCGGGGAGGCAGGCCGGTCAGGCGCGCCGGGGAGCCGAACCGGTCAGGCACGGGTGGGCCAGTCCGCCGGGGGCGCGGCGGGTGGGCGGTCGCCGATGAGGTCGGCGAGGCGGGCCAGCCGGCGGCGGCCGGTGATCCGGTACGCGGGGCCGCGCTCGTCGGAGTCGAGCAGGACCGCCGGCAGGCCGACGGCGGCCAGCGCGACGCCGACCGGCTCCCAGCAGGCCTCGTCGGCCGCGCCGAGGCGGAGCAGGAACCCGGGCGGGTCGGCCGCCCCGGCGGCGGCCAGCCAGAGCCGCAGCCGCCGCCCGTTGAGGTGGAACCCGGCGGGTGGCCGCTTCACCGGCCCGCCGCCGCCCGGCCCACCGCCGGCCGGTTCGGCGACAGGCGGCCCGCCGCCCGGTTCGGCGACAGGCGGCCCGCCGCCCGGTTCGGCGACAGGCGGCCCGCCGCCCGGTTCGGCGCCGCCCGGTTCGGCGACAGGCGGTTCGGCGCCGGCCGGTTCGACGACGGTCGGTTTGGCGACGGCCGGTTCGGTGCTGGCGGCGTGCGGGCTCAGCCAGGCCAGCGCCAGTGGGGCCAGGGTGCTGGCGTACGAGGTGCGGACCACGTGCCGCTGGTCCGCCGTGGCCTCCCACGTCGCGGCCAGGCCACGCCGGGCCAGTTCGGCGACGAGCACATGCACCCGCCACCCGGCGTCCACCGCGACCGTCAGCCGCGCGGTGCCGCCCATCCGGACCACCTCCCCGGGGCCGGCGAGCAGGCCGGCCAGGTCGGCGACGGACGGGTCCGCCGCCTCGGCCCCGAACAGCGACAACTGCCGGACCGGGTCGGGAAGCCTGTCGGGGGGCGTCAGCGGCACTCCGGGACCTCGTCGAAGGCCTGCTTGAGTTCTTCGGAGCTGAGCCGGCTGGTGTCCAGGGCGCTGGCGTCGTACTCCTTGTTGAGGGTCTCCACGGCGGCGCGCACGCCGTCGTAGAAGGCGCCGGGCTCGCGGATGCTCAGCCCGCTGATGGTGGCCCGCGCCCGCCCGTACGCGTCGCGGACCTTGCCGAGCGACGTCTGGAAGCCCTGGGAGATCTCCTCGCCGCGGTCGGTCTCGGGAATCCCCGCCTCGTCGACCTTGCGCCGGGCCGTCTCGCTTGCCTGCTCCGCCCCGGCGAAGAGCCGCACCAGGTTCTCCTTCGCCTGCGCGGGCGTGGTCTGCGCGGTCATCTGCTGCTGGGTGCTGCTGGTCAGCTTGTTGATCTCGGCCCGCCAGGGGGTGAGCGCCTCGCAGACCGACGCCGCCCAGGCCCGCGGGCTGGGGCCGCCGCCGCAGCCGGCCAGCGTGAGGACGAGCGTCGCGAGAACCACCGTGAGTCTTCCGGCGGTCGCCGCCCGGCACGTGCGCATGCGATGCAGCGTACGGCCTTTGTGCGGATGCGCCACCGGTCGGTTTGCCGGCTCCCGGTCCGCCGGCCGCCACGACGGCGGCCCTCCGGCCCATGAGCTGGGGTTCCGCCGGCACCGGCGGGGGCCAGGCGCGCGGCGGGCTCCCGGCCGGCGTCGCGCGCCGACCGGGAGCCCGCTGTTCCACCACTCAGGCGCTGACCGTCTCCGCGGACTTGTCGGCGCTGGTGCCGGTGCCGTCGGAGTCGCCCATCGCAACCTCCTTGCGCTTGCTGAACACCACCGCCGCGACGATGACCAGCGCGGCCACCACCGCGATCGTCACCCGCAGGCCGGTGTTCTTGTCGTCGCCCACGCTCCAGGCCACGACGGCCGGCGCGATCAGCAGCGAGACCAGGTTCATCACCTTGATCAGCGGGTTGATCGCCGGGCCGGCGGTGTCCTTGAACGGGTCGCCGACGGTGTCGCCGATGACCGTGGCGGCGTGCGAGTCGGAGCCCTTGCCGCCGTACGCGCCGTCCTCGACGAGCTTCTTGCCGTTGTCCCAGGCGCCACCGGAGTTGGCCAGGAACACCGCCATCAGGGTGCCCGCACCGATCGCGCCGGCCAGGTACGCCGCCAGCGCGCCCGGGCCGAGGCCGAAGCCGACCGCGATCGGGGCGAGGATGGCCAGCAGGCCGGGGGTCATCAGCTCGCGCTGCGCGTCCCGGGTGCAGATGTCGACGACCTTGCCGTACTCGGGGCGCTGGGTGCGGTCCATGATCCCGGGCAGCTCGCGGAACTGCCGGCGGACCTCCATCACGACGGCGCCGGCCGAGCGGGAGACCGCGTTGATGGCCAGGCCGGAGAAGAGGAAGACCACGGCCGCGCCGATGATCAGGCCGACCAGGTTGCGCGGGTTCGCCACGTTGAGCGAGTTGAGGATCTCCCGACCCACGTCGGCGACGCCCGCGTCGGCGTACGCCGCCTGCAGCGTGTCGGTGTACGAGCCGAACAGCGCGGTCGCCGCGAGGACGGCGGTGGCGATGGCGATGCCCTTGGTGATCGCCTTGGTGGTGTTGCCGACCGCGTCCAGCTCGGTGAGCGTCCGGGCGCCGTGCTCGTCGATGTCGCCGGACATCTCGGCCACGCCCTGCGCGTTGTCCGAGATCGGGCCGAAGGTGTCCATGGCGACGATCACGCCGACGGTGGTCAGCAGGCCGGTGCCGGCCAGCGCCACGGCGAACAGCGACAGCGTGATGGAGCTGCCGCCGAGCAGGAAGGCGCCGAAGACGCCCGCGCCGATCAGCAGCGCCGAGTAGACGGCCGACTCCAGGCCGACGCTGATGCCGGCGAGGATGACGGTCGCGGGGCCGGTCTGCGAGCTCTTGCCGATGTCCTGCACCGGGCGCCGGTTGGTCTCGGTGAAGTACCCGGTCAGCGCCTGGATCGCGGCGGCCAGCACGATGCCGATGATCACCGCGCCGATGGCCACCACCCGCGGGTTCTCGCTGACGTCGGTCAGCCCGCCCTCCAGCTCGGCGAAGGTCGCCGGCAGGTACGCGTACGTGGCGACGGCCACCAGCACCGCCGAGATGATGGCGGAGGCGTAGAACGCCCGGTTGATGGCGGTCAGGCCGGAGCGGTCCGAGGCGCGCAGCCGGGTGATGAAGACGCCGATGATCGCGATGACCGCACCGATGCCGGAGACGATCAGCGGGAAGACCAGGCCCTCCTCGCCGAACGCGGCCCGGCCGAGGATCAGCGCGGCGACCAGGGTGACCGCGTACGACTCGAAGAGGTCGGCGGCCATGCCGGCGCAGTCGCCGACGTTGTCACCCACGTTGTCGGCGATGGTGGCGGCGTTGCGCGGGTCGTCCTCCGGGATGCCCTGCTCGACCTTGCCGACCAGGTCGGCGCCGACGTCGGCGGCCTTGGTGAAGATGCCGCCGCCGACCCGCATGAACATGGCCAGCAGGGCGGCGCCGAAGCCGAAGCCCTCCAGCACGGTCGGGGCGTCGCCCTTGAAGAGCAGGACGACCAGCGCCGCGCCGAACAGGCCGAGACCGACGGTGAGGAAGCCGACCACACCGCCGGTGCGGAAGGCGATCCGCATCGCGGCCTCGCGCCCGCCTTCCCGCTCCCGCGCGGCGGCGGCGACCCGCAGGTTCGCGCGGGTGGCCAGCCACATGCCGGCACCGCCGATGAACGCGCTGAACAGGGCGCCCACCACGAAGAAGGCGGACCGACCGATCTTCACCGCGGTCTCGCTGCCGTCGGTGTCGTGCACCGGCAGCAGGAACAGCAGCACCACGGCGATCACGACGAAGATCGCGAGGGTCCTGAACTGCCGGAGCAGGTAGGCCGAGGCCCCCTCCTGTACCGCTCCGGAGATCTCCTGCATGTTGGTGGTGCCCTTACCGGCTGCCAGCACCGCCTTGGTCAAGGCGGCGGCGAAGACGAGCGCCACCAGCGCGAGGACCGCGGCGATGACGACGTACGTCACGTTGGCTCCGGAAAGGGACAGTGCGCCGCCGTCAGCGGCCAAGGTCCCGGACATCTGTGTCCTCCTGTACCGAACACTCGCGCCAGCCGGTGGAAACGCACCGACCGGCGCCTGGATGCGGACGAGCAAGCGCGCCAACCCACCCCAGCGGACCAGCGATGAACACCCATACCCGCTGGGTGCGGGAAAGGTCACTTGCTGACAACCCGGGTACTGTAGCCCTCGGCAGTGTCAGAGGTCACACGGAGGGGCTGCCGTGTCTTAATGATCTTCGTCGCTGTGTTACATGAAAGAATCTGATATAGGGGCCCGACCAAGACGAACAGGCCGCGTCCCGAACGACGGACGCGGCCTGAGTGGCGGATCAGTTGGCTAAGTGGCGGATCAGTTGGCTAAGTGGCGGATCAGTTGGCTGAGTAGCGGATCGGTTGCCTGAGTGACGGATCAAGTGGCTGAGCGGAGGGTCAGCGGCCCACCGGCCACACCATCCGGACCTCGGTGCCGACACCCTCGTCGACGGGACGCACCTGGAGGTCCTCGACGAAGCCCGCGAGCAGGGCGAAACCGACGCCCGTGGTGAGGTCGTCCTCGTTGAGCGACTCGTTGGCGAGCTGGTCGGCGTCCAGCGCGGCCAGGCCGATCCCGGCCTCGATCGGCGCCCGGTCCACCACCCGCACGGCGTACGCCCCGGTGTCGGACATCTCCACGAGCACCGGATCGGACAGATGATACTGCCGGTGCAGCGCGACCGCCCGGGTGCACGCCTCGCCGATGGCCAGGCGCACCTCGTCGAGCAGATCCTCGCGTACGCCGGCACGGCGGGCCACCGCCACGCCGACCAGCCGGGCGGTGCGGACGTGCACCGGGGCGGGCGAGAACGAGAGCTTGACCGTGGCCATCAGGCGCGGGTGCCGGTCGGGTCGGCACCGATCGCCGCGTCGACCGTCGGATACAGGGGGAAGACCTGATCGAGCGCCGTGATCCGGAAGATCTTCAGCAGCGGCTCCTTGGCGCAGACCAGCGCGAACGTGCCGCCGGACGAGCGCAGCCGCTTGAGCGCCCCGACGAGCACGCCGAGGCCGGTCGAGTCGAGGAAGTCGACCCGGCCCAGGTCCACCACGACGTGGCGGGCCCCGCCGTCGATCAGTTCGAGGAGCCGTTCCCGCAGCCGGGGGGCGGTGTAGACGTCCACCTCACCGCCGACCTCGAGCACCGTGTGCTCCCCCACGGTGCGCGTCGCCAGCGACAGCTCCATCGGTCCTCCTCGCAAGAGTCGTAAACTCTCCTGGGCATCTAACCATCCCCGCCGGAACCACCCGTACCGGTCACCCGCGGCGGCTCCCCCTTACCCAGACCCCCCTCCGTCAACTCCGACACCCGTGCGAAAGTGCAGGACGTGACCCCCGCAGCCGCCGTACCCGCAGGCCACGGCCCCGGCCGCGCGCCCGCGGCGGCGCCGGCGGAGCTGCTGCGCCGGCTGCGCACGCGCCACGCCGTCGACCCGGTCACCCACGTCGAGCGGGTGCCCGCCCGGGCCGGGATTCCGGCGCCGTGGCCGGAGTGGGTTCCCGAGGAGCTGCGGGCCGCGCTCGGCCGGCGCGGCGTGGTCGCGCCGTGGCGGCACCAGGCCGAGGCCGCCGAGCTGGCGTACGCCGGCCGGCACGTCGTCGTCGCCACCGGGACGGCGTCCGGCAAGTCGCTGGCGTACCAGTTGCCGGCGCTGGCCACCCTGCTCGCCGACCCCCGGGCCACCGTGCTCTACCTGGCGCCGACCAAGGCGCTCGCCGCCGACCAGCTCCGCGCCGTCGCCGGCCTGGAGCTCGATGGGGTACGCCCCGCCTGCCACGACGGCGACACCCCGCGCGCCGAGCGGGACTGGATCCGCCAACACTCCCGGTTCGTGCTGACCAACCCGGACATGCTGCACCACGGCATCCTGCCCGGCCACGCGCACTGGTCCGGCTTCCTGCGCCGGCTGGCGTACGTGATCGTGGACGAGTGCCACACCTACCGCGGGGTGTTCGGCTCCCACGTCGCACACGTGCTGCGCCGGCTGCGCCGCCAGTGCGCGAAGTACGGGCGTACCCCCGGCGGGCCGACGTTCGTGCTGGCCTCCGCCACCTCGGGCGACCCGGCCACGGCGGCCGGGCGGCTCACCGGGCTGCCGGTGACCGCCGTCACCGAGGACGCGTCGCCGCGCGGCGGGGTGACCTTCGCCCTCTGGGAGCCGCCCCTGCTGCCCGCCGAGCCGACCTCGTCCGCGGGCCCGTCGTCGGTCCCACCGCTGTCCTCGGCCTCGTCCGCGGTGTCGTCCTCGACCTCAGCCCCGGTGCCGCCCTCGACCTCAGCCCCGGTGTCGCCCTCGACCTCAGCCCCGGCGTCGTCCTCGACCTCAGCCCCGGCGTCCTCGGTCTCGGTCCCGGCGTCGCCCTCGGTCTCGGCGCCCGCCTCGCCTTCCGCCCTGCCGCCGGGGGTCGCCGACCTCACCCAGGTCCGCCGGTCGGCGCTGCGCGAGACCGCCGACCTGCTGGCCGACACGGTCGCCGCCGGGGTGCGCACCCTCGCCTTCGTCCGGTCCCGCAAGGGGGCGGAGGTGGTGGCCACCGCCGCCCGGCGGGCGCTGGACGAGGCGGTCCCCGGGCTCGGCGGGCGGGTCGCCGCGTACCGGGCCGGCTACCTGCGCGAGGAGCGGCGCGAGCTGGAGCGGGCGCTGCTGCACGGCGACCTGCTCGGGCTCGCCTCCACCAGCGCGCTGGAGCTGGGCGTCGACCTCGTCGGGCTGGAGGCGGTGCTGATCTGCGGCTGGCCCGGCACCCGCGCCTCGCTGTGGCAGCAGGCCGGCCGGGCCGGGCGCTCCGGCGGCGAGGCGCTCGCCGTGCTGGTGGCCCGGGACGACCCCCTGGACACCTACCTCGTGCACCACCCGGAGGCGCTGTTCGGCCGGCCCGTCGAGGCCACCGTTCTCGACCCGGCCAACCCGTACGTGCTCGCTCCGCAGCTCGCCTGCGCCGCCGCCGAGGCCCCGCTCACCCCGCCCGACCTGGAACTCTTCGGGGAGGGTGCGAAGGAGGCGGTCGACGAACTGGTGGCGGCGGGGGCGCTGCGACAGCGGCCGACCGGCTGGTACTGGCGGCACCGGGAACGGCCCGAGGTCGACCTGCGCGGCGAGGGCGGTGCGCCGGTCTGCGTGGTGGAGGCGTCCACCGGGCGGCTGCTCGGCACCGTCGACGGCGGCTCGGCGCACTTCCTCATCCACCCCGGGGCCGTGTACCTGCACCAGGGCGTCTCGTACATCGTGGACCAGCTCGACCTGGCGGACGGCTGCGCGCTGGTGCACGCCGAGGAGCCCGACTGGTCCACCCACGCGCGGGACGTCACCTCGCTGTCCGTGGTCTCCGTGCGCTCGTACGTCGACGCCGGGCCGGTCGGGCTGTTCCTCGGCGAGGTCGACGTGACCAGCCAGGTCGTGTCGTACCAGCGGCGACGGATCGCGTCCGGCGAGGTGATCGACACCCGCCCGCTCGACCTGCCGGCGCGGGAGCTGCGCACCGTCGCGGTCTGGTTCACCCTCTCGCCGCAGTCGCTGGCCCTCGCCGGCGTGGAGCCCGCCGACGTCCCGGGCGCGCTGCACGCCGCCGAGCACGCCGCGATCGGCCTGCTGCCGCTGATGGCCACCTGCGACCGGTGGGACATCGGCGGGCTGTCCACGGCGCTGCACCCGGACACCGAGGCCCCCACGGTCTTCGTCTACGACGGGCACCCGGGCGGGGCGGGGTTCGCGGAGCGGGCGTACCGGACGGCGGCCGAGTGGCTGCGGGCCACCCGGGACGCGATCGCCGAGTGCGGCTGCGAGGCGGGATGCCCGTCCTGCGTCCAGTCCCCGAAGTGCGGCAACGGCAACAACCCACTCTCCAAGCCGGACGCGGTCCGGGTGCTGGACGTGGTGCTGGCGAACCTGCCGTCCGACCGGCCACCCCAGCAACCCGGTCCCGCCGACGCCCCCGACGCGAGGCTGGAAGGCGGGCGCTGAGGGCACGACTGTGCGAGACTCCGGCGCACACCCGAAGGAGTTCTCCCATGCAGCTCGACCACCTGCAGCACCTGCAGCAGTTCCACATCCGGCAGCGGATCCGGATGATGGTCAACCAGTACGAGGTCCACGCCGTCGCCCCCGACGGGTCGGAGGGTGAGCTGCTGGCGTTCGCGCAGCAGAAGCGGCTCGCCTTCAAGGAGCAGGTGACCATCTACACAGACGACAGCCGGCAGCAGCCGCTGCTCGGCTTCAAGGCCCGCCAGCGGCTCGACCTCGGCGCCACGTACGACGTCACCGACCACGCGGGCAACGCGATCGGGCTGTTCCGCAAGGACTTCGCCCAGTCGCTGCTCCGCTCCACCTGGCACGTCGAGCAGGCCGGGCTGCCCCAGATCACCGGGCAGGAGCGGAGCCTGCCGGTGGCGCTGCTGCGCCGGTTCGTCGACTCGCTGTCCTGGCTGCCGTACCACTTCGACTTCACCGCCGGCGGGCAGCCGGTGTTCTCGGTGGTCAAGAAGTGGGGGCTGCGCGACCGGTACGTCGTCGAGGTGCCGAACCCGCAGATCGACCGGCGACTGGTGATCGCCATGGCGATCGGCCTGGACGCGCTCCAGAGCCGCTGAGGCCGTCCGGGCCCCGCCGCGTCAACCGCTGCGGGCCCGCCGGTCTGGTTGCGCTTCCGGGCCGCCGCCGACCGGTTGCACTGCGGGGCGTCGCCGCCGCCGGTCGCGTCCCCCGGCTACCGGGAGGCCGTCTCTCGCCAACGGCCGGTCTGGGCCGCGACCCGGTCGGCCTCGGCGGCGTCCCGGACCCCGCCCAGCCAGAGCCAGGCCGGGTCGTCCGGCACGGAGCCGTCCTCCACGAGGCGCGCGACGGCGGGCAGCCCGGTCGGCTCGGTGAACGAGCGCAGCCGCCCGGCGACGACCCCGCCGCGGCCGGACCTCGCGGGAAAGACCCGGATGTCGGCGACGTCGGACCAGGGCAGCAGTCGGCCCACCTCGTCGGCGTGCTGCAGGGCGATGCCGTGTGGGCACAGCTGGGTGGCGTAACCGGTCGGGCGATGCGCGGCAGGACCGTCGGGCCGCCTCAGCCGCAGCGAACCCTGGGCGAGCCGGCCGCGCAGCGTACCGCCGATCACCGCCAGCGCCACAGGCACCGCGCAGATGACGACGAGCCCGGCGGTGAGCCACAGCATCTCCGACCCGTCGAGCCGCTTCGAGAAGGCCCACAGGGTGCCCACCCAGAAGGCGGCCACGATGGCCACGGGGATCAGCAGTTTCACCAGCCATCGGCCCAGTCCGGGCTCGTGGTACTCGCGCAGTCTGATCGACCCGTCACACTCGTGCATGTCCCCACCTCCGGTCCGACGACCGACGTTAGCCGATCGGCGCACACCGGCGGGTGCCCGGCGGTGGGGGCGGGGCTCCGGTCAGCTCCGCTACCGGCGGCGGCGCGGGGTGCGCCGGCTGGCTCCGCCCCCGACGGTGGGTGGTTCCCGCGGAGGAGCCGACCGGTAGATTGGCGCGGAATCGAAGGCAGGCGGTCCGGGCCGACCGTCCGAACCGACGGGGGTACCCCTTGTTCATGGACAACAGCCAGGAGATCGACCGCGCGTTGCGGATCTCTCAGGATCTTCAGCGCAAGGCCGAGGCGTTCCAGTCCCGGCTGGCCGAGGTCACCGGCCACGGGTCCGACGACAGCGGCCTGGTGCAGGTGTCGGTCGGTCTCGGCGGCAGCGTCTCGGACGTGCACGTCGACGCGCGGGCGATGCGGTTCGCCTCGCACGACCTGGCGGACGCGTTCAAGCAGGCGCACGCGGCGGCGACGCAGGACATGCAGGCCCGGATGGCGGACGCCCAGCGCGAGGCGTTCGGCGACGAGCTGCTCAGCGGAATCCTGGACGGGAGCCGCTCGCCGGACGAGGTGTTCGGGGACATGCGGCGGACCGCCGAGGCCGGCCTCGACGCCTCGCTGGACGAGATCGAGCGGCTGCGCCGCCGGCTCAGCTGACCTCGTCGGCCCGTCCCATGCCGCCGGACCGGTGCGGCTGAATGCCGTCCGGCCTCATCGGGGTCGACCTCGACGACGGAACGAGGTCACCGGTCGCCGGGGCCCGGACGCCCCGGCGACCAGCCCCGGTCACTTCGTGGGCTTGTCCTCCCCGTTCGCCTCGTTGTAGGGCACCGGCTCCTCCTTCTTGGGGGAGATGAACTTGTTCGGCGGGGCCCACTCGATCTTGACCTGCTCCAGCTTCGCGGTCCGGTCGTCGATGTTGAGCAGCGCCGGCCCGCTCAGCGCGCCGACCACGGCGGCGCCCGCGAAGGCACCGAAGGCCGCGCCGACGGCAGCCAGCTTGGCCAGCCAGAGGTCGAGCACGGAGACCAGCGTGCCGACGATCGATTCCGCGGAGATCCGCATGGCGGGGCCTGCCGGGGTGAACTGCGCGGCGAGGACCATGATGGCGAGCGCCAGGGTCAGCGCGGCCACCACCGCCGCGTACGCCCAGAACAGGGTGTACGCGCCGGCGACGGCGAACATGCCGCCGCCGATCAGGCCGGCGCTGCTCTGCACGTTCGCCAGTTCCTTGCCGATCTCCTTGAGCTTGTTCTCCAGGGCGTCGAAGTCGTCGGCCGTCCAGCCCTCCTTCGCCTTGTCCATCGCGTCGTCCAGCTTGGCCTGGATCTCCGACAGCTCGGTGCCCACCTCGGTCGACCAGGTGACACCCGCCTCCCACATAGCGGGCACGTTGGCGACCGCCACGCCGAGCACCAGGGAGAGCCGGAGCCCGTTGATCAGGGTCAGGGAGGAGGCCCTCGCCTCGGCGACGGCGAAACTCATGGCGGCGATCGCCGCGGGATTCGGTGCAGTCATCTGTCTTCCCCGTTCGTCACTTGTCGCCGTAGAGGACCTTGTTGTGGTCCTCGGCGTCCTGCCAGGCTGGCGCGATCTTCGTACGCAGCGTCACGGCGATCTCCGACATCGTCTCGGAGTACTTGTCGAGGAACTGCTGGAAGTCGTCGACCATCCCGTTGTAGGCGAACTGAAGGGGCAGTCCCACCAGGCCGAACCCGGGGAAGGCATCGATCCGGGTCGTCTCGATCTTTTGCTTGGCCAGAGTGACCTGACTCTTGACGTCCTTGTCCAGATCGCCGGCCAGTCCGGTTATCGCCTCCGACGTCACATGTCGTTGGATGCCCACGCGCTGTCAAACCTTTCCGTCGATCCGCTGTCCGTGCCGCAGCTGAGCCTATCGACCGGGCTGTTCGGGCAGGGGGCACGTCCTGACTGACCGCTCAGCCCCGCGGCGGACCGGCCCGACCGACCCCTCAACCCCGCGGCGGACCGGCCCGTGCGGCCCCTCAGCCCCGCGGCGGACCGGCCCGACCGACCCCTCAACCCCGCGGCGGACCGGCCCGTGCGGCCCCTCAACCCCGCGGCGGACCGGCCCGCGCGGTGGCGGTGGCGGACCGCCTCAGCCCCGGTAGCGGATCGACTCCCACCTCGACCGTCACCAACACGTCGAGTCCGTCGAGCCGGCAGCTGGTCAGCCGGCCGTGGTTGGCGCGGGCCAGCTCGTCCGCCGCCGCACAGGCCGGCCCGTCGCCGCCCAGCGCTTGACCCGCCCCGGCGAGGGCGGCGAAGTCGGCACCGACGCGGGCCTGGTGGCGGGCGACCCTGGCGGCCCCGACGGCCGCCCCGAAGGCACCGACCAGCACGAGGACCAGCCCGGCGGCGAGCAGGCAGACCGTCGCCCCGCCCCGGTCACCGCCCGTCGTCGGGCGGGCGGTCCCGCCCCGGTCACCGCCCGTCGCCGAACGGGCAGCCCCTCCCCGGTCACCGCCCGTCGCCGAACGGGCGGCCCCTCCCCGGTCACCGCCCGTCGGACGGGCGGCCCGTCCCCGCGATCGGGGAGGCGCGGCGGTCACGGCTGCGCCGCCGGGGCACCGGGTTCGACTGCGGCGACCGTGGTGGCGGTCACGCTGATCCCGGGCAGCCGGGCGCCGACGGCGCGGACGGGAGCCCGTACCGTGGCGGTGACCCGGTCACCGCCGACCGACACCGTGACGACGGCGTCCGGGGGCGCGATCCGGGACCCCGCCGCCGTACCCGCCTCGCCCCGGGAGGCGGCGAGCGCCGCCTCCCGGGCCGCGTCCAGGCATGCCGCCTTCGTGGTGACCGCGTTCACCGCGGTCAGGCCGGCCAGCAGGAGCAGGAGCAACGCCGGCAGGCCGGCCGCCAGCTCGGCGGTGAACGAACCCCGGTCGCGGCCGGCCGGCCGGCGCGAACTCACTTCAACGCCCGGTCGATGACCGCGGTCAACGCCGACTGCACGTTCCCGGAGGTCAGCACCTTGAGCAGGATGCCGGCGAACGCGACGGCGGCGAGCGTGCCGACCGCGTACTCGGCCGTGTTCATCCCGGCGTCGCCGCGCAGGCGGGTGAGGAGTTTGCGCATCTCGTTCCCTTCTCGATGGTCGTCACAGCACGTCGCCGAGGACGGCGACGATCACCGGCACCAGGCCGGCGAGAATGAAGGCCGGCAGGAAGCAGAGCCCCAGCGGCAGCACGATGAGCACACCCGCGCGGCGGGCGGACGCCTCGGCGGCCGTCGACCGGTCGGCGCGCAGGTCGTCGGCAAGCCTGGTCAGGGCGCCGGCCAGCGCGGCGCCGCTGTTGGCGGAGCGGACGGCGGCACCGGCCAGCCGGTCGGCACCGGGCACCGGACCCAGGTGTGCCCAGGCCTCCTCCGGGCCACCACCGAGCAGCAGGGTCCGGCCGACCCGACCGAGCCGCTCGGCCAGCGGACCGCCCAGCGCCTCGGCGACCGCCAGCACGGAACGGTCCACCGGCGCCCCGGCCCGCATCGCGGCCGCCAGCAGGTCGGCGGCGAGGGGCAGGTCAGCGGATTCCCGCAGCCGGCGTTCCCGGACGGCTCGGGGCTCGATCCGGCGCAGGCCCCGGTCGGCCACGACCGCGACGACCACGCCACCGAGAACGCCGAGCCAACTGTCCGCCACCACCAGGACCGCCACCCCGGCCAGCCCGGAGCCGAGCCGTACCCGATCGGGCCACCACGCCGGCTGCGGCCGGCCTGCTGGGCCACCCCGCCGCCGCAGCGCGCGCAGCCGGCGGGTGGGGCCTGGCCGCGCGCCGGTCGACACGGCGAGCACCGCCGCGACGACCAGGCAACAGGCGGCCAACACCTGGCGGGACATCAGGGGTTCCCGCCCGGCGTCGCGCCGAGCCGTTCAGCCCAGAACAGCCCGACGATCTGGAGGACGACCGCCGCGACGGCGCAGGCTCCGCCGACGGTGGTGTGCAGCAGCACCGCGACCGGGTCGACGCCGACGCCGTACCCGAGACCGATGCCGCCGAGTGGCAGCGCCGCGAGCAGCCACGCGGTGGCCCGGGCGCCGGCCGCCTGCGCGGCTGCCGCGGCCAGTCCCCGGTCGGTGGCCCTGGCGTCGGCCTCGATCCGTTCCACCAGGTCGGCCAGGGGCGCGCCGGTCCGGTCGGCGAGCCGGACGGCCGCCCGGGCCAGCCGCCCGAGCCGATCCACGTCCGCTCCCGTGTCGGCTCCCGTGTCAGGATCGCCGGACGCGGGTGCATCGTCGCCCGCTGCCGGGAGCGGGCCGGTGCCACCGGCCGTAAGGACACCCGCGAGTGGACTGGCGCCACCGGTCGCAAGGGCACCCGTGAGTGGACTGGCGCCACCGGTCGCAAGGGCACCCGTGAGTGGACTGGCGCCACCGGTCGCAAGGGCACCCACGAGTGGACTGGCGCCACCGCTCGGAAGCGCACCCGTGAGCAGGCCGACGCCGCCGGCCGAACGGGCTCCCACGTGCAGGCCGGCGCCGCCGTTCGGTTGGGCTCCGGTCCAGGTGCCCGGCTCGGAGCCGACGCCGATCGTGGCCGCGGCGGTCAGCACCGGCACACCGGCGCGCAGGTCCGCGGCGAGGGCGCAGAGCTGGTCCAGGCTGTGCCGCCGGGCGAGCCGGATTCGGTGGTTGCGGTGTCGCCGGACGACCGCGCGGGCAGCCAGCGCGCCGTACGCGCCGACCACCACGGCGGCCACCGGCCCGCCCAGGAGACCGCCGAACCCCGCGCTCGTCACCGCGGCGAGCAACAGCGAGCGCCGCGGCGACACCCCCGACCAGTCCGGCAGGCGGGGCCAGCGCGAGCCGCTTCCGGTGTCGTTCCTCCCGGCCCCCGCACCGCCCTGATAGGAGTCGCCCGGCGCCGCCACCCCGGGCCGGTCCAGGGCACCGGCGGGACGGCGCGGATCACGACGGCCGGGTGGACCGGGTTGCCTCCCGAGGCCCGGAGGGCGGTCGTGCGGGCGTTGCCGCGGACGGCCCCCAACATGCGGCGCGACATGGGCGTCCGCTCCGGTACCGGACCGCCGTTCGACTGCGGTCGTTTCCGTGGGGGCGGGAGCCGACGGGGCGGCGGAGGAGAAGGGCCGCTGGTCATCGTCCGCGCCGGGCGTGCTGCCGGCCGACGGGGGCCGGGCCGGCCGCGCCCCGAGGACCGCCCGGCGCCGGGCCCGGCTACGGCGCACCGGCCACGCCACGGCCGCCGCCGCGGCGACGAGGAACACCGCCACCAGGAGGCCCGCCTGACTCACCGGCCCTCCCCGTGCCGCGGTGCCGGTCGTACGGGACTCTCCCGCCCCGGAGCCGATGCCTCCGGCGCCGCGCGCCGGCCACCCTCGGGGTACGTCTCGGACAGGACCGGCGGTACGGGAACGTCCCGCTCGCGCAGCAGCGCGCCGAGGGCCCGCGCGGCGGGACCCGAGCCCTGACCGCGTACCCAGGCGGGCACGACGGTGACCAGGCGGTCCGGGCCGTACGGGAGCAGCAGGCAGACCGACTCCAGCACCCGCCCACGGGCGCCACGCCGGACCTGCAGCAGAACCTGGAGAGCGGCGGCGACCTGGGCGTGCAGCGCCAGCCGGGGCAGCCCGCCCAGCATTCCGAGCGCCTCCAGCCGGGCCGGCACATCCGAGGGGGCGTTGGCGTGCAGCGTCCCGGCCCCACCGTCGTGGCCGGTGTTCAGCGCGGCGAGCAGGTCGACCACCTCGGCGCCCCGACACTCCCCGACCACCAGCCGGTCCGGCCGCATCCGCAGGGCCTGCCGGACCAGGTCGCTGAGCCCGACCGCCCCGGAACCCTCCACGTTGGAGGTGCGCGCCTGCAGCCCGACCACGTGCGGGTGCATGGGGCGCAGCTCGGCGGCGTCCTCGACCAGGACGATCCGTTCGGTCGCCGGGACCAGCCCCAGCAGCGTGTTGAGCAGCGTCGTCTTGCCCGAGCCGGTGCCGCCCACGACCAGGTACGCGAGCCGGGCGGCCACCACCGCGGCCAGCAGCGGGGCCACCGGCCGCGGCACGGTGCCCTGCCGCACGAGATCGTCGAGCGTGAACGGGCGCTGGCGGAACGTGCGCAGGGACAGGTACGGGCCGTCGGTGGCGACCGGAGGCAGCACCGCGTGCAGCCGGGTACCGTCGGGCAGCCGGGCGTCCACGTACGGGGAGCCGTCGTCGAGGCGGCGGCCGGCCCCGCCGGCGAGGCGCTGGGCCAGGCGCCGTACGTCGTCGACGGATCCGACCGGCACCGCGACCTGGTGCAGGCCCTGCCCCCGGTCCACCCACACCCGGGTGCCGTTCACCAGGACGTCGGTCACCTCGGGATCAGCGAGCAGGGGGGCCAGCGGGCCCGCGCCGACCAGGTCGTCGTGCACCCGGCCGGCGATCCGCAGCAGGGCGGTGTCGCCGAGGACGGCCGCGGTGGGCTCGGCGCGTACGGCGGAGACCACGGCGGCCGGCGTGACGGGGGTGGCCGCGGCGGCGAAACGCTGGCGTACCCGACTGGACAGGTGCCCGGCGTCGGCGCCGCCGGTCATGCCGCACCCGGCACGGGCAGGCCGGTCAGCTCGCCGACGATCCGCTGGCAGAGGGCGGCCAGCGGGCCGCGCCCGTCGGCGGTCGGCGCCTCGCCGCGTTCGAGCCCCCGGCACAGCCCCGGCTCGGGGCGGAGGGTGCCGGCCAGCGGCAGGCCCAGGGCGCGGGCCACCTCGACGGCCTTGAGGCGGCCCGGGGCCGGACCCCGCACGATGACCGAGAGCTGCGTGCAGTGCGGTGCCGCCGCGGCGACCACCCGGGCCGCCGCGGCGGTGGCGCGCAGCTCGGCCGGCACCACGACGTACGCCTGGTCGGCGGCCTGCAACGCGAGCACGGCCGGGTCGTCGAGCTGCCGGGGCACGTCGACCACCACGAAGTCCCGCCCCCGCCGGGCCGCCTCCAGGGTGGCCGCCATCGCCGGGGCGGGCAGGGTGAGCAGGTCGCCCCGGTCCCAGGAGAGGACCACCAGGTCACCTCGGCTGGGCAAAGCTCTGACCAGCGCCGGCGGGTCGACCCGTCCGTCGGCGTCGGTCAAGGCCGGCCAACGCAGGCCCTCCAACTGCTCCCACCCGAGCACCAGGTCCAGCCCGCCGCCGAGCGGGTCAGCGTCGACGAGGAGGGTCCGCAGCCGGGCCCGGGCGGCGGTCACCGCCAACCCGCCGGCGAACACGCTCGCTCCCGCGCCGCCCCTGCCGCCCAGCACCGCGACCACCCGCGCCGCCACGTCCCCGGCCCCGCCGGGAACGCACTCGGCGAACCGGTCCACCAGCCACGGCTCGGCGGCGGGCAGGGTAGCGACGTGCTCCGCCCCGATCAGCTCGGCGATCTCCCAGCCGGGATCGAGCTGCCCGGTGCGGCCGACCAGGACCATCCGTGGCCGGCGGGGCAGCCGCGCCCGTAGGCACGCCTGCGCCTGGTCGCTGCCGAGCAGCACCAGCGGCGCCGGGGTCCAGCGGGACCGGGCGGCCGCCGGGTCCCGCGCCAACTCCACCTCGGTGCCGCCTGCGGCGGCGAGCCGTAGCAGGTCGTCGAGCAGTTCGTCGTCCGAGGTCACCAGCAGGGGCAGCCGCCGGTGCGGTGGGACGGAGGTACGGGGTGGCATCGCGGCCTCCAGCAGTCGGGCTCGGGGTGCTGCCGGAGAGCGTGGTCTCATCCGCCCGTCGTTCGCCGCCCGTTCACGCCCGCCTGTGGACAACGGGAGGCCCTGTGGACAACGCCCGAAACCACTGTCGATCTGCTATGTGCGGCTAGGTGCGAAGCGCCGCGAACCCCGCCTGTTCGGCCTGCGGACCCGCTGCCCTGGCCGGCGCGTGCAAGCGCCTGACCGTCAGGTGCGAGCGCCCAACCAGTACGTACGAGCGCCTGACCGTCAGGTGCGAGCGGCGAGGAAGGCCTCGAGAGCGTCGATCGAGTGACGCCATCCGGCGGGGCGGTCCTGCGCGACCCACAGCCGCTCCTCCAGCGCGTGCAACACCTCGTACGCGTCCAGGCGCCGCTGGGCGTCGGCGCCGTCGACGCCGTACGCCTCAATGAGAGCGGGGGTGTCGACCGGCCGGTGGTGGCGGACGTGCAGCCGGGTCTTGGCCAGGTCGTTGAGCGGGTCGTCCCAGCTGGCGCGTTCGAGGTCCACGATGCCGGACAGCCGGGGGTCCGGCGTGGCGGAGATCAGCAGGTTGCCGTCGTTGACGTCGTTGTGGCACAGCACGGGGCCCGGGCACGAGGCCAGTGCCGCCTGACAGCCGGCCACGAAGCGCCGGATCCGTCCGGCCAACTCCGGTGGGCCGTCCGTCCGCACGTACCGGTCGAGCAGGTCGTCGCTACGCGCGGCCGCCTTCGCCCACGCGGACGGCCAGCGGGTCCCGCCGTCGACCAGGTCGCCGAACCACCGGCCGCGCACCGCGTGCAGGCCCCACAGCGCACGGCCTACCTCGCGGGTGAGCCGGGTCGTCCCCGCCGCGTCCATGCTCGCGCGCCGATCCGCCCACCGCGTCCCGCCGCGGCGGGTCATCACGAGGAAGCTGACGCCCGGAAAGCGGTCCACGTTCCCCTGCGCGACGGGCCGGGGTACCCGTGGACCGGGTACGGCCGCGAGGAGGCGCTGCGCGAGCACCTCGGTGTCGCGGCGCCGCGGTCTGGCGACCGGGTAGATCTTCAACAGCAGCGGAGACCCCGACGCGTCCCGTACGCCGACGACGTGTCCGACGGCGCCCTGCACCGGAGGCGTCCACCCGTCCGCCTCCAGGCCCGGCACGTCGCGTCCGGCCAGGGCCAGAACCTCGGCAAGCACGACGGCGTCCACGTGCACCTCCTCGTTGCCGACGTTCGACGGTGTCCTGTGCCCCACTGTGTGCCCGCTGACGCCACGGCGCCACGACGGGTGGAACGTGACGGGCTCCTACGGGTACTGGCGGGTCGCGTGGTGGGCTGCTCGGCGGAAATAAGGACGACCCCCGTCGGGGGGGAAAGTGACCTGACGTAGCGGCGAGTGTGATCAAGTGCCGTACCGCGTGGTCAGGCGCATCGGTCGTGCCGTCGAACATGATCGAGTGGGACCACGCGGTACGGCGTTCGCTGACGATTCGCTGACTCTCGTGTAACGGGCTGCGCGCGCCGGAAACGGCCGGAGGCACTCACGACGTGCGCCGCCTCGACGTCGGAGGTGCGAGAATGAACGATGATTCGAGACGCAGGAGGTGAGCTGTGACGTCGAGTAGCGCTGAGCAGATGCCCGAGTGGCCGACCGCTGAGCACGTACCGGCTGAGGAGCTGGCGCGTCGTCAGGGGATCCGGCCAGTCGCCTCCGTCGACGACCTGGCGCGGCCTGGCCTGTTCGAGTCGGACGAGGAGTTGGATGACTTCCTCGCCGACCTTTACGCCTCCCGGCGGGCTGGCGCCGCGTGAGCCTGGTCGTCCTGGACACCGACGTAGCGTCGGCAATCCTCCGGGGGCGGCTGCATGACCGTCTCCGTGCTCGCCTGGCCGGTAAGACCCTCTGCATCACCTTCGTGACGCTCGGGGAGCTGACCAAGTGGACCGCGCTGCGGAGCTGGGGGCCACGCAAGCTGGCTGATCTCGCCAGTGGCGGTCCGGGGTCGTGTTGCTGCCCTTCGACGAGGCGGTGGCGACAACCTGGGGGCAACTCCAGGCGCGGGCGCAGCATCGCGGGCGACCCCGGCCGACGAATGATTCCTGGATCGCGGCGTGCTGCCTGGTCGACCGGCTACCGCTGGCGACGTTCAACGGCAAGGACTACGCCGACTTCGCCGAGTACGACGGCCTTCGCCTCTTCGACGTCTCCTAGCTTCCGGCAACCCTGGTCGCGGCTGTCCGGCGTCGTACGGCTTTCCGCCCCCGGCCCTCTGGCCGGGAGCGGCTTCGCGTGGCGCCGGCATTCCGCGGCCTGGTCTCCGTACCCGGTGGCAAGCCGCGAAGCGGCGCGGCAGCCGATCGCCCCAACCTCGGCGGCGGCCAACCGCCCTCGCGATCGTCACGGCGCTGATCGGGCACAAGTCCCGACAGCACCGACACCCGATCTTCGGTACCGTCCGCCAGGTGAACCCTGCTTCGAGGCGCGCATCCAAGAATCGCACGCTCGGAAACGTGGTCCTTGTCGCCGGTCTCCTGGTCTCGGCCATCACGCTGTCGACCGACACCGGGGCCACAGAGCCGCATGTCCTCGCGGGCTTCCTGGTCGCCACGGGGATCGGGCTACGCATCGAGGCCGCGATCATCGAATCTCGGGCGTGACGATCCGAGCCGGCAAGTTGCCCGCCGCGCCGGCCGATGCCGGCCGGAGGCCGCCAGCAGGCCGAGCGCGGCGGGCGGGCCGCGCTTGCGCGGCCCCTTGATCCTATTGAGAGTGATTCGGCAGTGCTGGGGTTGAGGTGGCATGCCTGCTGCCGGCCCAACGGGGAGGATCGACACACGGTTTAGGAAGGGGTAGCGCCCGCTGCGGCACCCGTCGCCCTACCAGTACATATGCCCGACGACTCCCGAGCGAACCCCTTGATCATTCCGCGAATGTTCCGGATCTTGCTCGGCAGAGAGTGTTTCGGAGATGAGGGACGGCCTGGCACGCGGCCCACCTGGCGCAACTGCGTTTATGGTCGCTTGATAGCGATGGACATTTGTCGGTGTCTCCTGCCAACTGCTGCTCTGTCGCCACTCCCATACACGTTCGTACACCTCAGCCGCGGTGGCTCGGATGAGCGCGGCACGTTGTTGCGGTGTGAGTTCGCTGCGGGTGTGCTTGCGGTGGGCGGGCTCCTGCGGCGGCGTGTCGGCGTCGCGCATGCCGGCGATCGTACCGGCACCATGATCGGGTTGGCTCGTGCCTGGAAGCGGGCAGCGTTCAGGCAGCGGCGCCGCTCCATTCAGGGCCGAGGATGGAGTAGAGCAGGGAGTCGCGCCAAGCTCCGTTGGTGAAGACGTGGTCGCGTAGCCGGCCTTCGAACTGCATGCCGAGTCGTTCGACGACGGCGATGGAGGCGGCGTTGTCGGGGCCGATGGCTGCGGTGATGCGGTGGAGCCCCAGCTCCTGAAAGCCGAAGTTGACGATGGTGCGGGCCGCGTCGGTGGCGTAGCCGTGGCCCCAGTGGTCGGCTCCGATGGCGTACCCGAGCTTGGCGGCCTGGTGGCCCGTCAGGCCAAGCCGTGCGAACCCGATCATCCGGTCTGAGGCGTCGGCGACGGCAAGGTAGTACTCGGTGCGCGGAGTGAGCTGGGCCCGTTGGATGGTGCCTTCGACCATCGCTACGGCGGCGGCCTGGTCCCGACTGTCGAAGGAGAGCCACTGGGTAACCCGGTCGTCTCCGACGATTGCCAAAGCGTCGGCCGCGTCAGCGGAGCGCATGTCGCGCAGGATGATGACGCGGCCGGGGATGGTGATCGGGTACATGCCCCCGATGGTGCCTTATCGGGGTAGGGCGTTCGCCGGGGTGTGGGTGAAGTGCTCGATGCCGTCGATGAGGTCGCGGGCGTCGTTGGCGTGGCCGGCTCGGGTGATGGCTTGGTGGACTCGGCGCACGGAGTGGATGATGCCGTTGATGCGCTGGTCGGCGGGTAGGTCGAGCACCGGGGCCAGGGCGTCGGCGGCTGCGTCGAGGTCGCCGCTGGCGACACGTGCGATGGCGAGGTTGGCGTGGGAGCCGGCTTGGTCGCCGAACGCCCATGCTGGGTCGTTGGGGTCCGCGTATGCCTGGGCGGCGCGCAAGGCGTAGCGCTCGGTGGTGGTGGCCTCGCCGGGCAGCCAGGCGAGAGCGTCGCTGGCGTAGTAGAGGGTGCGGGGCTGGTTGAAGGTGCAGATGCCGCCCATCTCGTCCATCTCGTCGGGGCGTACCCGGGACCAGGCGTCCTCGGCCTGGGCGATGGCGACCTTGGCCTGCTCGGCGTTGCCGAGGGCGGCGTAGGCGCGAGCGGCGCTGGCGGGCAGCCAGACGGCGGAGGTTCCGCCGGCCTGGGTGGCGTACTCGCTACCGGCTTCGGCGTAGCGGACCGCTTCGGCGTACCGGCCGGCCCAGTAGGCGACGAGGGATTGCAGGCCGCGCAGCCACGCTTGCAGGCCGGGGTGGCCGGCCTGCTCGGCGCAGAGAACCGCGGTGCGGGCCTGGAGCATGGCCGAGTGGGGGTCGGCCATGTCGTGGGAGACCTTGGCGAGTAGCCCGCTGGTGATGCCGGCGAGGAAATGCAGGTCCCTCGACTGGTTCGGCGCCTGGCGGCGTTCGAGCAGGGTGAAGAGGGTGTCCTGTGTCTCGACCAAGTCGGGAAGAACGTGGCTGACCGGGCGCTGTGGGTAGGCCAGGGCGAGGCGTTGCACATCCTCGGCGAGCTGCTCGATGGCCGCCGGAGAGGTGGACTCGGCGGCGAGCATGGCGTACTGACGGGCGCGTTGTGCGGCCATGGCGAGGAGGTTCCTTTCCGGGCCGGCGCCGGTCGGGGCGACAAGGTGTCGATCCGGCGCAGGGGTCAACTGGTGAGAAGCCCAGGGGCGCTGCAATTCGTCGATTGACTTGCCGAACATGGCCTGCAACGCCCGCCGGGTGGCGGGGGTGGATGAGGCCAAGTCCCGTTCGCCGCGTGCCAGCCGCCCGAGGTGCCGGGCGCTGATCGCTGCCCGGGGGTCCATCCGGGAGAACTCGTCTGCCAGTTCCTCGTACGTGCGGTCGCTCTGCTGGATCAGGTACTCCAGCAGGGTGCGAGGTTTGCGGCGTTCTCGTGCCATCCGTCGTTGCCTTCCTGATGGGCTGTCTCCACGCTCGCCCGGGTGAGGTCCTTCGGGCAATGCAGGTCCTCGTGGTGTCCACTCGATGTCCGCCAGAGGCGTAGGTACGGGTCCTCGATCGGTCCCACAGGTTCCAGGCAATCTCTCCACCATGGACGGCTCACCCACCGCAATTGTGCATTCGGCTGATGCACATGGCCTGACGCGTCGTCGCGGGCACCGGGGTAGCGGCTCAGCGCCGAGAGGCGTCGGAGCAACCGGAGTTCGAGTCGTGCGATGTGTGGATGAGTCGC
The DNA here is from genome assembly GCF_043198215.1 of Micromonospora sp. NPDC048830. Taxonomy (NCBI): domain Bacteria; kingdom Bacillati; phylum Actinomycetota; class Actinomycetes; order Micromonosporales; family Micromonosporaceae; genus Micromonospora; species Micromonospora sp. NPDC048830. The sequence goes on from NZ_JBICUP010000035.1 coordinate 52,394, forward strand.
GCCCGCAGCGGGGCCCGCACAGGTCCTCGCCATCTGCGCCGGCCGCTTGTCCGGCGTGCGAAGGGCGCGGCTGGAAGATGGCCAGCCCTCGGCGCTCCCTCCGGGCTCCCGGCGACCCGAACCGTTTGCAGCGGCGCGACTGCCCCGACTGCGCCGGTACCGGGACGGAGGGGCAGCGGGCAGGGCTGGCGGTCGTCTCAACGAGGTGACGGCCGCCGCCCTCCACATGCACGACGCGGTCAGCCGCTGCGTCCTCAGGCAGGGCCCGGGGCGGGTGCTGGTGGAACCGCGATGTCGGTCGCGGTCATAGGCCCGCCCGTCCCGGTGCCCATCCAAGCCTCTCGGAGGGGAGACGTTCGTGGTTCCAAAGCCGGGGGACGTGCTGTACGTCGACCGGCTGGCGTCGGTGCAGTTCGGTGGCGACCGAGCGTTGATCTTCCGCGTCATCAAGGTCTGTGAGCAGCCGACGTACCACGGCTGGATTTGGCTTACGGGCTATGTGCTCGATCGGGCGGGCAACGCCCGGGACCGCCGGGAGATCTACGTCCAGGCGGCGGGGCTCATACGGGCTGCTCCTCCGCTGGCCGCAGCCCGACAGCCCAGCCGGAAAACGCCAGCACGAACGACGCGGAACGCCGTGCGTCAGTGACACGCGTGGCTCTTCGACAGGAGGTTTCGATGGCAGTGGGAGTCGTCCGAACGGTCTCACGGCTGGCGCCGCTGCGGCCCGAGCAGGTGCGGAAGGTGCGGTTCCGGCGTACGCGCTTCGGCCGGCGAGGCCTGGCCGAGGAAAACGTCTACGCGTTCATGCGCCGGGTCGTCGACGAGTTGGTCGCCAGGGACGCCGCTGAGGCCAACCTCCGCGAAGAGAACGCGCGGTTGAAGAACGCGCTGCGTGATTGGCAAGCCCAGTTCACGCCGAAGCCTGGTCACGCAGCCGACAGCGCGTGGACAGGGGATCAGCGGCGCGGATAGCCTGTTGACAAGCTGAGTTGTCGTCTGGGGTGAAACGGGTGCCGATCGAGGTTGCGCCGCCTAAGTACGTGGTGATCGTCAACGCGGTGCAGCAGCGCATCGAGGATGGCACCTACCCGCCGGGGTCGATGCTGCCCAGCGAAACCGAGCTTATCCGCGAATTCGGGGCGTCTCGGCCGGTCGTGGTCCGGGCCCTGGACCTGCTGCGGCAGGGCGGCTGGATCGAGAGCCGGCAGGGCAAGGGACGCTTCGTCCTCGGCCGGCCCGGCGGCACCGAGCAGCGATCACGTGAACGCCGGTACGCCCTCCTGGACGAGGACGAACGCGCCGGGTCGAGAGTGTTGGCGGCCGGCACCGTGCCTGCTCCGAAACGAGCCGCCGCCGCCCTGAACCTGGACCCAGGCACGCCGGTCGTGGCACGGCGCCGACTGATCACCGTTGACGAGCTGGGCCCGGTCGAACTGGGCACAGCGTTCGTACCCATCGAACTCGCTGAAGGGACCAAAGTCGGCACGGGCGAAGCTCTGCCCGAAGGACTGCTTCGGCACCTGGCCGCACGCAAGCGTCTCAGGTTCGATCACGTAACCGAACGCATCTCGGCGCGGCTTCCGAGCAAGGAGGAAGCCGAGTTGCTGGCCGTTCGTGAGGGCGAGCCAGTGCTGACAGTCCTCCTCGCCATCTGCGACCGCACGGCTAAGCCGCTGCTCGCGGTAGACGTCCTCCTGCCCGCCTCGCGGCACGACCTGGAAGACGTGTACGCGCTCGGCTGAGCAGAGCGGGTTCGCCACTTGACAAGCCAAGTTGACGCAAATTACCTTCGATCTACTTAACAGGTCAACTGGTCGAGTTGACTTGTAGATCTGGAGGTCTCTCGTGGTTTCGATGACCTTGCAGGTATCGGCGTCGTTTACGCCGCGTTTGGTGGCCGCCTGATCGGTTCCGTACGCCCGGGGCGGGTCGTTTCCCCGCCAAGAGTCCCGGCCCGTCCCGCGCTCTCCCATCCCTCGCATGCAAAGGAGGGCGCGATGCCCACCGTAGCTGCCCCTGCCCCGACCCCCTCATACCACCGCCGCTCGCTGGGGAGGTGGCCCTGATGCCCCGTCCGCCACCCTGGCCCGTCCGCAGCGGGGCAGTGGCCTGCGCCTCTGAATCGTCCCAGGGGACAAGATCCCCGTAGCGCGGATGAACCTATGCGCTCCGCGTGGCAGGCCCCGGGCTGGCTGCTGGTGTTCTGGTGGCTAACCCGGGGCCCGTTCCGCCTGACCGTCCTTGCGATGCGAACTGCGCCGGGCAACGCGCCTTCACCTGGTCCGGAAGACGCTCAGAAAAAGGACGACCCCCGTCGGGGGGATCCGGCATCAGACTGTCAGCTGCTGTCAACTGGTAGTGACCCGCGCCGAGGAGCAGGTGCTCGGCGTCGTCGGTTGACGTTCCGGGGCGAGTCGCATCGAAGCTCGCGCTGCTTCTTTGCTGCCTCGCTCCGGCGTCCGGCAACCGCTGGGGTGGACAGACCTTGCCGGGGAGCTGCCAGCCGGTGCCGGTCGAGTCCTGTCTCCCGAGTCAGTCTGCTGAAGCCGGGCCTGTGACGGGACGGCTTATACTCTGCTGGTCGACCCTCGTCCTGTCTGGTCTGGGTCCGGCGGCCTGTTCGAATCGGGCCTCACGTTCGTAGTCGTTGGTTTCCTGACCTTCGTTGCTCCTCTGCTGAAGCACCTGGTACGTGGCCGCAGAAGCCGCACTCGTTCAGCGGAACAGGCGAGGAAGAGGAGGGTGACCATGGGTGAAGCAGCTCGCAAGATCGCCTCGGGCGTCTTGGCCACTGTCTACGCCATCGGCTGCAACGCGACAGGATCGGCGTTCCTGGCCTGGACCAGACAGGATGAGTAGCAGCACGAGACGCGTGGGAGCCTCATCAGTGCACCAACTACAGGTAAGAGTCTTCCCTACAGCCTGTTGATCGGACTGCCTACGCTCCGCCACCTGGGCAAACGTCGTCAACGATGGTCGTCGTCGGTCGACAATGATCGGCCCGCGACGGCCTGGCCGAGTCGAACCGCGCCCTCCGCCCGTTGGTCGAGCAGGGTATGCGTACCTGCCGCATGCGTCGGCTGATCGACAAGAAAGATCGTCTGCATGTCTTTTAATCCGTACGCATGTTCGACAGTATTGACGTAACCAACCCAGGGAGTAGTCATGGCAGACAAGAGCGCCATCGAGTGGACCGAAGCGACCTGGAATCCCACGACAGGCTGTGACCGGATCTCCGCGGGTTGCGACAACTGCTACGCCCTGAGCCTGGCGAAGCGCCTGAAGGCGATGGGGTCTGCCAAGTATCAGAACGACGGCGACCCGCGCACCTCCGGGCCTGGCTTCGGCGTCACGCTTCACCAGGACGCGCTGAGCATCCCTGCGCGCTGGCGCGAACCGCGAACAGTCTTCGTCAACTCCATGAGCGACCTGTTTCACGCTCGCGTGCCGATCGAATACGTGCGTCAGGTGTTTCAGGTCATGGCTGACACTCCGCGCCACACTTACCAAGTGCTCACGAAGCGGGCATCACGGTTAGCGCGGGTCGCGGACCAACTCGACTGGCCGCCGAACGTATGGATGGGGGTCAGTGTGGAGACGGAGCAGGAGCTGCCAAGAGTGGATCGCCTCCGCACCGTCCCAGCGGCTGTTCGATTCATCTCCGCAGAACCACTACTCGGCCCTCTCGACGGCATCGATCTGACCGGCATCCACTGGCTGATTGCCGGCGGCGAGTCTGGGCAGGGCGCCCGCCCTGTAGACCCCGCGTGGATCCGAGGTCTACGGGACGAGTGCGCCAAGGCAGGGACGGCCTTCTTCTTCAAGCAGTGGGGAGGGAGGACACCGAAGGCAGGCGGTCGGCTGCTGGACGGCCAGACGTGGGACGAGATGCCGTCGAGGGAACTTACGCCGGCTCGATGAAGGTCTGGAGCAGCTTGCTCTTGCCTTTAGGGCTGGTCTTGGTGGCTTCAGGGTAGAGCCGGGTCCATGCCTTGCGTAGGTGGGTCTGGCGAGCCTGCCCGGCGGCCTCACCGTAAACCTCTTTGTACCGCTTGCTGATCACGAAGGGTTTGCCCTCGGCTAGCAGTCGACGTAGGTTCGCCTCGATCTCGTTGATCCAGCCGTCCTCTAGCGCCTGTTCACTCGCCAGGAAGCTCGCCTCGTCCGCGAACAGGGTGTCGGCGTTCTCGATGTCGTACACGGCCTTGCGCCACTGGCCGAGGCCAAGAGACAGGGCTTCGGCGAACTCGCTGAATCCGTCGCGGTGGCGAGTGAGGAAGACTAGGTAGTAGAGGGGCTTGTGGTGAGCCCGGTTACGGATCGGGGTCACCCACCAGCTGCATCGTTGATTGGTAGCTAGCCGGCGCGTGTACTCGACGACCACGGCCATCTCCGCGCGCTCCTTGTTGTCTCCGTGGTCGAGCCAGACCTTCTGCCACCAGTCCCCACCGCATGCAGCGTCCATCCGGGCGAGGGTCGCTGGTTTTCCAGCGTTCTCCTTGGTGCTTGTGAGAAGCCCGGCTACCCGCCGTAGGCCAACAGCACTGAAGTTGATGAGCAACTCGGTAGCTGGAGGGTGTTCTGGCCGCTGGGCAAACACTTGCGCCGTCTTCGCGAACGGGATCATGACCCCGAACGGGTCGAGGTAAACCAGTGCAGGAATGCCCTTTACCAGGGTCAACAGGTCGTCGAGGTGATCTTCGATGCTGCCGGCGAAGACCTGCATTGGCAGACCTTCGCCCTCTGCCGCGACCACCTGCCGAAGCTTGTTCAGTGACTCTGGCTCGCTCTCGACGAAGTAGCCCTCCAGCTTTCGGTTGATCGGCTGGAGCTCACGCGCCTTCCGCAGCAAGAGGGCGGGAGAAGCCTCGTCTCCGTTGTCGTACCGTCCCTCCCCTGCATACCCGTCAACAACCGCAACCCTGTGGTCTGGGGAGTACAGGCCGGTTTTCCCAACGAACGGGCTGATGTACTTGTCGATGATGGCGTGCTTCAAAATTGCTGCCGGCTTTTTACCGTCGAAGAAACCCACGTGTCCTCCACCACTTGGCTTCCCTGCCCACCAGTTCGACCCATAGCAAGCAGCCGATGGCGTTGGGTTATTATGATCCACTAGGGCAGATCCGAGGTACCTTCCAGCGAGCGGTCCTTCTGTCAGGTGGACGACAGCCACGGCTCTTGCGCTGCCGCCTTCCATGTCAACCCGTTCTTGACGGGTCTGCGAAAGCGCGCTGGATTAACGTCCAACGAGACCATGGCAGGGCGCCCCTGACGCCTTCGGTGTAATGGAACGATCAACCGCCGACGAGCTGAGCAAGCAGCTGGGGTGAGCTGGCGAAACAGTCCACGATGGTCCATGGGCGTCCGGCCTCGGCCGCCCCGGTCGTCACCCAGTTGGCCACCCAGCCCAAGCGCTTGGCGGTGAAGCGGGACTTGAACCCCTAAGCCCTAGTGACGGCTAGACCTATCGTTGCCTTCCTGCTGTTCCGCCGAGACCTCGTCGGCGGCCCGGCGATGGCGTCTACCACCTTTACTGAAGTTGTCTCAGGCTGCTGTACTGATGCCAGAGGCAAAGATGGTGGAGGTCCCATGACAGACACCCGAGACAGTCGGCGAGATTCAATCGGTCTCCTCACGGCCTACTACAGCGCCGTCCGCTCCGAGATCCTGCAACGGCAGACCATCAGGGAGTCGACGCTGACCCTGTTCCTTGGGGCGGCAGCGACACTTGCCGGCGTCGCGCTAACAGGCTCGGACCAACGCCGTTGGCTCCTCTTCTTTGTTCCCGTACTGGGGCTCGGAGCATCATGCGTCTACCTGCAACACACGACCGCGACACGAGCCTTATGGAACTACCTTGCCAGCGAGTTCCAAGACGAGATCACTCACGCAATGACCCCCGACAAGGCTCCTCGCCACTGGGACGTTTCATCGGCGCGGGCCGGCCTGGCAACATCAGCAGCCATCAGAGCCGCCGCATCCACGCTGCTCATCGTAATGCCAGGCATGCTGGCTGCCATCGCAGGGCTGATCTCGCTCGACGCTCAGCTCGGAGCTATCGTCGCCTTCATTGGCAGCCTGCTAGCGGTCGGCATGTCCGCGTTCCTCGTGGCCTACGGGTTTCAACGAAGGCCGCACTGGTATAAGACGCCCCACTCAAAGCCGTCCACCAGCCGATGACGGCCAACCCCGGTCAACCTTTGCTTGCAGGCTCACCCGCCTGCCTGCCGCTGACGTTTACGGCTCCACTCCCACGTTCTGGCACTGACGACAGCAACAGCGCCAGCTTGTGTGGTGAGGGAGGATCCCTTGCCCCCCAGGCAACCAACACGGGACGCTGACCTGCGGCTCCTCAGCCGCTGAGCTGCCAGGACTGTCCCCCAGCGTCCACGACAGTCCGCCGGTGTCCGTCCCGTTCGTCGCCCAAGTAGTCACCCAGCCGTGCCGGGAGACTACGGGCGGACCGGAGGGGATTCGAACCCCCGGTGGGGCATGGCACGCCAGCGGCCCCACGCGCCTTCGAGCCGCCGCTCGTGCACGGCATCCGGCATCTCAGCGCTGCAATAACCCGGCTCTGCCACCGGTCCACCCACAGCCTGCCCGGACACTGTCAGCTTGGGAATCGCGTTGATCCTTACCGGTGGTAGCCGTATCGCCTGGTGAAGGATCACAGAGGGTCCGGTTCGCTATCGTTGACGTGCCACTGGTCGCCAATGTTGACCACTGCATCGGGCACGGATCGGGCATGCGTAGGCGAGACCATCGCTACGGCCGTTCGTCCGACTGCTGTGCCGTGTCCCCTGAGGCGTTCGAGTTCCTTCCGACACTCACCGCTTGCCTAACCCTCCTAGACTCTTTACCCGAGCTAGGAGGCTGCAAGGTGGCGCAGTGGTGGGAACTCACTCTACCGATCGCAGGCACGCTTGCCGGCGCGGTTGCTGGCGGTCTCGTTCAGGGCCGCAACAACCGCAAGCAGGCCAGAGATCAAGCCAGAAATCAACGCGACGCACTGGTGCTGGCTGAGAAAACAGAGGTGTATATAGAGGTTCTTGCGGCCATCCGTGAGGCCTACTTCGTTTTGAAAAATCGAGACAAACTAATCCTCACCGCAAAGTGCGCGAATGAAATCCACTACATGCTTGGGCTAATTGGGGCCGGCTTGCCCGATCCATGGCCAGAACGACGCCGCAAATATGTGGAGCATGAAGAGAGGTTCTGGCAGATCTACGAGAACCTGCACAAGCTCTACGACCGGGTTTACCTATACGCGCCATCCGCTGTCGTTGAAAGCTTCGCCTACTTCATGGACAAGCCGCTGAACAAGTTTGATCATCTGATGACTCTCCGAGCCTTGATTCGTGAAGACCTGGGCATAGTGGACAGCCCTAGCCGACAAGGCAACCGGCAGGACTCGCTGACCTGCTACACAGCACGCGGCTAGCTGCGACATCCGTCCACGGTCGTCCGCGTGCGTCCATCGCCGCTCAGGTCGGTGGTCACCCAGTTAGTCACTCAGGTGTCTCCCGTACGGAGCTGCTCTGACTGCTCCGTACGGCGGAGGCAAACGGATTGAACTTCGCTCGACGGGACTCTTCAACCTCCAGGTCCCTACTGAGCACTGCGATCGCACACCTCTTGGAGCAGGTCACAGCAGCAAGGTTCTTCTGAACGACATGGCTGCCGTTGTGACCATCCGTAACCAGCGTTGTCTGCTCGACCTGGACCCAGGTCGTCCAACGGCTTGAGTCCCACCCCAGTTCGTCGGGGCACTCGGGGTTTGCACAGGTGGCCACGTCACCCTCCCTAGTAGTGCGACAGAGCCTACCCCGCGTACCGCTGCCAAACACGATGCCGCATCCCGTACGAGCGGGTCCACCCCGCGCGGAAGCTCCGTGTTGCCCCCTTCTGACCAGCCGGCTTGGCTCGCAGTGGGAGCGGATGACGTCACACCTCGGCAGTGGTCTACCCTCGGTGTATGTCGGGGGCTGCGCCGGGATGGGTTGCTTACGTCGCTCTGGGGACATCCACATTAGCTGTCCTTGTATCGGCGGTGGCCGCACGCGTCGCCTATCTAAGTTATCGAGCGAGCGGTCCACGGCTCCGACTCCAAGTGGTCCACGAGAAGACAGATCCCTCGGCACGGCGCGTCGTGATGGCCTTCACCGTAACCAACGAGGGTCGAGGAGACGTCAGTATTCAGGGCTTCCGCATCACACCCTATGGCCACCGGCGGCCTGTCTTGGACGTCACCGAAGTGGAAGGCCCTACGCTTCCCGCTCGCCTTGAGGGCAGCTCAAGGGCAACTTGGCATGCGAATGTCCTGCCAGTGGCACGCGAGTACGACCAGGCGCTGAGATCTGGGAAGATCAAGCCCTACTCGTCGTGGCCGTCGCAGTTCTACTTCACGCTTTCTGCCGGCAATGGCACGAACGCGCACGATCGAGCACATCAGTTCGACGCCCGAAGGATCATCGCAGATGCCTTTCCGTCGAACTAATCATGAGGTAAGCCAACACGTGCAGCCGTTATGATCACACTCGCCGCTGTGCCATCCCGTCTGCCGTCGACCCGCACTCCCGTGGAGCGGGCCGCCGCCCGGTCCGCCACGTCAAGACGGCCTTGACGGCTCGTACGGACGCTGGCGGGTCGGGCGGTGGTCTGCTCGGCTCGCCCGGGTCGACGGTGGGCGGGATGGCTCCCCCACCGCAACCACCCACGGACCGCGACGCGCCGACGCAGCCCCGGCCATCCTGGAGCCGGAGCGCCCCCGCCGGAGGCGCAGTAACCGCCACCCCACCACCGCCCGCCAGCCGCCGACGGACCCGGCGTGCGCTCCCCCACACCGCGCGGGTGTCGGCCGCGCGGCCCGGCCGGCTGCCGGCCCCGCCACCCCACCGGACAACGGCCTGTCGTCATGCGGCGGCCCACCGGGCTACCCGCTGTCCGCGCCAGCCGCCGGGCGTGTTGCGTGACCGGAGCCGGAGCGTCAGCGGAGCGACGGGCGCGCGCCCTGGCGGCGGCGCGTGCGGCCCGTTCAGGGCCGCCTTGAAGACGTACAGAAACTTTGAACCACTTCGCCGGCAGCCGGCCGCCGAGCGTCAGACGGTCGCGGTCTTGCCGTCTCGTGCGGCCTGGTCGATCAGGCTTGCCGCCTCGGCGGGAGCGGTCCGAGACGTGTCGATGGTGATCTCGGCGGTAGCGGCCGGTTCGGTCTCGTCCCACGCCCTGAGTCGTTCTAGGGTGTCGCCGGTCTGTCGCTGGATGATCCGCTGTACGGCTACGTCGCGGGGACAGGTGAGAGCTACAACGGTCCATCGCACGTCGGGGAAGGCGCGCTGCACGGCGTCGATCGCGTCGAGTTGGCCGAGATGCACGACGGGGACGGCTTGCTCAAGCTGTTGGCGAAGTCCTGGTGCGTCGACGACGTACACGGCACCATATCGACGGTTCTCCCACACCACGAGCCCTGACGCGTGGAGCCCTGCCACCTCATCCTCGGTGGCCATCCGGTAGCCCACAGTGCGTCCTGGTCCGGCCTTGAGTCGCTGGAACTGCCGGTAACGGCTGTCGAGCTGGTGCAGGGCGGTGGTCACCGTGTCCTTGCCTGAGGCTGGCGGACCGTAGAGGATCACGCCTCGCATCAGTCGAGCTCCAACCCCATCAGTGACTTGACGAGTGCGTCGGCCTGGGCCTGCAACGATACGGCTGACGCGCAGTTGTCGACCACCGTGTGCTCGACAGACGGTCGAAAGCCAGTGTCGATCAGACCAAGGTAGCCCGTCCAGTCGGCAAGCTTCGCCGCGTCTCGCGCCGCTCCGCGCTTGCGCAGGTAGAAGTTCATCGTCTCCGGGTCGCAGTACACCCACACAACGCTGACCGAGGCACCCATTCCCTCGAACCGCGCTCTCGTCCGTTCCAACCACTGCGGGTCCCGGAATTCGGCGACGAAGGGGGCCGTCATGATGACGCTGTTGCCGCATTGCACGTTCTCTTCCGCAGCACTGCTCAGCGCCTCGTACTCCCGAGGACGGACAAGCTTGAGGTAGGCGTCTGACTCCCGGTCGTGCGGGGACTGGCCCAGAATCTCCAACGCGGCCTCGACGACGGGCCGGGTCAGGGTGTCCTTGTCGAGCATCGGCCACCCGGTGGCACGCGCCAGGATTCGACCCAGCTCGGTCTTGCCGCTGCCGGCGTACCCGCCGACAAGCACCACACGCGGCTTCGGCAGCCGCACCGGACCGCGGCGCTCCTGGTTCGGTACGCGCACGAGCCGCTTCGAGCGGGACTGGCTCTCGATGAAGCCCTCCGCCTCAAGCAGCTTCATCGCCGAGGTGATGGTGAACGGGCTTGTGTTCCACTCGGCCGCCATCTCACGACTTGACGGCAACACGTCGCCGTCTCGCCACACCCCGGCCGAAATCTCGTTGCGGACGTGCCGGGCGATCTGCTGCGCCACGGACTCGCCCCTGGTCAATCGGGGACGGGACGACGCCGGGCCCGTCTTCTCGGTAGATCCAGCCACTACCAAACCCTACCAGTTGCCTAACAGGCGTCCGCGCGCGTATCCGCTGGTCGAAAGCCCATTTCACGCGGCGCGTGCCTAACAGTTGCGATGCTGTGCAACCAACTGTTAGGGTTCTCTCATCGGGCAGTCGTCCAAAGGGGACGCGCTCATGACCCTCGGAGGTATCCGTGAAGCTGTACGTGGACACCAAGGCGAAGCAGGTGACGGTGTCGAAGGACCCGGAGCCGAAGAACGACCAGAACGGCAATCAGCGGTCGGAGAAGGGAACGGGCCGGCTCATGTGGTCGACCCAGGTCTTCGTTCTCGACGAGACGGGCGGTGAGGTCATCACCATCACCACGGCGGGTGAGAAGCCGAGTGTGATGGTGGGGCAGCTCATCGAGGTCGAGCAGTTGGAGGCCATTCCGTGGGCGACCAACGGGCGTAACGGCGTCGCGTTCCGTGCGATCTCGCTGAAGCCGAAGGCTGGTACGTCGGCGGCCAAGTAAGTCCTTCGCACAGTGTGCTGTGTGAAGCCTGCGGTGTCTCCTGCGTTCTACGCGAAGCGGCCTGAGGTCCGCTGAATCTGCTCCATCCGCTCCGGGAGTGTTTCTGGCTCCTACGCTCCCGGCCCTGGCAACCCGTGGTTGCCCTCACCGAATTGTGGCGCGGGGTCGGTACTGGCTCCTACACCTGCCGACCCCGCCCCACGTTCTCCAACCCATCTGCTCCGTACGGGAGGTATTCAGATGCAACTCGTCAACCTGACCCCGCACCCGGTGGCCGTCTACTCGGTCGACACGCCCGATCGGATCGAGCCGGGTTCGGTCCTGCCGTTGCGGGTTATCTCGCCGTCGGCGCAGCACCAGCCGGCGCGGCTCGGCCAGTCCGTTGTCGGGGTCGATGACCTCGGTCTCGGGATTCCGGTCGAGCAAGTCGCGTTCGGTACCGGTGGTGGCGGCGTGACCGCGCTGCCGGAGCCGGTCGAGGGTGTGTTCTACCTGGTGTCGCTGGTCGTGGGACTGGCGGCGGTGGAGCGCGCCGATCTGCTGGTGCCGCATGACACGGTTCGGGATCTGAGCGGTTCCATCATCGGAACCCGCAAGCTCGCCCGCCCGCATCGTTCCTGACGAGTTTTCGAGCGCGGGGCCGGTACTGGCTCCTACACCTGCCGACCCCGTGCTCTTCCAACCCATCCAGCCCATTACCTGGGAGGACGTGTCATGTCCAAGTCTAACCCTGCCCGCGTCTTCGGGCGGAAGTCCCACGGGACGGTGACGGTCATCGAGGCCAGAGTTCACCGTTCCTCGGCGCGTAACGCCCGGTTGGCGTTCATCCTCACGGCGGTCATCGTCGGCCTTCTGTCGGCCGTGGTGGCCGCTTCCTACATGCACCCGATCATCGCCCTGTTCCTGGGCGTCCTGATCGGCGTACCCGTCGGCGGTATCGCCTGGGTGCTGGTGCGTATCTGGCCGGTGCTGCGGCTGCTGTGGTGGTGGCTTCCCGAGATCGTCATCACCACCGGGGTCATCACCTTCTGGGTGCAGGTCGCCAACCACACTCCGACCCCGGTCACCCTTGTCATCGTCGCCCTGGTCGTCGGCGTCCCGGCTGCCGTGCCGGTGTCCCGCCGCGCCATCGTCGCCTGGACCTGGTGCCTCATCGTCAGGCATCGGCTGCGGACCTGCTTCCGGCAGTTCATCATCGCCAACCAGTCCGGCACCCTCCCACTGATCGTGTGGGCCCGTCCGACTCCGGTCGGTGAGCGGGTCTGGGTCTACCTACGCCCCGGCCTCTCCTCGGCCGACCTGGAGGGCCGTCTCGACCGGATCGCGGTCGCCTGCCACGCCTCCACCGCCCTGGTCGAGCGTGCCGCCGACGGCAACGCCGCGTACCTGCGGTTCGACATCAAGCGCCGTGAGGTGCTGACCGCCCAGGTCGGTTCCCCGCTGGTCGACGTCATCAACCCCGACACCCCGACAACCGAGCGCCCGCCGGCCCCCGTGCCGACGGCTCTGGACCTGCCCGACGTCGACACCCCCACCATCACCCTCCCGACGCAGCCCAAGAAGGCTGCGCCGTCTGCCAACGGCAGCAAGCCCGCGGCTTCCCCGTCGCCGGACGCCGACGACGTCACCGACTGGATCTGATCCCAACCCCACCACTTCACCAGGACGCGGGAAGCCATTGCGGCTCGTTCGTGTGGCTTCCCGCGCCCACCAACAGCCAAGGAGGGCCAACCCATGACCACCACGACCGCTGCCCCGTCTGCCGGTGTTCCGGTGGGGCCTGGCCTGTCGATGTTCGACCCCATCTTCGTCGGCATCGACGAGTTCGGTCAGCACGTGAACATCACCCTCGCCTACCGCAACCTCCTCGCCGGCGGTGAACCCGGCGGAGGCAAGTCCGGCCTCCTCAACACCATCGCCGCCCACGCCGCCCTGTCCGTCGACTCCCGGCTGGTGCTGCTCGACGGCAAGCTCGTCGAGCTGGGGCAGTGGGAGGACTGCGCCGATGCGTTCATCGGCCCCGACATCACCGCCGCCCTCGACGTCCTCAAGCGGCTCCAGCAGGTGATGAACAACCGGTACGCCTGGCTGCGCGCGCACGGGCGCCGCAAGGTGACCGCCCTCGACGGGCTCTCGGTCATCACGGTCCTGGTCGACGAGATCGCCTTCTACTCCGCCACCATCGGCACCAAGCAGGAGCAAGAGGAGTTCGTCGCCCTCCTGCGGGACCTGGTCGCACGGGGCCGCGCCGCCGGCATCCCGGTCGTGGCCGCGACTCAGCGGCCGTCGTTCGACATCATCCCCACCAGCCTGCGGGACCTGTTCGGCTACCGGGCCGCGTTCCGCTGCACCACCCCCAACAGCTCGAACATCGTCCTCGGCCACGGCTGGGCCGAACAGGGCTATTCGGCCACCGACATCCAGCCCACCAACCAGGGCGCGGCCTACCTCATCGCTGAGGGCGGCGTTCCTCGCCGCATCAAGGTGGCGTACCTGTCTGACGCTCAGATCGCCGGCATTGCCGACTACGCGGCCTGGATCCGCCGCCCCACCCGCTTATCGGCCGGTTCTCGGCTGGATTGGGGGATCGCGGCATGACCACCCGCGAACGCGCCCACGCCCGGGCGAACAACCAGCGGGCCGCCCAGTTCACCGAACTGTGGATCGTCGGCCCTGCCGAGGACCTGGCCGTGATGATCGACGCCGCTAACCGCACCGGCCGACTCGTCTTCGTCTCCGCGCCGACCCCGATGGGCGGCGACGACACCCGCCACCGCCGCTACCTGCGGCTACGGACCCGATAGCAGTCGACGGAACCGGCTCACGCCGTGGAAAGCAGACCGGTTCCGCCGACCTCCACCAACCGCCCTCGAAAGGACGTGGTTGCCGTGAAGGCTACCCAGAATCCGCCCACCACCGGAACGGTCACTACCGCTGACCTGTTCCGGATGGCTGCCCTCTACCTGCGCCGGCACGGCTGGCACCAGGGCACCTACTACGCCAACACCACCGACACCCCGACCCCGCCGGCCTGCGCCGTCGGGGCCATTGGCATGGCCTGCGCCGGCCGCCGCGCCGACCACTTCTACGGCCTCGACTTCGACACTCAGATCGTCTTCCGCCAGACCGTCGGTGTCTTCACCGCCTACCTCGACGACCACGAGCCCATCTGCGCCATCGACGAGGACGGCTTCCTCATCGACGAGCACACCTCCCCCTTCTCGTGGAACGACGACCCCGGCCGCACCGCCGAGGACGTCATTACGGCCCTTGAGACGGCCGCTGACGAGTGGGACCACCTCCACACCGAGGGAGGCGAGAACTGATGAGCACCGTCAAGAAGACCTTGACGCCTATCCGCCCGACGCAGCGGCGTCGGGAAATCGTCGAGAACGACGAGTTCGCCGCCTTCGCCCGCCGCATCATCCGCGCCCACGGCCGCCGCGTCGCCACCGGCGACGTCGAAGCCCTCCGCGACCTCGTCGCCCTCTCCACCGTCATCGACGACGCGATCGGTGAAGCCGTCATCGGCCTACGGGCCTTCGGCTACTCGTGGGCCGAAATCGGCTCCCGCCTCGGCATCAGCCGGCAGGCCGCCCAGCAGCGCTGGGGAGGCCACGCATGACCTCCACCGCCAACCCGGCCCCGGCCGGCTTCCCGACCTTCGCCTACCGGATGGCACCTACCGGCCTGGCCACCCGCCGCCAACTCCGCGCCGCCGGCCTCCGCCCGGGCGGACACGACCCGGTCGCCCAGATCACCTGGCGGCGCGGCAAGCGCGTCGCCTACCTCTACCGACTCGACCTCGCCGCACCCAAGCGGGTCGCTACGGCCGCCCAGCGGGAGGCCATCGTCAAAGCCCTTCGCGCCCGCCGCACCTGCGGTGTCTGCGGCCTCGTCCAGCCCTACTACATCCCCCGCCGCTACGGCTGCTGCCTCGACTGCCACGGAGGTACCCGATGACCACCCACGCCACGAACGCCGCCGCCGACCAGCGGATGACTCCCGACGACTATGTCGTCACCACCGTCGCCGGTGACTTCGCCGACGATGGCCGGCTGGCCTTCCACGCGTTCCTCGCCGGCTACTACGCCGAGTCGATCCGCCTCATTCACCGCGCCCACCTCACCGACTGCACCGTCGCCGCCGGCGACAACTGCCCCACCTGCAACGCGATCCGGGGTGGCCTGGTCGGTCTGCTCGCTGAGCAGCGCACCGACACCACCACCGGCCGGGAGGTGAGCGGCCGTGACCCGCGCTAACCACACCACCCGGGGTACCCGGACCGAGGGCGTCGTCCTGGTCCTCATCCTGCTCACCGTCGCCGGCTTTGCCGGAGCCGCCTCCTTCACCCACGTCAAGGACTGGACCCTCGCCAACTCCCCCACGGGCACCGGGGAGTGGTTCGGCTGGGCCAACGCCGTCATCTCCGAACTCGTCCCCATCGCCGCACTCTTGACGATCCGCCGACGCCGCCGCAACGGCGCACCCATCGGCTACCCGCTGTTCCTGCTCATCGCCGCCGCCGGCCTCTCCCTCGCCGCACAACTCGCCGTCGCCAAACCCGGCCCGTCCGGATGGCTGCTTTCGGCCGTGCCCGCCCTGGCGTTCATGGCCCTGGTAAAGCTCGTCCTCGCCCCGGCACCCGCTGCCACCGAGGACACGACGCCGGCCGCCGAGCCGGTCGAGCCGATCCGCGTCCAGGTGGCCGAACAGGTCACCGAGCCGGCACCGCCGGCCGCCATCACCCACGCCCCCGAAGCGGCCCCGACCCCGGCCGCCGAGCCGGCCCCCGTGCCGGTCGTCGAGCCGGAGCCCGTCACCGTGCCGGCCGTCGAGCCGGTCGACGTCCCCACCCACCTGCTGCCCATGGCCCGCTTCGCCGCCGTGCAGCACGAGCAATCCACCGGAACGCCGATCACGCCGGTCGAGCTGGCCGACCGGCTCGACATCACCCCGGCCGCCGCCGGCCACCTCCTCACCACCATCGGCGGTGGTGCCCGATGACCATCCACGCCGTCGACGTCGTGCACATCCTGCACACCTGCCCCGGCGAACCTGAGCCGCACCCGTACGACACCCGCCGCGTCCTCGTCGACGTCATTCCCGGCGGGCCTTGCCGGGCACCGGTCACCGTCCGCTGCGGCGGACAGACCGTCCAGATCCCGTGCCACCGGCACGAGCCGGCCACGCGCCAGTGCGGCGCCTGCCGGATCATCGTCACCGAACGCACCATCACCACCCGCACCCACAACCCTGGGGCTGCGGCTTGATGGCGTCGACGCTGGACCTCACACCCCGTGCCTCGGCCCGGGGTGTGGGCTCGAACGCCGACACCATCCCACCCGTCTACGCCTACACCGCCGCTGGCTCCGCCTTCGAACGCGCCACCCAACCCGACTACTTCGGCTGGATCGAGCACGTCCGGGCCGCTGGCGGCTGCACTCGCCCGATCCGGTTGGCCGGGCAACTGCTCACCGTCGACCCGGCTACCGGCCGCGTGCTCGGTGAGCGGCACACCGACGGGATGCCGGACTCGGTCATCTACACCGCCTGCGGCAACCGCCGGGCCACCGTCTGCCCGTCCTGCGCGCAGACCTACCAGCGCGACGCGTTCCAACTCCTGCGCGCTGGCCTCGTCGGCGGCAAGGGCGTACCGGAGTCGGTCGCCGAGCATCCGGCCGTGTTCGCCACGTTCACCGCGCCCTCGTTCGGCCCGGTCCACGCCCGAGTGGTCAAGCGGCACACCTGCGCCAATCGGAAGCGCTGCGACTGCCGCGCCGAGCCGTGCCACGCCCGCCGCGCCACCGACCCGACCGCCGGCCTCTGCCCCCACGGCCGGCCCTCGGTCTGCTGGGCCCGACACGAGGCCGGTGACACCGTGCTCGGCCGGCCGTTGTGCCTGGACTGCTACGACCACGACCACCAGGTGGTGTGGAACCTGTTCTCGGGCGAGTTGTGGCACCGGACGAAGCAAGCCGCGGAACGGTGGCTGGCCAAGCTCGCCCGCCGACGCGGCATCCCCCGCGTCGAGATCGTCACCGCTTCCGGCAAGACCCGCAAGGTCCCCCCGGTCCGTCTGTCACCCGGGAAGGTCGCCGAACTCCAAGCCCGAGGAGCGGTCCACTTCCACGCTATCGCCCGCCTCGACGGCGTCAACCCCGACGACCCCGACACGGTCGTCCCCCCACCGGCCGGGTTCACCGTCGCCGACCTCGTCGACGCGCTCCGCCACGCCGCCGCCCAGATCGCGTTCCACACCCCGGACCACCCCGACCGGCCCGACGGGTGGCCGATCGCCTGGGGAGAGCAGGTCGACCTCGAACCGATCGCCACCGACGGCAGCGGTGAGGTCACCGATGGCATGGTCGCCGGCTACCTTGCCAAGTACGCCACCAAAAGCACCGAGGCCACCGGGCACACCTCCACCCGCCTGACTGCGGACACCATCGGCGACTACGCCGACCCCGACGGCGACCACACCGCCCGCCTCATCGACGCCTGCTGGCGCATCGGACGACCCACCGGCACACCCGTCCCGCTGTCCGAGCGGCCCCGCGACCCGCGACCCACGCCCGGCTTCGTCGATCGCTGGGAGTGCCCCGATTGCGGCCTCCACACCCGCTACGCCGCCTGCCCCGTCTGCGTCGCCGAGCGTCAAGCCGCCCTTGACACCGAACCGACGAAACCCGCGACGGCCAACCCGTACGCCCGGCTGCGCCGCTGGGCGCACATGCTCGGCTTCGGCGGCCACTTCCTCACCAAAGGCCGCCGCTACTCGGTGACCTTCCAACTCCTACGCGACACCCGCATCGCGTACCGCAGGCACGAGGACCACGCCCACGAGCACCCCACCGCCGCCGGCCCACCCGTCGAGCAGCGCGACGAGGTAACCACGCTCATCGTCGGCACCCTCACCTTCGCCGGCGTCGGCTGGCACACCACCGGAGACGCCCTGCTCGCCAACACCGCTGCCGCCATGGCGCGAGAGCGACGAGCCACCGGCCGCGAAGAACTCGCCCACGAACACGCCACTACCCCGGCCGGCACCGTGCCGGCTGCCGCCTGATCCGACCTGAGGAGGTCACCTCTCATGAGCGTCACCGCTCGCAGCAACCCCGTCGTCCGGCTCGTACCGCGTGCCACCGGAAGCGTCATCGAGCCCGTCACCTACACCGTCCAGGAGGTCGCCAAGCTGCTCGGCATCTCGCTCGGGAGCACCTACGCCCTCGTCCGCGACGGCACCATCCCGGCGACCCGCCTCGGTGGCCGCTGGCTGATCCCCCGTGCCCGCTTCCATGCCTGGCTCGACGGCATCAACGAGCCGGCCGCCACCGGCACCGACCACGGACGGAGGCGCTGAATGGGCTTCGTCCGCAAGACTCCGGCCGGCACCTTCCGCGCCTGCTGGCGCGACCCCGCCGGCAAGCAGAAGTCCAAGAGCTTCCGCACCAAGCGGGAGGCCAATGCCTTCCTCGCGGATGTCGAGGGCACCCTCAACCGGGGCACCTACGTCAACCCGCACGCCGGCCGGACCCGGTTCGGTGACTTCGCCCAGCAGTGGCTAGCGACCCGGACTGTCGAGGCGCGCACCACCGAACGGACCGTGTCCATGCTCCGGGCCCATCTCCTGCCGAAGTGGGGTGACTGGCCGCTCGGGAAGGTCGACTTCATGTCTGTGCAGGAGTGGGTGACGGGCCTGAGCCGGCAGCTCGCTCCCACCACGGTCGCCAAGTGCTACCAGCTGCTGTCGATGATCCTCCGCACGGCCGTTCAGGCGCGGCTGATCGCCACCAACCCGGCGGAGGGTGTGAGGCTCCCTCGGGACCGATCGCGGGACGTCAAGCCGGTCACGATCAGCCGGGAAGATTTCTTCGGCAAGCTGCTCCCGGCCGTGCCGCCCCGCCATCGTGCGATCGTTTGCGCCGCTGCCGGCGCTGGCCTGCGGTGGGGTGAGTGCGCCGGGCTCACCTGGTCATCGGTCGACCTCGACCGGGCCTTGCTGCGCGTGGTCCAGGTCGCCGAGGAGACCCACGGCGGCATCCTGCTCCGTCCGTACCCGAAGAGCCGTGCCGGCGTCCGAACGGTGCCGCTGCCTGATTTCCTGGTGGCCGCGCTGCGCCAGCTGCTCACCGAGGCTGGCAAGCCGGACCCGCGAACCCTAGTGTTCCGCGACCGGGTTGGGCGCCCGCTTCGCCGGTCCAACTTCCGTCGGCGGGTCTGGCTGCCCTCGCTGGTCCGCGCCGGCCTGCTCGGCCAGGTCGTCAACACCGGCCCGCATCGGTACCGCGCGGTCTGGCCCGACCGGGAGGGCATCGAGTGGTCAGCGGAGTTCACCACCGAGCGGGAAGCGGTCGCCTGCGTGGCGACCAAGGCGGTTGGCGGGATGCGGTTCCACGACCTGCGGCACGCCTACGCCACCTGGTTGGTAACCGACGGCGTCCCGGTCAACCTGGTGCAGCGGGTCATGGGGCACGAGCAGGCGTCAACGACGCTGAACCGTTACACGCACACCCCGGACGACTACGCCGCCCGCGTCCTGGCTGCCTTCGACAGCTCTGCTGCCTCTCTGCTGCCTCTGGACGAGGAAACACCCTCGGAGAGCGCGTTGGACGAGGACGAGGAGGGCCTGTGACCTGCGGCGGGGCGTTCAGCAGGCATAGGGACGACCCCCGTCGGGGGGAGACGGGGGTCGTCGGGTGGTTCGGCTCCGGGGGGGTTGAGCCGAACCCACTCAGCGGTCACGGGGGGTGCAACCGCCGAGGGCCTGCACATGAATACTCGTCGTAAGCCAAGCATGCCTGAGCGGACCGGTATACGTCGAGTACCGCCGCCTCCACTCCCCGCGAAATCGTGTTCGGAGAGTGTGACCAACGTCACTCAGGGCAGGGGTGGTAAGGGGTACTCCACACTCCGTACCCCAGGCACCCGCCGACGATAGACCATCGGGCTAGACTTTCGCGCCGTGGGCCGAAGTGCCGCTTTTTTCGATCTGGACAAGACCGTCATCGCCAAGTCCAGCGCCTTGGCGTTCGGGCGGCCGTTCTACCGGGATGGGTTGATCACCCGGCGGGACGTGGTGAAGTCCGCGTACGCGCAGCTGATGTTCCGGCTGGGCGGCACGGACGAGCAGACCATGGCCAAGACCAGGGACTATCTCGCCACGCTCTGCAAGGGCTGGAAGGTGGAGCAGGTCCGCCAGATCGTCTCGGAGACGCTGCACGAGCTGATCAACCCCTACGTGTACGCCGAGGCGGCCGCCCTGATCGAGGAGCACCAGGCCGCCGGCCGGGACGTCGTGCTGGTCTCCGCCTCCGGCGAGGAGATGGTCCGGCCGATCGGCGAGCTGCTCGGGGTGACCGACGTGATCGCCACCCGGATGGCGGTGGAGGACGGCCGCTACAGCGGTCGGGTGGAGTTCTACGCCGCCGGCCCGAGCAAGGTCGAGGCGGTCAGCGAGCTGGCGAAGCTCCGCGACTATGACCTCGCCGACTCGTACGCGTACTCGGACTCGGTCAGCGACCGGCCCCTGCTGGAGTGCGTGGGCCATCCGACCGTCGTCAACCCGGACCGGGCGCTGCGCAAGCTGGCGAGCGAGAACTCGTGGCCGGTCCTGGAGTTCCGGCATCCGATCCCGCTGGGCCGCCGGCTGCGGGAGCGTCCCGCCGTCCCGGTCGCCGCCGCGGCCCTGGGCGTGGGCGTGGGGGTGGCCATCGGCATCGCCTGGTACGGCCGGCACCGTCGCACCCGCAGCCGCGTCAACACCGCCTCCTCCTGATCACCGACCTCGGGGGACGCCCCGCGGCGGGCAGGCTGATCCGCCGCGGCAGGCCGGGGGCAGCCGCTCAACCCGATCAGGCAGGGGCAGCCGGTCAGGCGGCGGCGAGGATCTCGTCGCCGACGGCGGTGAGCTGGTCGGCGGCGAGTTCCACGGACGCCATGTAGTGGCGCAGCCAGGAGCGCAGGCCGTCCGGGGTGCCGGTGACGAACGCGCCGGCCGAGCCGACGTACTCGGGTTCCCGCTCGTGGTGGCCGACGTCGACGCCGATCAGGCCGCGCGGGTCGAACCCGGTGGCGATCAGCACGAGCCGGGCGGCGCCCCGGGCCACCACGCCCGACGGCCCGGCGAACGGCCGCAGCGCCAGCAGCTCGCCATGCACGACCGCGGCCAGCACCAGCGGGGAGACCTTCGTGCCGCCGGCGACCAGGCCGGCCAGCCCGTCCAGCCGCGCGCCGACCGCCGGGTCGGCCACCGGCCGCCCCAGCTCCTCCCCGGGTACGACGTCGCGCGCGGCGAGCACGTGCAGCCGGGCGAGGACCTGTCGGGGCGCCTGCTGCCAGCGGTCGGCCAGCCCGGGCAGCGCCCCGGCCACCCGCAGCGTCCCCTGGAGCACCGGGTCGGTGACCGTGCCGGCCCGTACGGCCTCGCGCTCGTGGGCGTACCCCTCCAGGGCGGCGCTGGCCACCGCGGACCGGAGGCTGACCTCGGCCGCGACCTGGCCGCCGTGCCGGCGCAGCGCGCGGTGCCGCATCGCCTGGTCGGCCCGATCGCGGGCCCGCTCGACGGCGGGGGCGATGTCGGCGAGCGCGAGCAGCGGGGCGAGCGGATCGTTGGTCACCCGGCCACGCTAACGGCCCGCGTGGCCCGGCCGGCCGCCAGCCGCCCGGATCGGTTCGCGGACCATCCCGCCGCCCCAGGTCGTCGCGGTGCGGAGGGTTCCCCTGCCCCACGGCAGGGCAGTTTCTTGCAGCTCGGCGCGCGGCGGGGGCCGCTCGGCGCGGACGGAGTCCGGGAGGTGTCGCGGGGGCGCAGCCGGCGGGACTAACCTCTGCGAGGGTAGGAGATGCAGGTCACGAAAGCGACGAGGAGTCACGGCATGAGCGAGGCACTGGCCAATCTGCTGAACGAGACCCGGCAGTTCCCGCCCCCGGCCGAACTCGCCGCGAAGGCCAACGTCACCGCCGACGCGTACGCGGAGGCCGCCGCGGACCGGCTCGGCTTCTGGGCGGAGCAGGCCGGCCGGCTGACCTGGGCCCGGCAGTGGGACGAGGTGCTCGACTGGTCGAACCCGCCGTTCGCAAAGTGGTTCGTCGGCGGGCAGCTCAACGTGGCGTACAACTGCCTGGACCGGCACGTCGAGGCCGGCCATGGCGACCGGGTGGCCATCCACTGGGAGGGCGAGCCGGGCGACACCCGCACCCTGACCTACGCCGACCTGCACAAGCTGACCTGCCAGGCCGCGAACGCGCTCACCGAGCTGGGTGTGACGGCCGGCGACCGGGTGGCGATCTACCTGCCGATGGTCCCGGAGGCGGCGGTGGCCATGCTGGCCTGCGCCCGGATCGGCGCCACCCACAGCGTGGTGTTCGGCGGCTTCTCCGTCGACGCGCTGACCAACCGGATCCAGGACGCCACCGCCAAGGTGGTCATCACCGCCGACGGTGGGTACCGGCGGGGCAAGCCGTCCGCGCTGAAGCCGACCGTGGACGAGGCGGTGGCGAACTGCCCGTCGGTGGAGCACGTGCTGGTCGTCCGCCGCACCGGCGAGGAGGTCGCCTGGTCGGGCAGGGACCGCTGGTGGCACGAGACGGTGGAGCAGGCGTCGCCGGAGCACGCCGCGCAGCCGTTCGACGCCGAGCACCCGCTGTTCATCCTCTACACCAGCGGCACCACGGCCCGGCCGAAGGGCATCCTGCACACCACCGGCGGCTACCTGACCCAGACGTCGTACACGACGCACGCCGTGTTCGACCTGAAGCCGGAGACCGATGTCTACTGGTGCACGGCCGACATCGGCTGGGTGACCGGCCACTCCTACATCGTGTACGGCCCGCTCTCCAACGGCGCCACCCAGGTGATGTACGAGGGCACCCCGGACACGCCGCACAAGGGCCGGTTCTGGGAGATCGTCGACAAGTACAAGGTGAGCATCCTGTACACCGCGCCGACGCTGATCCGCACGATGATGAAGTGGGGCGAGGACATCCCGGCCGGGTACGACCTGTCCTCGCTGCGCCTGCTGGGCAGCGTCGGCGAGCCGATCAACCCGGAGGCGTGGATGTGGTACCGCCAGCACGTCGGCCGGGGCCGGCTGCCGATCGTCGACACCTGGTGGCAGACCGAGACCGGGGCCGTCATGATCTCGCCGCTGCCCGGTGTCACCGAGGCCAAGCCGGGCTCGGCGATGACGCCGCTGCCGGGCATCGTGGCCGACGTGGTGGACGACCAGGGGCAGTCGGTGCCCAACGGCGGCGGCGGTTACCTGGTGCTGGGCGAGCCGTGGCCGTCGATGCTGCGCACCATCTGGGGCGACGACAACCGGTTCCTCGAGACGTACTGGTCCCGGTTCGGGGCGGGCGCCGGAAGCGGCGGCGGCGAGTGGGTCTACTTCGCCGGGGACGGGGCCAAGAAGGACGACGACGGGCACGTCTGGCTGCTCGGCCGGGTCGACGACGTGATGCTGGTGTCCGGGCACAACATCTCCACGACGGAGGTGGAGTCGGCGCTCGTCAGCCACCCGTCGGTGGCGGAGGCGGCGGTGGTGGGCGCCACCGACCCGACCACCGGGCAGGCGATCGTGGCGTTCACCATCCCGCGCGGGAACGTGGACACCGCCGGCGAGGCGGGCGAGAAGCTCATCGCCGACCTGCGTAACCACGTCGCGAAGACGCTCGGCCCGATCGCCAAGCCCCGGCAGATCATGCTGGTGCCGGAGCTGCCGAAGACCCGCTCCGGCAAGATCATGCGCCGGCTGCTGCGGGACGTGGCGGAGAACCGGTCGCTGGGCGACGTCACCACGCTCCAGGACTCCTCGGTCATGGACCTGATCTCCTCCGGCATGTCCGGCGGGAAGTCCGACGAGGACTGACGCCAGGCGTACCCCCTCGGTGGGTGACGGTCCGCGCGGACCGTCACCCACCGTTCTTTTTATCCGGGGTACGACGACGGACGGTGACCACGACCCGTCAGACGGTCGGTGGAGGCGGACCGGCCTGAACGGACACAGGGGACGCTCGCCCCTGTTGGTTGGAATCGTTCTGTTCTAGGTTCAGCCGCATCGGCCGGTTGACAGTCGTCGTTGCGGCGTACGGCCGGACGGTTTCCTCTCCCATGCCCGAGAACGGAGCGGCATGCACACCAATCCCCGAAACGGGTCACGCCGACGCCTACTCGTCGCGCTGCCCGCCATCGCCCTCGCGGCCACGTCACTGACCGTGACCGGCACCGCGTCGGCCGAGACGTCCAGTCCCCGGGCGATCATCGGTGCGGACGAGCACTACATCAACTACGCCGAGCCGGAGGTGCAGCCGGACACCGCGGGTAAGGAGGTGAAGGGCGCCGACGGCGTCTACACCGCGGCCGCGGACGAGGCGCGGGCGTACGACCGCAAGTTCGCCGGTGGCAACCCGGTGACGGCGCGGCAGCTGGCGAAGCTCGAGGCCCAGTCGATCAAGACGGGCGAGAGCCCCCGGCAGATCAAGCAGGCGCCGGCCACACAGCACGCGAAGCTGCTGACCCTGCTGGTGGAGTTCAACGACCAGGCCAACGACGACTTCACCGACGTGATGGTCCCGAAGACGGTGTTCGAGGACCGCACCTGCGTCCCCGGCACGGTGCAGAACGGGCCGCGGCACAACAACATCCCGGACCCGGCGAGCCTGCCGCACGAGGACAACAACAGCATGTGGGTGCCGGACTTCTCCCCGGCCCACTAGGCCCAACGCCGCTCGGTTAAGGTCCGGCGGGTGTTTCGCAATGGTTTGTGATGATGTCGATCGCGATGGTGGCTTTGTAGCTATGCCGGTCTACGT
>NZ_JBICUP010000036.1:0-73899 GCF_043198215.1 Micromonospora sp. NPDC048830
GCGGCGAATGGGCTATCCCTGACCTGCTCCGCAGGGGTTCCGTTTCCTCCCCACGGCTAAAGCCGGGGGTTTCCACGGAAGACATTCGATGAACGGCCTGGGCCTGGGCCAGTTCGACTACGGCAGCGGCGCCACCGGCTGGCGGGAACTCACCCTGCCCGTGGACAAGGCCGGCGACACCATCCAGGTCGACCTGGGCGTGGCCAACGTCGCCGACGACCTGTTCGACTCCCAGGTCGTCGTCGACTTCGTCGAGGAGGTACGCGACCAGATCCAGCCGAGCCTGGCCTGGAACAACACCGCCGGCGGCATGGACCTGCGCTACACGGTGGACAACGGCGACCTCAAGCAGGCCGCCACCATCGACGTGTACTGGGCCAACGGGCCCGGCCACGCCAACCGGCTCGGGACGCCCGTCTTCAGCCACTCCGTGCCGGCGGGCACCACCGCCGGCCAGCACGGGCCGATCCGCATCGCCGGGAACCTGCTGGCCGACAACCCGGCCGGCGTCACCCACCTGATCGCCGTGGCCAGCCCCAGCCGGGTGGGCGCCCTGGCCGACGTGCAGGTCGCCTTCGGCGCCAACGCCAACGCCACCGCGGTGAGCGCGGCCACCATCGACATCGTCAAGGACAGCCTGCGCGCCGCCGGCCAGCGCACCGTCACCATCACCAGCACCGCGCGCACTCCCGCCGACCAGGCGCGGGCGATGTTCCAGAACCTCACCAACGCGGCCAACCCGGTGAGCGTCAACGTCGCCAACCAGTTGGCGCTCTACGCCGCGCCCGGCGACGCGGTCGTCAACACCTTCGTCCAGCAGACCCAGGGGATGACCCGGGCGCAGATCCTGGCCAACGCCGCCACCATCCGCGCCGCCATGGAACAGGAAATCAACGATCAGGGCCCGCAGAACGTCTCCCGCCACTGCGCCGACCCCGCCGTCGTCAACGTGGCCGACCTCGGCGCCGGCGCCTTCAACGCCACCAACGGTCCACTGTTCGTCAACGCGATCCGCCCGCGGGTGACCCGCTTCCTCGACGAGCGCGCCACCAACAACTGCTACCACATCGAGGTGACGCAGTAGCCGACAGGCGATCCGGCGGCAGGCGGCGATGCCCGTCTGCCGCCGCGCCGGCTCCAGCCGGTCGGGCGCGGGGAAGCCAACCGACGTCGCCGGTCCGCGACCCCGCGCCGCCCGCGGGTCAGCCCGCCTCGCGCAGCTCCGCCAGCCGCGCCTCGATCTCCGCCAGCTCGGCGCGCAGCTTCTCCGCCTGCTGCTCCACCTCCGCCCGCTCCGCGGCCAGGATCTGCTCCACCGCCTCCTGCACCCCCGGCACGTCCACCAGCGCCACCATCTTCAGCGCCTCCGCCGGCTTCACCACGTACGGCTTCGCCAGGGCCTTGGCGCCCTGCTGCGCGGCCACCGTCCACTCGCCGTCGGCGTACGCCAACGTCACCGTCAGCCCCGCCGGCCCCTTCGGCTTGGCCGCCTTGACCGCCCGCTTCGCCGGCTTCGCCTCCGCCTGCTGCTCCACCCTCGGCTCCTCCCGCCGCGCCACCGGCACCCTCGGCGGGGTGTCCAGCACGAACTCCGGCTCCGCAGCCGGCTGCGGCTGCTCGGCCTCCGACTCCGGCCGCGCCTCGGCCGCCCTGCGCCCCGCCCCACGCGGCGCGATCGCCACGTCGGCGGGGGAGAACGGCAGCTCGTCGCGGCCGAACCGCACCACCACGTACTCGTCGGACTCCGCCGGATCGGTCAGCTCCACCACCTGACCCACCTGCCCGGCGATCTGCCCGGCGGAGGCGGTGAACACCACCTTCGGCTTCCGGCCAGCCGCCAACGCCTCCCGGATGCCCTCCACCTCGTCCGCCGACAAACCCTCGCCGCCGCCCATCGCCACCCTCTTCCGTACACCTGTCTGATTGCTGCCTTGATACCAGCCGGCCCCGACACCCCGAAGATCAGCCCCGCCCGGGATCCACTGTGACGCCGCTGTGTCGATCATCGCCGGTAACGTCAGCGCCAACACCCGCAGGGGGAGGGGAGCGGCCCGGATGAGCCCAGTCACCATCGTCACCGGCGGGGGCCGCGGCATCGGCGCCGCCACGGCCCGCCGCCTCGCCCACGACGGCCATGACGTCGTCGTCGGCTACCGCCGCGACCACGACGCCGCCGCCCGCGTCGTCGCCGACATCCGCGCCGCCGGCCGCCGGGCGACAGCCGTCGCCGCCGACACCGCCGACCCCGACCAGATCCCCCGGCTGTTCGACGCCGCCGCCGACCTCGGCCCGCTGACCGGCCTGGTCAACAACGCCGGCGTCACCAGCCCCATCGGCCCCTTCACCGACCTGCGTATCGACGACCTGCGCCACGTCGTCGACGTCAACCTCGTCGGGTACGTCGTGGCCGCCCAGCACGCCGCGCGCCGGATGGGCGCCGGCGGGGCGATCGTCAACGTCTCCTCCGCCGCCGCCACCCTCGGCAGCCCGGGGGAGTACGTGCACTACGCCGCCGTCAAGGCCGCCACCGACACCCTCACCGTCGGTCTGGCCAAGGAACTGGCCCCGCGCGGCATCCGCGTCAACACCGTCGCCCCCGGCATCATCCGCACCGACCTGCACGCCGTGTCCGGCGTGCCCGACCGCCCCGACACCGCCGCCGGGCGCGTTCCGCTGGGCCGCGCCGGGGAACCCGACGAGATCGCCGGCGCGATCGCCTGGCTGCTCGGCCCCGACGCCAGCTACACCACCGGCGCCGTCCTGCGCGTCTCCGGTGGCCTCTGACCGCTGCGGCGGGGCCGGCCCGAACCGTCCGGAACCCGTGATCGACTCAACGGCGGCGACATGGGGATATCCGAGTCCTCCGAATGCCCCCATTTCGGTGACACGGGGTGGATCACCGGGATCCGGCACCGGCGTCCTGCGCTACGGCACCATGCGCGACCTCACCCTCGGACTGGAGGTCGTCCTGCCCGACGGACGGATCTGGAACGGACTGCGCACACTGCGCAAGGACAACACCGGCCACGACCTCAAGCACCTGTTCATCTCATCGCCGACTACAAGGACCACCACGAACTGGACCTGATGCGCGGCATCAAACAACTGCTCGACCCGCGCGGGCTGATGAACCCGGGAAAGGTACTGCCCGGCTGACGCCCCCGGAATCGCCCACCAAACCCGGCAAAACAGTGCAAAAATCCCCACCAACGGAGGCCGAGGGGAAGGGAAACGGTGGCAACAGACCGAGGACTACGCCGGCTCGCGCTCGGCACCATCCTGGCCGCGTTCCCCGGGCACACACCACCGCCCTGGGCCGTGGAACTCGTCCGCGACGGCCTGGCCGGGCACGTCCTGTTCGGCCGCAACGTCGACAACCCCGCACAGCTCACCACCTGCGTCGCCGCCCTGCGCGAGGCCCACACCGACGTCCTCGTCGCCATCGACGAGGAGGGCGGCGACGTCACCCGCCTGGCCCACGCCACCGGCAGCCCTTATCCCGGCAACGCCGCACTCGGCGTGGTCGACGACCTCACCCACACCCGCGACATCTACCGCGCCATCGGCGATCAACTCACCGCCGTCGGCATCACCCTCGACCTGGCACCCGTCGCCGACGTCAACTCGGCCGCCGACAACCCGGTGATCGGCCCCCGCTCGTTCGGCACCGACCCGACCCGGGTGGCGGCCCACACCGCCGCCGCCGTCACCGGCCTGCAGGCGGCGTACGTCGCCGCCTGCGCCAAACACTTTCCCGGGCACGGCGCCACAGTCGTCGACTCGCACCTCGAACTGCCCACCGTCGACGTACCCATCGAAGTGCTCAAGACCCGCGACCTGCCGCCGTTCGCGGCGGCCATCGCCGCCGACGCGAAAGCGATCATGAGCGCGCACATCCGCGTCCCGGCGGTGACCGGCGACCGCCCCGCGACGTTCAGCCGGCCCATCCTGACCAATCTGCTCCGCGACGAGTACCGTTTCACCGGAACGGTCATCACCGACGCGCTGGAGATGCAGGCCGCCTCCACACCCGTCGGCGGCATGGGACCCGCCGCCGTGCTCGCCCTCGCCGCCGGAGCGGACCTGCTCTGCCTCGGCGCGACCGAGGACGCCGCCGTCGTCGAACGCGTGGCCGACGAGATCTGCACCGCCACCCGCGACGGACGACTGCAGGTCGCGCGCCTCGAACAGGCCGTGGAACGGTCCACGCGGCTGGCCGCCTGGACCCGCCCGTCGCCCGGGCCGATGCCACCACCGACCCGGCTCGGCTACGACGTCGCGCGCCGGGCCGTACGCGTGGACGGCATACCCCCGTCGGGCACGCCGCTTGTCGTGCAACTCTTCGCCACCTCGACCAACGTGCAGGGCCGCACGCCGTGGGGCCTCGGCCCGCACCTGACCGGCGTGGAGGAGATCCACAAGGTCGCTGCCCAGACCACCGCGGCGGAACTACGTCAGCACGCCGGCGGCCGGCCGATCGTCGTGGTGTGCCGCCGGCTGCGCGGGCTCGCCGGAGGACCGGCGCTGGTGGAGACGCTGGCCGCCGACCATCCGGTCACCGTGGTGGACATGGGCTGGCCGTCCAGCTGGCGCCCGCGGGGCGTGCGGGCGTTCGTCACCACGTACGGCGCGAGCCACGCCAACGGCCGCGCCGCCGCCGAGGCCCTCGGGCTGGTGTCCGCTCTCGGTGATGGGGAGCCACCCCGAGCGGTCTGAGCTGTGGTGGGGCATGACCGATCTGGGAGCGTAGGGCGACGACGGAATCAGGTACGGGCTGCGAGCCACCTCATGGATGGCCCGCCAGCAGGCTGCGGTGAGCCGCCCGGACCGCAGGTAGCATCTGTCGATGCTTCACGAGCCTGTTGGCGATCCTCGAAGCTCCCGCGCTGTCTATCCCGGAACGTTCGCCCCCTTCACCGCCGGTCATCGGGATCTCGTCGACCGGGCGCGGCGCTTGTTCGAACACGTGACGGTGCTGGTCGCGATCAACGATGAGAAGCGGCCCACCAAGACCGGTGCGGAACGCGCGCTGGACATCCGTGCCATCCTCCCGGCGGACTGGGAGAACGTGACAGTCGCAGCCTGGAGCGGGCTGACCGTGGCCTACTGCCAGCAACACGGAGCCGGAGTGATCATCCGTGGCGTGCGGAACGCTGCCGACGCGGTGGGCGAGTGTCGGCTGGCCGCCATGAACGAGACGCTGGGTATCGCGACCCTGTTCATGGCGGCTCGGCCCGAACTGGCGGCGATTTCCTCGACCGTGGTCCGCGCCGCCGCGACCTAGCCGCGGCCCGAACACCCACCCTCTCCCGCCCAACATGGATTCGATAATGTACATTATGTCAAGTTGACGGATCGGCGGCCCCCTCCCGCCCGGTCGAGGCCAACTCGTCACCGGCAGCGACCGCCCGGCCGGCAACCGCGCCGCCACCGCCGCCAGCAGCAACAGAGCGCACAACGCGGGCAACGCCGCGGCCAGACCGAACAGCACCGCGACGGCCGGACCCAGCACCGCGCCCGTGAGCGCCGCGAGCGCGTCACCGGCCTGGAACGCCGCCGCCACCGACGACGCCGTGAACAGCACCAGGAACGCCACGCCGACCGCCGCGTACCCCGCCGCCAGCAATACCCGCGCCGGGAACCGCAGCACCAGCCGCCGACTCAGCAGCGCCCCGCCCAGGTGGCCCACGCCCAGCCCCGCGACCAACCACCCCACCACCGCGCCGGAACCGTGCCGACCCGCCACGAACGGCACCAGCAGCGCGGTCAGAGCGGCGTTGGCCGTCCAGTACAGCCAGCAGCCCGCGCAGCAGCGGCGCGCCGGCCACCTGGGCCAACCCGTCCCGCAGGCCCCCGATCACGGGTACGGCGGGCGGGCGCCGGACGCCACGTACCCGCAGCCCGGCGGCGACCGACGCGGCGCCCAACTGGGCGGCGAGGGCGAGCGCGACGGCGGCCGGGAACCATCCCCGGGCGACGAGGAACGTGCCCACCGGAGGGCCCAGCATCCGCAACGCGTCGGTGCCGAACGCCCACAACGCGTTGGCGGCGGCCAGGTCCGCCTCGCTGTCGACCAGGCTCGGGGTGAGCGGGCGAGTCGACCCAGCCGTCCCGCTCCCCTCGCGGCAGACCCCCCGCCAACACGAAAATCCTGCATAATATCCCTTATGCACGACAAACAGGACGAAGCGGTGACGTCGCTGATCGAGGAGTTCCTGACGGCTCGGGCGACCCGCAAGCCCTCCCCCCACACCCTCGCCGCGTACCGGCGCGACCTGCTGGCCGTCGCCCACCTGGCGGCCGAGGACGGCACCCCTCCCCTCCCCCTCGACGAGTTGACGATCATCGCCCTGTCCCCCCGCCTCATGCGCGCGGCGTTCGCCCGCTTCGCCGCGCCCCGCGCCGCCGCCTCGGTGCACCGGGCGTGGTCGACGTGGAACAGCTTCTTCACGTTCCTGGTGGCCGAGGGGGTCGTGCCGGGAAACCCGATGCCCGCGGTGGGTCGACCCCGCGCGCCGCTCCCCCAGCCCAAGCCGCTGCGCGGCGACGACACCCCGGAGGAACTGCTCGCGGCGGTGGCCCGCGGCGAGGGCCGCCAGCGCGACCCGTGGCCGGAGCGGGACCTGGCCGTGCTCGCGCTGGCGCTGTGCGCCGGACTTCGGCTGTCGGAGTTGCTGGCGTTGCGGGTGGCGTCACTGGCGGGCCGGCCCGGTGAGCGCCGGGTCGACGTGGCGGGCAAGGGTGGGCGGCCGCGGGTGGTGCCGATCGAGGCCGACCTGGACCGGCTGTTGGCCGACTACCTGGACAGCCGGGCCCGCCGGTTCGGTGCCCGCAGCGTGCGGCCGGACTCGCCGCTGCTGGTGGACCGGCGGGGCGAGCCGCTGCGCCGCGGTGGTCTGCAGTACCTGGTGGAGTCCTGCTATCGGCGGGCGGGCATCGGCGACCGGGTGCCGCGTGGGGCGCGGTTGCACGCGCTGCGGCACACGTTCGCGACGCGGTTGGCCGAGGACGGGGCGAGCGCGGCGGAGATCATGCGGTTGCTGGGGCACGCGTCGTTGGCGTCGTCGCAGACGTACATCGAGGTGACGGCGGGTCAGCAGCGGGCGGCGGTGGCGTCGAACCGGACGAACCGGGCGTTGGCGGGGCTGGTGGGTGGGGGTGGCGGCCGGGTGGGGTGACCGGTCGCGGTGGGGTGTGGCAGGGTGGTGGGGTACGCGACTGGCGGCACCGGGGATGGGATCGACCATCGGGGAGCTCGTCGTGGGGGTCGTCCGCCTGGGCTCCCGCGGGCGAGGTGTCGCATGTCTGCTGTGGGTACGACGACCGCTCGGGTGTTGTCCGGCAAGCCGGTGGCGCAGCGGGTGCTGGCGGAGGTCGCCGAGGGTGTGGCGGCGTTGCGGGCGGCGGGGGTGACGCCGTCGTTGGCGACGGTGCTGGTCGGTGACGACGACGCGAGCGCCGGGTACATCCGGATCAAGCAGCGGCAGGCGGCGGAGTTGGGTTTCGCGTCGCCGCATGTGCATCTGCCGGCGTCGGCGTCGCAGGCGGATCTGCACCGGGTGTTGGAGGATTTCAACGCGGACGCGGGTGTGCACGGGGTGTTGCTGCAGCATCCGATTCCGGGGCATCTGGACTACGACCGGGCGTTGCAGGTTCTCGATCCGGACAAGGACGTGGACGGGATGCATCCGGTGAACATGGGCCGGTTGGCGTTGGGGTTGCCGGGTCCGTTGCCGTGTACGCCGGCGGGGATCGAGGCCTTGCTGGCGTTTCACGGGGTGCCGGTGGCGGGTCGCGAGGTGGTGGTGCTGGGTCGGGGTGCCACGTTGGGTCGGCCGTTGGCGATGTTGTTGGCGCAGAAGCGGCCGACGGCGAACGCGGCGGTGACGGTGGTGCACACGGGGGTGGCGGACTGGCCGCGGTACACGCGGCGGGCGGAGATCCTGGTGGCGGCGGCGGGGGTGCCGGGGATCGTGCGGCCGGAGCACGTGCGTGCGGGTGCGGTGGTGGTCGGTGGTGGGGTGCGGTACGAGGGTCGGCGGTTGTTGCCGGATGTGGACGAGTCGTGTGCGCGGGTGGCGGGGGCGATCACGCCGCGGGTCGGTGGGGTGGGCCCGACGACGGTGGCGATGTTGTTCGGTAACGCGTTGGCGGCGGCGCGGCGGGCGGCGGGTCGGGGTTGAGTCGCTTGTGTCCCGGGTCGTGGCTGTTGTCGCGGCCCGGGGTGGGCGTGTGGCGGGGCGTGGGAGGGTTGTCGGATGTTCAGGGTGTTGGTGTGTTCGATGCTGGTGTTCGTGGTGCTGGGTGCGGTGGGGATCTGGTTGCGGCGTCGTCGGGGTCGGTGAGGCGGCGTCGGGGGCGGGCGCTGCGGGGCCGTCGGGGGTCCGACTCCTCCCCTGGTGGCCGGGGTGTCGGGGCCGCGTGGTGAGGGCGGACACAGGGGTTCGTGGTGGTGGGGGCCGGGTGGGGGTGGGTGGGCAGAATGGCCGCCCGTGGATGTCGATCCCCTGTTGCTGACGACCCTGCTCGCTGCGGCCGCGATGGCCGGTTGGGTCGACGCCGTCGTCGGTGGGGGTGGGTTGCTGTTGTTGCCGGCGTTGCTGGTGGCCGCGCCGGGGGTGCCGGTGGCGACGGCGTTGGGCACGAACAAGCTGGCGGCGATCTTCGGTACGGCCACGGCGGCGGTGACGTACGGGCGGCGGACGAAGCTGGACTGGCGGGTGGCGGGGCCGGCGGCGGGGTTGGCGGTGTTGACGGCCGGGGTGGGTGCGGCGTTGGCGGGGGCGGTGCCGGCGGGGGCGTACCGGCCGGTGGTGTTGGTGGTGTTGTTGGCGGTGGCGGTGTTCGTGCTGACCCGGCCCCGGTTGGGGGTGGTGGCGCGTCCGGAGCGGCGTACGCGGGTGCGGGTGGCGGTGGCGGTGGGGGTGGCCGGGTTGGGGATCGCCCTGTACGACGGGTTGATCGGTCCGGGTACGGGCACGTTCCTGGTGTTGGCGTTCACGGCGTTGGTGGGGGCGGATTTCGTGCACGCCTCGGCGATGGCGAAGGTGGTGAACGCGGGTACGAACCTGGGTGCGTTGGTGGTGTTCGCGGCGACGGGGCATGTGTGGTGGCTGCTGGGGGCGGCGATGGCGGTGTGCAACGTGGCCGGAGCCGCGCTGGGCGCGCGGATGGCGTTGCGGCGCGGCTCCGGCTTCGTGCGGGTGGTGCTGTTGGTGGTGGTGGTGGCGTTGGTGGTGAAGTTGGGTTACGACCAGTGGCGGGCCGGTTGAGCGGCTGCGGGTACGCCGGCGGGGCGGCGCGTCGGTGGTCCGCCGCGGGCGGGTCAGGCGTGGCGGACGACGTCGTCGTAGTCGAGGCGGGGCAGTCGGGGGAACCAGGCGTCGGGGCCGGGCTTGCCGATGTTGACCACGAGCAGGGATTTCCAGGAGCTGTCGGCGAAGAATTCCTTGTCGACGCCGGCGGCGTCGAAGCCGCCCATGGGTCCGGCGGCGAGGCCGGCGGCGCGGACGGCGAGCAGCCAGTAGCCGATCTGCAGGCCGGCGTTGAAGCGGGCCATCTGTTCGCGGCCGGCGGGGTCGGTGGCGAGGCCGTCGCGCATCTCGGGGCGGATCGGGAAGATCCGGGGGATGAACTCGTGGAAGTCGGTGTCGGCGGCGAGGACGGCGACGACGGGGGCGGCGGCGGTCTTGGCGCGGTTGCCTTCGGCCATGTGGGTGAGCAGCCGCTGGCGGGGTTCGCCGTCGCGGATGAACAGCACGCGCAGGGGCTGGGTGTTGGCGGCGGTGGGCGGGTACTTGGCGAGTTCGAAGATGGCGCGCAGTTGGGCGTCGGTGACGGGTTCGTCGGTGAAGGTGTTGGCGGTGCGGGCGTCGGTGAACAGTTGGGCCTGCGCCTCGGGGTGCAGGGTGATCAGGTCGCTCATGGGGTCCTCGTTCTCGCGCGGCTGCTCCGCTGATCGGAGCGGCTAGCTTTTTAGTAGCTCCTTGCCGGCTCAGCGTAGCGCGTATCCTGGGGCCATGACGAGTAGGCCCGAGGCGGGTGCTGCCCCCCGCGCGTGCGACGCGGGTCTGGCCCGGGCCTTCGCGTTCCTCGGTAAGCGGTGGAACGGGGTGCTGCTGGGCACTCTGGCGGGCGGGCCGGCCGGTTTCGCGGAGTTGGCCCGGGCGCTGCCGGGCATCAGCGAGTCGGTGTTGTCGGATCGGCTGGGTGAGCTGTGCCGGGTGGGTCTGGTCTCGCGTACGGTGCGCCAGGGTCCGCCGGTGGGGGTCAGTTACCAGCTCACCGACCGGGGGGCGGCGTTGGTGCCGGCTCTGGAGGCGTTGGCCCAGTGGGCGCAGGAGAACCTGCCGCCCGAGGCGGGAGGTGGCGGCGGCTGCTGACCGCCGTCGTGTGATCATGGGCGGATGCCCGTCCGCGCCGAACACGTTGGGTGAGTTGGCGCCGGTGCTGCCGGCGCGGCTGTGGGCGCACCTGTCCCCCGGCCTGGACGCCGCCGTGGCCCGCCGGTGAACTGTCCGGTGATGGGGGCTATCCGTTACGCTGCCGGCCGTGCCGTGCCGTGCTGATCGGACACGCCCGCCCACCGACAAGCAGGACCTGGAAGCGAACCGGCAAATCTTGCTCGACCTCGGGGTGCCGGCCGAACGGATCTACCTCGACCGGGCGTATTCCGGCACCACCCGCGCCCGGCCCGGCTTGGACCAGGCGGGGGCGGTCGAGGTGGCCGCGCCGCGGGTCAACGACAAGCGCGTCGACGAGACGGGTGAGCGGCGGCGGTTCGCCTCGGCGGTCCTGCCGGCCTGGTGCCGCAAGTCCCCGCGGATCAGCGAGGTGCTGCGGGTCAGGCTGGTGATGTACGGGCCGGTCGGTAGGAGGCGGGAGCCGGAGGTGAATCTCCCCCTCCGGCTCCCGCCTCCGGGTTACCCGACCCTGGTCGTACGGGTGGCTGGTCAGCCGGGTTTCACGCCGAGTTCCCCCGCCAGGCCAGCGCGCCGCCGTCGATCAACCACTCGGCCCCGTTGACAAACAAGGCCTTGTCGCTGGCGAGGAAGCAGACGAGTTCTGCGATCTCGTTGGGTTGGCCGAGCCGCGGCACCAGATGTGTCCCGGACATCGCCCGCGCATGGGCCTCGGGGTCGGGGGCGGCGTTCATGTAGTCGGCCACCATCTGGGTCTCGGTAACGCCCGGGGCGATGCTGTTGACTCGTATGCCGTACTTCGCGAGGTCCAGGGCGAGGTTCTTCGTCAAGAGGCTGAGTCCGCCCTTGCTCACGCCATAGGCGATACAGCCGGGAAACGCCACAAACGAGCCGGTCGAAGTGGTGTTGATGATTGACGGATTGCGGCAGCTGGCCTTCAACTGAGGCAGCGCGTACTTGGCGCACAGCCATGCGCCGCGCACGTTCACGCCAAGGACATGGTCGAAGGTTTCGACCGCCATGTCCTCCAGCGACACCCCGCTGGTCAAGGCCGTCTCGTTGATGCCAGCGTTGTTGTGTAGCACGTCAATCCCGCCGTACAACTCCACCGCCCTGGACATCAGCGCCTGGACCTGCTCCGCGTCACGCAAGTCGCAGGCGACGAATGAAGCCTGGCCCCCAGAACTGACGATTTCATTCTCGACTGATTTGCCCGACGCCTCGCTCGTGCCGCTGATTACAACGTTTGCTCCGTAGCGCGCGGCAGCACGAGCGGTACTTGCGCCGATTCCTCTGGTGCCACCCGTGATAACGAACGTCATGCCCCGGAAGTCATATGACATGACCCAGCCTCGATTCGCGAAAGTGCGCGCTGCCTCCGCGCGCCCGACGGTCGCCCCGAAACCTACCCGCCAAGGCAACTTTTCGGAAGAGAGCAATAGATCACCAGGTGGTGAACTCGCGGCGAGTGCCCAAGGGTCTGGCCTGACATGTCGAGTCTGTATGGGTTGGCGGGCATTCTGACAATGAGGCTTTCCGAGTAACGGCGTGTGGCTGAGGCGCGGAAGCGGCTCGGCGGCGTCGGCGGGCGTCCGCGGCTGTGTAGGCAGGTGATTCACTTGCGCGCTGCACCGCCGGGCGTGATGGCGGGGGTCGGCCGGTCCGCCTTGTCCAGCCGCCACGCCGGGTCAACAACCCGACGCTGACCTGGGCCTGTGTCGCACCGGCGGGGACCGGCGCAGCCCCTAGCGTCTGCCTTCGAGGCCGCGCCCGCTGGCGGGCGCGGCGCAGCCGCGAAGGAGACACGATGGGTTTCACAGCAGTGCCCCGCGGGCGTGTCAGGGGGGTGACCGTCGCCGCCGTGACCGCGATGGTGACCGTCGTGGCAGCGCCGGCCTGGGCGGCCCCGGGGGTCGACCCGGGCACGGTGGACCGGGCCGCCGACCCGGGCACCGCCATCCCGATCAGCAAGGTGGTCTCGACCCCGGCGATCCCGCCGAAGCCGGATGTGGTGCTGCTGGTCGACACGACCGGCAGCATGGGCCCGGCGATCGAGAACGTCCGGAGCAACCTCCAGCAGGTGATCAACAGCGTCCGCACCGCGCAGCCCGGCGCCGAGTTCGCGGTCGCCTCCTACCGGGACGAGGAGGACGGGCCGGAGCTGTTCCAGGTCCGGCAGAACCTCACCGCCGACGCCATCGACCTGCAGAACGCCGTCGACGGGCTGCTCGCCGACGGGGGCGGGGACTTCCCGGAGGCCTGGGTGAACGCCCTGTTCGAGGTCTCCGACGGCGCGATCGCCTACCGGTCGGGCAGCAGCCGGATCGTGGTGCTGGTCGGTGACGCCCCCAGCCACGACCCGAGCGCCGGGCACACCCTCGCGCAGGCCACCGCCGCGTTGCAGGCCGACCACGCGCGTGTGCTCGCGGTCGACGTCGCCGGCGAGGGTGGCGGGCTGGACGCCGACGGCCAGGCCACGGCCGTGGCCACCGCCACGGGTGGCCAGGTGGTCGACAGCGCCCCGGACACGGTCACCGCGGCGATCCTGAACGGGCTGCGGGACCTGGACGTCACCGTCACCCCGACGGTGACGTCCTGCGACGCGGGTCTGTCGGTGAGCTTCGACGCGCCGTCGCGGACCCAGCAGAGCGGCACGGACGTGCCGTTCGCCGAGACCATCACGGTCGCCGGGGACGCCCCGCAGGGTGCCGTCCTGCACTGCACGGTGGACTTCCGGCTCAACGGGCTGCCCGGCGGGCCGGAGTTCGTCGAGCACATCACCGTGCGCGTCAACGACGTCACCCCGCCGACCGTCGTCGTCGACGACCGGACGGTCGAGGCGACCGGCCCGGCCGGCGCGGTGATCGACTACCCGGCCAGCGCCACCGACAACGTCGACGGGCCGCTGACCCCGACCTGCGTGCCGCCGCCCGGCAGCACGTTCCCGCTGGGCGCCACGACGGTCACCTGCACCGCCACCGACGCCGCCGGCAACACCGGCAGCGACACCGCGGTGATGCGGGTGGTGGACACCACCGCCCCGACCACGCGGTGCGTGCCGACGAACAACCCGAGCGGGGACAACACCCCCGGCTCGTACAACCCGGACGGGTTCTACGAGCTGACCGCCACCGACGTCGTCGACACGGACGTGGAGGTGTACATCGGTGACGCCGCCGACCCGTCGGTGACGTTCGGGCCGTTCCCCGCCGGCACCAAGATCAAGCTGGTGCAGGCGCCGGGCGCGCAGTCCCGGGTCAGGGACGGCACCGGCGACGTCGACTACAAGGTGACGCTGCGCGGCGACGCGGTGATCACCGGCGTGGACGACTCCGGGAACCGGTCGACCGCGACCTGTCTGGTGGCCCCGCCGCCGAAGTGACCGGGTGAGCGGGTGCGGGGGTGGCCGGCGTGTCCGGCCGCCCCCGCGTCGTCAGGGGCGCCGGCGGGGCGAGTCGAACCGGCCGGCGCGGATCTCCCGCAGCGCCCGCCGCCGCACGTCCCCGCGCAGGGTGTCGACGTAGAGGCGGCCGGCGAGGTGGTCGGTCTCGTGTTGCAGGGCGCGGGCGAGGAATCCGCTGCCGGAGATGGTCAGCGGCTCGCCGTGCTGGTCGACGCCGCGGGCGGTGGCGTGCAGGGCGCGGGGGGTCGGGAAGTACAGGCCGGGAATGGACAGGCAGCCCTCGTCGTCGTCCTGCAGTTCGTCGGACAGCTCCAGGGTCGGGTTGATCATGTGCCCGCGGTGGCCGTCGGCGTCGTAGACGAACACCTGGGCGTTCACGCCGATCTGCGGGGCGGCGACACCGGCGCGCCCGGGGGCGCCGAGCAGGGTGTCCATGAGGTCGCCGACCAGGGCACGCAGTTCGGCGTCGAAGCTGGCCACCGGCTCGCAGGCGGTGCGCAGCACCGGGTCGCCGATGATCCGGATGGGCCGCATCGTCATGGCAGCAGGCTATCGGTGCGCCCGCGTGCGGCCGCCGGCGAGGGCGGCGCGTACGGGGCGGGCCTTGGCGGCGGCCTCGGCGACCTCGGCGTCGGGGTCGCTGTCCCAGGTGATGCCGCCGCCGGCCCAGCCGTGCAGCAGGTGGCCGTCGGCGGCGGCGGTGCGGATGGTCAGGCCCAGGTCGAGGCGGCCGGGGCCGATCCAGCCGAGCGCGCCCATGCCGGCGCCGCGGCCGACGGGTTCGCAGGCGGCGACGAGGTCGAGGGCGGCCAGTTTCGGGGCGCCGGTGACGGACCCGCCGGGGCAGACGGCGCGCAGCAGGTCGGCCAGGCCGAGCCCGTCGGCGCAGGCGGCGGAGACGGTGGACTCGGCCTGCCACAGGTCACACCAGCGGCGTACGGCGAACAGTTCGTCGACGGTGACGCTGCCGGTGGCCGCGACGCGGGCGAGGTCGTTGCGTTCCAGGTCGACGATCATGATGTGTTCGGCGCGTTCCTTGGTGGAGGCGAGCAGGTCGCGGCGGCCGGCGGCGGTGGCGGGGCGGGTGCCCTTGATGGGGCGGGTGACCAGCCGGCCGGCGTGCAGGGCGATCAGGGTCTCCGGGGAGGCGCAGCCGATGGACCAGCCGGGGCCGTGCAGGGTGCCGCCGTAGCGGGCGCCGGGCAGGCGGGCGAGCCGGGCGAGGGCGGGTCGGGGGTCGCCGGTGTACGGGGCGGCGGCGTGGCCGACGAGGTTGACCTGGTAGACGTCGCCGCGGCCGATGGCGGCGCGGACGGCGGCCACGGCGTCGGCGTGCTGGCGGTCGGTCCAGCTCGGGGTCCACGGCCCGATCCACCATCCGCCGCCGGGTGGCGGGGCGGGTGGCGCCGGGGTGGCGGCATGGTCGTAGACGACGACGGCGAGGTCGGGCAGGGCGGGTGCGGGGGTGGGCGCGCCGGGGTGGCCGGCGGCCATCACGGCGCCGGCGGCGGCGGAGACGTACAGGGCGGCCCCGCACGGCCCGTCGAGGTGGTGGGCCGCGGGGCGGCTCAGGTCGTCGGCGGCCAGGCCGTGGCCGGCCAGGAACGCCTCGGCGAGGGCGGCGGGGTCGCCGCCGTCGGCGAGGCGCCACTCGAGTCGGTCGCGTTCGACGAGCCGGTCGCGGCAGCCGTGCGGGGCGGCGGGTGCGTCGACCCGCGTCAGTGGAAGCGCTTCCACGCCGTCTGGCCCATTCTCCATCATCCGTTCAGTGGATTTCCCGCCGACATGACGGGAACCGGCTCGATGCTGCGCGCAAACGCTTGGTACTGTGCGTCACTGGTCATGTGAACCATGACACAGTGCCCCCACAGTCCGGAGAACCCGATGTGCCAGCACCAACCCACCTGCCCCTCCGCCGAAGCCACCGACCGGGAAGCCGCCAGGGTCCTCGCCTGCTTCCCTGAGCAGGGCTGGAGCCTACTCTGCAATGGTGTCATCGTCTTCGAGGACACCGGCGAACTACTCCCTGACGGCCGCACCATCGCCCCCCACCGCGGCCCCGCCCGACACGCCCTCGTCGCCTGACCAGTCACTCAGCGTCAACGCCCGGGCCGGTCACCCGGGCACACCGGCCGGCGCCGGCATCGACGCGCCGGCCGGGGCGGCACCCTCGGCACCGCCCCGGCGCCGCCCGTCACAGCTCGAACGCCTCCGGCGACGGACACGAGCACACCAGGTTCCGGTCACCGTACGCGCCGTCGATGCGCCGCACCGGCGGCCAGTACCGCCCCGCCCGATCCACCCCCGCCGGGTACGCCCCCACCGACCGCGGATAGGCGTGCCCCCACTCGTCGGCCGACACCATCGACGCCGTGTGCGGGGCGTTGACCAGGGGATTGTCCCCCGCCGGCCACTCACCCGAGGCCACCTTGTCGATTTCACCCCGGATGGCGATCATCGCATCGCAGAACCGGTCCAGCTCGGCCAGGTCCTCACTCTCCGTCGGCTCCACCATCAGCGTCCCCGCCACCGGGAACGACATCGTCGGCGCGTGGAAACCGTAGTCGATCAGCCGCTTCGCCACGTCGTCCACGCTCACCCCGCTGGCCTTCGTCA
Source organism: Micromonospora sp. NPDC048830 (assembly GCF_043198215.1). Taxonomy (NCBI): domain Bacteria; kingdom Bacillati; phylum Actinomycetota; class Actinomycetes; order Micromonosporales; family Micromonosporaceae; genus Micromonospora; species Micromonospora sp. NPDC048830. Next base: position 16,441 of record NZ_JBICUP010000036.1, read on the forward strand.
ACGGACGCAGGTCCAGGATGCACTCGTGCGCCACCAGGCCCTTGTTGCCGGCGTACAGCACCGGGAAGTGCTCCCGCAGCCGCGCCGCCACGTAGTTCGCCGCCAGCACCGCCACCCCCGTCGCCCGGGTCAGCCCCGCCGCGCCCATCATCCGCAGGTACGCCCACGGGATCGGCAGGATCCCCGCCGACCCGTAGCGCGCCGCCGAGATCGCCACCGCGCCCTCGGCCCGCTCACCCGCCGGGTCACCCGGCAGGAACGGCGCCAGATGCGCGCGCACCGCCACCGGCCCCACCCCCGGACCACCGCCCCCGTGCGGAATGCAGAACGTCTTGTGCAGGTTCAGGTGCGACACGTCCGCCCCGAACCGGCCCGGCTTGGCGAACCCCACCAGGGCGTTGAGGTTCGCCCCGTCGACGTACACCTGCCCGCCGGCGTCGTGGACCTTCGCGCACAGCGACGCGATGCCCGTCTCGTACACCCCGTGCGTCGACGGATACGTCACCATGATCGCCGCGAGCGCGTCCCGATGCTTGTCGATCTTCGCGTCCAGGTCGACCAGGTCGACGTTGCCGTCACCGTCACAGCCGACCACCACCACCCGCATACCCGCCATCACCGCCGACGCCGCGTTCGTGCCGTGCGCCGACGACGGGATCAGGCACACGTCCCGGTGCCCCTCACCCCGCGAGCGGTGGTACGCGCGGATCGCCAGCAGCCCCGCCAGCTCCCCCTGCGACCCGGCGTTGGGCTGCACGCTGACCGCGTCGTAGCCGGTCACCTCCGCCAGCCAGCCCTCCAGCTGCGCGATCATCTCCCGGTACCCGGCGGTCTGCGACTCGGGGGCGAACGGGTGGATGTGCGCGAACTCCGCCCAGCTCACCGGCTCCATCTCGGTGGTGGCGTTCAGCTTCATCGTGCACGACCCCAACGGGATCATGCCCCGGTCCAGGGCGTAGTCGAAGTCGGCCAGCCGCCGCAGGTACCGCAACATCGCCGTCTCCGACTGGTGGCTGCGGAACACCGGGTGGGTGAGGAAGTCACCGGTGCGTCGCAACGCCTCCGGCAGCCGGGTGTCGGTCCCACCGTGCGCGGCCGGCACCCCGAACGCGGCGCACACCGCGTCCAGGTGCGCGCCGGTGGTGGTCTCGTCGCAGGAGATCCCCACCCGGTCGGCGTCGACCAGCCGCAGGTTGACGTTGCGCTGCGCGGCGGCGGCCACCACCTCGGCGGCCCGGCCCGGCACCACCGCGGTGATCGTGTCGAAGAACGGCACGTCGACGACCTCGACGCCACCGGCCCGCAGGCCGTCGGCGAGCCGCGCCGCCATCCGGTGCGTGCGCTCGGCGATCCCACGCAGCCCGTCCGGGCCGTGGTAGACCGCATACATGCCGGCCATCACCGCCAGCAGCACCTGTGCGGTGCAGATGTTGCTGGTCGCCTTCTCCCGACGGATGTGCTGCTCCCGGGTCTGCAACGCCAACCGGTACGCCGGGGCGCCGGCCGCGTCGCGGGACACCCCCACCAGGCGCCCCGGCAGCATCCGCTCCAGACCGGCGCGCACCGCCAGGTAGCCGGCGTGCGGGCCACCGAAACCCATCGGCACCCCGAACCGCTGCGTGGTGCCGGCGGCGATGTCCACGCCGATCTCCCCCGGCGGGCGCAGCAGCGTCAACGCCAACAGGTCCGCCGCCACCGTCACCAGCGCCCCCACGGCGTGCGCCGCGGCGACCAGGCCCGCGTGGTCGCGTACCGCCCCCGACGCCCCCGGGTACTGCAGGTGCAGGCCGAAGAACTCCGCCGGCAACTCGTCGGCGTCCAGGTCGACCACCCGCACCTCGATGCCCAGCGGCTCCGCCCGGCCGGTGATCACCGCCACGGTCTGCGGGAGGGTGTCCGCGTCGACCACGTACACCGGACTCTTGCTCTTCGACGCCCGCCGGGCCAGGGTCATCGCCTCCGCCGCGGCGGTGCCCTCGTCGAGCATCGACGCGTTCGCCGTGGCCAGCCCCGTCAGGTCGGTCACCATCGTCTGGAAGTTCAGCAGCGCCTCCAGGCGGCCCTGGCTGATCTCCGGCTGGTACGGCGTGTACGCCGTGTACCAGGCCGGGTTCTCCAACACGTTACGGCGGATCACCGCCGGGGTGTGCGTACCGTGATAGCCCAGGCCGATCATGGACACGGCGACGGTGTTGCGGGCGGCCAGGGCCCGCAACTCGGCCAGGGCGTCGTGCTCGCTGGCCGGCTCCGGCAGGTCCAGGGTGCCGTGCCAGCGGATCACCTCGGGGATCGCCGCGTCCATCAGCTCGTCGATCGAGTCGTAGCCGACGGCCTGCAGCATGCGACGCTCCGCCTGCGGGTCGGGGCCGATGTGCCGGGCGGCGAACTGCTCTGCGGTCATGGGCGGACACTCCGGGGTGAGGTCGAACAGGTCGGCCTCCCCCTGAGTCGCACCCCACACGGCGTGGGGCTGCTCCACAGTGCCTGCCCACGAGGTCCTTTTGCCTGAGAGGTTCCGGGGAGGGGTCTGCCCCTTCGGCGCCGCCCGCGACACCCGGGCGGTCTCTCCCACGTGGGTGTACCGGCGCACTCCACGCTACCAGCGCCACCCGGCCGGCCGCGCCGCCGGTCCGGGTCGGCGCCCGGCGGCCCGGCCCGGACGCCCCTGCCGCCCGCTCAGACCGGCGACCCGACCGGCTCGCCGGCGACCCGGTCGGCCAGGGCCGGCAGCACCACCCCCAGCGGCGCGTCCACCGTCACCGCCGCGTACCCGTCACCGCGGGTCGCCCCCTGGTTGACGATCGCCACCGGAACACCCCGCCGCGCCGCGCGGATCACGAACCGGCGCCCCGACAGCACCGTCAACGACGACCCGAGCACCAGCAGCGACCGGGCCCCGTCCACCAGGTCGAAACAACGCGCCACCCGCGCCGGCGGCACCGCCTCCCCGAAGAACACCACGTCCGGTTTCAGCATCCCCGTGCCGCAGAACGTGCAGTCGACCGTCGTGAACCCGGCCACCGCCTCGTCCGGCAGGTCCACGTCACCGTCCGGGTTGACCGCCGCCGCCGCGGCCGCGAACCCCGGGTTCGCCTCCCGCAGCCGCCGGTGCAGCTCCCACCGGGAGGTCAGGTTGCCGCAGCCGAGGCACACCACCTCGGCCAGCCGGCCGTGCAGCTCCACCACCGACGGCGACCCGGCGGCGGTGTGCAGCCCGTCGACGTTCTGGGTGATCACCGCGTCGACCAGCCCCGCCCGCTGTAGCCGGGCCACCGCCCGGTGCCCCGCGTTCGGCGCCGCCCCGGCGATCGTGTGCCACCCCAGGTGGCTACGCGCCCAGTACCGCCGCCGGGCCACCGGGTCACCGGTGAACGTCTGATACGTCATGGGGGTGTGCCGGCGGGCCACGCCGCTCGGCCCCCGGTAGTCCGGGATGCCCGACTCGGTGGACAGGCCGGCGCCCGACAGCACCACGACCCCGCCGGCGGCGAGCAGCCCCGCGAGGGCGTCGATCGTCTCGGTCACGCCGTCCATGCTGCCGCACCGCCGGCGGTGACGGCGACCGCCGCCGCACCCGCGTCCACGGGCCCACCCGGCCGGGGCGGCCCGCACCGGCGCCGGGCTACCCGCCGAGCACCTGCCGCAGCTGCGCGCTGGCTGCCCCGGCCGCGACCGCGTCGGCCCGCAACTGCTCCGCCTGCTCCGCCAGCCGCGCCTGCCACTGGCTCAGGTGCTGCTGCGCCGCCGCCACCGCCGCCGACAACGCCGCGTGCCGGCCCTCCAACTCCCGCACCTGCCGCCGCAGATCCTCACCCGCCGGACCCGCCTGCGCGGGCACCGCCCCGGCCCGCCGGTGCGCCTCCGCGAGGATCTCGTCGGCCTGCCGCCGGGCGTCGGCGATGATCTCCGCGCCCTCCTCGCTGGCCTCACCGATCGTCCGGTTCGCCTCGTCCTGCGCCCGCACCGCCAACTCCACCACCATCGGGTCGGGGCCCTGCTGCCCGGCCGCGCCCGGCAACGCCCCGTGCCGCAGCAACTCCACCTGCTGCGCCAGAAGCTCGTTCTCCCGCCGCAGCCGGCCCAGCTCACCGCCGAGGAACGCCAGCCGCTCGTCGGCCGAGCGGACCACGCGCGTCACCTCGTCCGCGTCCAACCACTGGGCGCCGCGGAACCGGCGCGCCTCCAACGCGGCCAACGCCCGCGACGTCTCACCACGCGGGTCGACGGCGACCAGATCGCCATGGTTCGTGCTCATTGGGCACCCATCCAAGTGACGTCAGGCGACGCGGACGCCGCCGCGTTCACCAGAGGCGGATACAGGGAATGGTCGTAACTCTCCACGAGTATCCGGTCCGGCGCGACGCCGGAGGCCGCCAGGGCGGAAAGCGTCGCCTGGGTCATCTCCGGGCTGCCGCACACCAGCACCTCCGCGTCCCGCCACGGACCCAACCGCACCGCCGCGTCCGCGGCCGTACCCACCGCACCCTGCCACTGCCACCCGGTCTCCACCGTCGGCACGTACCGCAGCCACCCGCCGCCGCCACCGGACTGCCACGCCCCCGTCGGCGGCATCGCCGCCAACTCCCGCAACGCCCGGTCGTCGTACAGGTCGTCCGGCGTCTTGCCGCCCACCACCAGCGTCGTCGGCCGCCCCGGCCCCTGCTGCACCGCCTCGGCCACCGCCCGCAGCGGCGCCAGACCCGTACCGCCGGCCACCAGCAGCAGCGGCAGCTGCGGCGACCGGTTGAACGACGACAACGCCGTACCCACCGGCAACCCCAGCAGCAGCTGGTCACCCACCTGCAGCTTGCGCACCAGATGCGTGGAGAACCGGCCCGCCGCGCGGACGTGGAACTCCATCGTCCCGTCCGGACGCGGCGCGTTCGCCGGCGACAGGTACCGCCACGTCCGCAACGCCGGCACCTGCACCGGCAGCGACTGCCCCGGCAGGTACTCGCACAGGTAGTTCGGGCGCACCGTGAACACGCACACGTCCGCCCGCCGCCGCTGGGTCGCCAGCACCTCCGCCTCCCAGTACGGCGGCGACGTCCGCTCCGCCTCCGCCGCGCCGGTGAGCATCATCCGCGCCACCGTCTCGTACGCCGCCGCCCAGTCCGCCCGCAACGCCGGCGTCCACCGCGGCCCCAGGAACCGCTCCAACGTCGACAGCAGCGCCTGCCCGACCCAGATGTAGTGCCACTCCGCCAACGGCACCGGCCGGCCCTGCCGGTCCTCGCCCCGGAACCGCCGGTGGTCGGCGCCCAACCGCTGCGCGAACGCCGTCAACGCCTGCTCGTCGTCGACGTGCGTGATGATGTGCCCCAACGCCGCCAACAGCTTGTCCTGCTGATACTGCATGCTCGTCGGGAACATCGACCGCGTCTCCGGCGCGATCAGGAACAACGTGGCGTAGAAGTACTTCGCCGCCTCGGGGCCCGCCATGGCGAACTGGGCCCAGCTCTGCCGCAGCGCCGCGACGTCCACGGCTCAGCCCTCCCGCAGCCGGGCCGCGACGTGCCGCTGCCGCAGACCCAACTGCGCCACCCCGGTCGGCCCGTACGCGCGCTCCCCCGGCCACAGGTTCGGGTTCGGCACCCGCGTGTCGTAGTAGCGGTGGTGCACCGCGTGCAACGCCGCCCACCCCACACTGCCGTTGAGCCACGACCAGTCACCGTGCACCGGCCGGCCCGCCCGCTCCTCCTGCGCGCAGAACTTCATGAACAGCTCCGACTCGGTGTGCGGATCCGACACCCGCACCCCGGCCAGCTTGAACGAGTACAGCACCGCCTGGTTGAGCACCAGGGCGGCGTGCTCCCGCCACAGGGTGTCCTCCCGGGACGTGTCCAATCCCAACCCCCGCGCCACCGGCAGCAACTGGTCGTAACGGCCCTGGTCGCCCATGTTCCGGGTGCCGATCTCGTCACCCAGATAGTGGCCGTTGAACGGAGCGCAGCTGTAGTCCACCCCACCGATGCGCATCCGCATGTTACTGATCACCGGCAGGGCATGCCAGCGCAGCCGCAGCTGCTCGAACCACCGGTGCTCCGGGTGCACCAGCGCGACCTCCCGCACCAGCTCCCGCGGCGCCTCCACCAGCGTCGGGTCCTCGTACTCCGTCTCGATCACCCACGGCAGCAGGTCGAACCGGCCCAACACCGGCGGCGGACGCCAACCCAGCCGCTGCGCCGCGTCCGTCATCGCCACCTGCGCCGGGTCACCCAGCACCGTGTCGCCGCCCGCCCGGTACCCGCAGTACCGGATCAGCTGGTCGTTCCAGATCCGCGCCCGCGGACCCACCCCCGGCCGGTCCGGCGCGAACACCGTCATCACCGACTGGATCCGCCCGCCGTTGTCCGCCGCCACCAGATGCTGCGCCAACTCCTGCGCGATCCCCGCTACGGTGCCCACGTCACGGCGGTCCCGGACCCGCAACCCCGCCCACCGCACCCGGCCCACGCACCGCACCGAGTTGCGCCACGCCACCTTCGCCCCGTACACCAACTCCTCGGTGGTGTGCCGGTACGTGCCGGTCAGCGCGACCTCCTCCCGCACCTGCGCGACCCGCGCCGCCACCCCGGGCAACCGCCGCTCGTCGTGATACAGGTGCAGGAACTCCACCGCCTCCGCCAGGACCTCGCCGGGCGGCGGCACCAGCGGCGCCGCCGGCCGAGGAGCGTGCATGACCGGGCAACCCGACCCGGTCCCGTTCATGAGACGTCCGTCGACATTCACCAACGTCGTGGTGGCATGACTGTCAGCATGCACTCTGCTTCAAATCCGATCGTCGGGCAGCGTCCTCGCCGTTCCTCGCATCGTCACCGGCTCACCGACCCCACGCAGTGCGGACACGCGCGGCGACAACCCTCCCACCGGGCGACGAGCCGGCCACCAGGATTCCTGGGAACACAAAAACTGTCAACAAGGCGACTTACCCCAGGACCGTGCAGAACCGACACATCTCGCCAGGGGCGCCACAGTGGACACCCGGAACCGGCGGTGACCAGCGCAGACGCCCGTGCGTCCCGCCGAGGATCGCCGCCGTCAGCCCGCGCGGCGACGCGCCCGGCGCGCCGCCAACTCGTCGCCCACCGGGTCCGCCGCCGGCTCCTGCGGCACCGCCGCCGGCTCCGCCGGCAGATGCGACAGCGAACCCTCGATTTCCTTGAACGCCCCACCGATCGCGATACCGAACACGCCCTGGCCGCCCTGCAACAGGTCGACCACCTCCTCCGGCGACCGGCACTCGTACACCGTCGTCCCGTCCGAGATCAACGTGATGCCCGCCAGGTCGGCCACCCCACGCGAGCGCAACGCCTCGATCGCCTTACGGATGTTCTGCAACGACACCCCGGCGTCCAACAGACGCTTCACGACCTTCAACACCACCAGGTCGCGGAACGAGTACAGCCGAGACGTCCCCGAACCCGACGCGTCCCGCACGCTCGGCACCACCAGCGACGTCCGCGCCCAGTAGTCCAACTGCCGGTACGTGATGCCCACCGCGTGGCACGCCGTCACACCCCGGTAGCCCACCGCACCGTCACCCTCAGTCGCCGGCCCCGCCGGCACACCACCCGCCCCCTGCTGCTGCGTACCAGGATCGGGATCTCGCGGCTCGTGCATCCGGACAACCTCCCCGCCAGTGCGGTGACACGTCGTTTCCGGGACGTGCACCCCTCTCGACACGGCAACCCTATAGCGCCCTTGAAGGGTTACCGGGCAGGAAGGGACGCGACACGCCGCGCAGCCACAGCAAAGATCACCAACGCCACCGGGCCGTCACCCACAGTGACCAAGCCGGAACGTGAAAACCGGGAACGGACCGAGCGCCTCAGCCGGCGAAATCCTCCGGACGCACCTGCTCCAGGAACTCCCGGAACTTCTCCACCTCGTCCTCCTGCTCGTCCGGGATCACGATCCCCGCCTCACTGAGGACCTGCTCGGCACAACGAATCGGCGCCCCGACCCGCAACGCCAACGCGATCGAATCGCTCGGCCGCGCCGACACCCGCACCCCGTCACCGATCAACAGATCGGCGTAGAAGACGTTCTCCTTCAACTCGGTGATCTCCACCGCCCGCAACGGCGCCTGCAACGCCGCCAACACGTCCCGCAGAAGATCATGCGTCAACGGCCGGGCCGGCTTGACCCCCTGCTGCTCGTAGGCGATCGCCGTCGCCTCGACCGCGCCGATCCAGATCGGCAGATAGCGGTCCCCCTCGACCTCCCGCAGCAGGACGATCGGCTGGTTGCTGGGCAACTCCACCCGAACCCCGACCACGCTCAGCTCGCGCACCGCCGCCTCCGTGTCGTTGTCACCTACGCCCGCCACCGTGCCCTTCCTGCACGGTACACGGACCGCGACACGCACGTCCCATGCGCTACGTGCACCACGCCCCGCGCCAGAAAGGGGTTACCCCGGCAAGCCTACGACACGCACCCCGACCCAGATCTTTCCCACCGCCCCCGCAGACACCGACGCGGCCCGGGCCAACGCCCGGGCCGCGCCGCACCACACAGGATCAGCGACCCAACGTCGACCGCAACCCCACCCGCACCAACGCCGCGTGCAACTGCTGCGACAACGCCACCAACTCCCGCGCCGTCTCCGCCGCCCGCGCCCGCGCCGCCGGATCACTCTGCCGCGCCAACGGCGCCACCAACTGCGCGAACAGACCGACCTCCCGATCCGCCGCCGTCCGATAACCCCGCAGATGCCGCGGCTGGAACCCGTACGCCGCCAACCCCGCCACCGCCCGCGCGATGATCAACGCATCCCCGTCGTACCAACCCGGCGGATCCGACACCACCAACCCGAGCCGCTCCAACTCGGCCAACGTCGACTCGTCGACCCCGCTACGCGCGATCAGATCCGACCGACCCAGCCGCACCTGCGCCGAATCCGCCGGCTCCGCCGACGCGGCCCGCCCCGGCACCTCACCACCCGGACCCACCGCCACCAACGTCGGCCGCGACGACACCGGCCCGTCACCGGACGCGTCCCACCCGGCAAGCTGCTCACGGATCACCCGCAACGGCAGATACTGGTCCCGCTGCGCGGTCAACACGAACCGCAACCGCGCCACATCGTCCCAGGTGTACTTCCGGTACCCCGCCGCCGTCCGCTGCGGCTCCACCAGCCCCTCGGCCTCCAGGAACCGCAACTTCGAGATCGTGACGTCCGGAAACTCCGCCCGCAGATGCGCCAGCACCTCACCGATGCTCATCAGCGCCTGGGACCGGGCCGCCCCGGCCGGCATCGAAGCCGCAGGCTCGTTCACCCCCGGCCGGCCTCCTCCGGACGCGGACCGGCGATGAACACCACCCGGAACTTACCGATCTGCACCTCGTCACCATTACTCAACGTGGCCGCCTCGACCCGCTCCCGGTTCACGTACGTGCCGTTCAGGCTTCCCACGTCCCGCACCGTGAACGTGCCACCGTCCCGGTGGAACTCCGCGTGCCGCCGGGACACCGTCACATCGTCCAGGAAGATGTCACTGTCCGGGTGCCGACCACTCGTCGTCACATCATGATCCAACAAGAACCGGGCGCCCGCGTTCGGCCCCCGACGAACCACCAGCAGCGCCATTCCCGGCGGCAACGAACCGGACATCCGGCTCGGCACCACATCGGTGTCCGGCCCCTCCAGTACTTCTTCGAGCGAACCGAGATTGAGCGTCGAAGTGACGTCGAGCGGGGTGAACTCGTCGTCTGGGCGCGTCATGGATCACCTCACGGATCTGTTTCGCGTCGGCGTCGGGTAATGGCGGGTCTGGCCGCCGGGCACGTACACACCCGGCGGCTGGCTCCCCGTGCCCGCAAAGGCAATTCCGCAACGCTCAACTATTTGGTTCTCGGTCGACTGGGCGAGCCTAGCCAGCGCCGAAATACAGGGCAACCGGACGCGCGGAAACAACCCGCACGCCCAACGGACACTCAGCTCTCGGTGAGCTCCCGGTACGCACCGGCGGTCAACAACCCGTCCACCGCCGCCGGATCACCCGGCGTGATCTCCACCAACCAACCCGCACCGTACGGATCCGAGTTGATCACCTCAGGGGCGTCCGCCAACGCCTCGTTACGCGCCACCACCGTCCCACCGACCGGGGCGTAGATCTCCGACACGCTCTTCGTCGACTCGATCTCACCCAACGAGTCACCCGCGGCGACCTCCGCGCCAACCTCCGGCAACTGGACGTACACGATGTCGCCCAGCGCGTCCTGCGCGAAGTGCGTGATGCCGACCCGGACCGAACCCGACCCGTCACCCGCCACCCACTCATGCTCGGCGGTATACCGCAGATCCTCAGGAATCACCAGACGTCCCTCACCGTCGTCGACCATCGTCGCACCGGAAGAACCGGCGCCACCGCGCCGGTCAGGAGACCGGACGGGCGTGCTCCAACTTCACAGGCGCGTGCAGCGCCGAAACCTCGGCAACATCACGCTCCTCGACGATCACGGTACCGCCGTCGCCGGCAACCGATGCGGCCACCCCGCCCGGAATCTTCAACGCCGTCGCCATCGTCGCCGGATCACCGATCACCGTGATCGTGAACGGACCCGGCAACCGCCGCCCGTCCACCACCAACGAACCGTCCTCCCCGTCCAGGAAGTACGTCGACGCGATGATCCGCACCGGCGCCTGATCCCCCGCCGAGATCTGCATCGCCTCCGCGCCCGCACCCCGCAACTCCTGCACCGCGTCCAGAATCCGGTACGCCGAAATCGGCTTCGCCCCCGCCTCGAAGCGCACCGCCAACCCCGGCCCCCGCGCCGGCAACGTCCCCGCCAGGATCCCCAACTCGTCCGCCCGACGCGTCGCCTCCTCCAACGCCGCCTGACGACCCTGCTCACCCGAACGCAACTGCCGCTGGCTCTCCTCCAACGACTCGATGTCCTGCCGCAGCCGCTTCTCCCGCGAATCCAGATCCGAGAAGATCCGGACCAGGTCCTCCTGCCGCGTCGCCGCCGTCGTCGGATCCGTCGATGTCGTCCGCAACTGCACCACCAGCGTGAAACCCAACAACCCCAGCAACAGCGCGATCATCACCCCCGCCGAGGTGAACCGCCGCCCCGCCGCCGCCAACCCACCGGCCGAACCCGCCGACCCGTCGGCACCCGGCTCCGCCTCCGGCGACGGCCGCTGCCCGTCACCCGGCTCACCCTCCGGCGCCAACGGACTGATCTCGTCCGCATCGGGCGCCTCCGGCCGCGGATCAGGCTCCCCCGCCGGCCCACCCGCGCGCCCCGGAACCGCCCCCGGCCACCCCGTACCCGTCCCGCCCTGCTCCTCGCTCATCGCCACACACCTACGCCCGGAACAGGTGCCGGCGAATCGCCGCCACATTGCCGAAGATGCGCACCCCGAGCACGACCACCACACCGGTGGACAGCTGCCCACCCACCCCCAACTGATCGCCCAGATACACGATCAGCGCCGCCACCAGCACGTTCGAGATGAACGACACCACGAACTGCTTGTCGTCGAAGATCCGATCCAGCTTCGCCCGCACCCCGCCGAACACCGCGTCCAACGCGGCCACCACGGCGATCGGCAGGTACGGCTGCAACGCCGCAGGAACACTGGGATCGAGGTACACCCCGAGGACCACACCGGCGAGCAACGCCAGCACCGCGATCATCGGCCACCTCCGGAGGGGCTGGGAGACGAACCCGAACCGGTCGGCCCGGGACTGGACTTGGGCGCCACCGGCGAACCCGACACGAGCGGACTCGGACTGACCGACGGCTCGGCGTAGCGTAGCCGTGGCTCCGGAGCCGCCGGCAGGGTGAGGTCGTCCACCTCACGCACCTGGAACGACAACCCCACCGACTCCACCAGGTCCCGCATCAGAAACGCCGCCCGGCTGTCCTCGAACCGCTCCCGCATCGACCCCGGCCCGACCGCCGCCACCTCGTACGGCCCCGTCACCGGACGGAAATCCACCAGGATCGCCTCACCCGCCGCCCGGATCGTCGACGTCGCCGTCAACCGCTGACCGTTGATCGCCACCGCCTCCGCGCCCGCCGCCCACAGGTCGTTGGCCACCTTCTGCAGATCCGTGTACAACACCCGCGGCGGACCGGCCGACGACCCCGTCACCGCGTTCTTGTCCTTCACCGGCGCGTCCGCCAGGCGCACCACCACCCCGTCCCCGCGCACCCGACCCAGGCCCGTGCCCGCCTCCAGCGTGCGCAGCCGCGACGCCTGCGAACCGCTCAACGCCGCGTCCCGCTGCCGACCGACCTCCTCCCGAAGCCGGTCCGCCCGCGCCGCCAACTCGTCCGTCTCCGCCTCGCGCTCCTTGATCTGCGCCACCAGACCCGCCCGCGCCGTGCTGCGCCCCGGCTCCTCCGCCACCGTCTGCCGGTACGCCACCGCGAACAGGAAACCCACCACCACGATCACCAACAGGCTCACCGAACGCGTCGAGGCCGCCCGCCACCCCGCCGGCGGCGGCGACTCCCGGCGCCGGGCCGCCGCGTCCTCGTACCCCGGATCCAACGGCTTGCGGAACAACTCCATCAGGAAGTCCGGCGCGTACACCCGGGTCGCCGGACCCCGGCCCGCACCGCTCGTCCCCGCGCGCTGCGGCCCCGTCATGCCGCCACTCCCCCCGACCCGGCGGCCCGCACCAGCCGCGACGCCTGCACCACGTAGAGCGCCCCGGCCGCCCAGTACAGCACCAGGCCCCACCACGCCAGGCCCCAGCCCACCGCACCGGCCACCGTCGCGGTGACCGCCGTGGTGGCGTGCGCCAGCAGCAGGATCGGGAACGCGGCCAGCAGCAGGAACGTCGCCGTCTTGCCCACGTAGTGCACCGGCGGCGGGCCGTACCCGTGCCGGCGCAGCACCCCCAGCGACCCCAGCAGCAACAACTCCCGGGCCAGCAGCGCCGCCGTGAACTGCCACGGCACCACCTCCCGGGTCGTGAACGCCAGCAGCGTCGCCAGGATGTAGAGCCGGTCAGCGAGCGGGTCCAGCAGCTCGCCGAGACGGCTGACCTGGCGCAGCCGGCGGGCGATCCAACCGTCCACCCAGTCGGTCGTGCCGCCGATCGCGAGCACCACCACGGCGGCCACGTCGGCGTGCGCGACCAGCAGCAGATAGAGGAAGAGCGGCACGCCCAGCAGCCGAACGAAGCTGATCAGGTTGGGCACGGTGAGCACCCGATCCCCGCTCGGCGCGGCGCCCGGGCCGCCGGTGGTCTCCGGGGGCTGCGCCCCCACCGGCCGACGCGACACCGAACCTCCCTCCGCAGCACGATCCGGCGCCGCGGCGGGCGCTGCGGAGGTACGTGCGCGTTGCCGGCCGGCCCTCGCCGGCGCCTTGTGCGATCCCGGGCTGGGACCTCCCCTGGTACGGCCCGAAACCGCGGTGATCACGGGCCGACGCGTTGCGCTGCCACTATATCGGGCTCGCTTTCGCCTCCCCGGAGGCCGCGTCCGCGTCGCCGGGGCGTTCGTGTGACTGTGCAGACGCTCACGTCGCGTAGTTCGTCCTGGGACACCAGCTGTCGAAGGGGGTCGGTCGGCGGGCGGGCGTTCAGGCGGTACGGGCGGACGAGTCCGGCTGTGCCTCCGACGCGGCGGCCCGCGCGAACGCCAGCAGCCCCAGCAGCAGCTCCTGCTGCGTCCGGGGCGGCATCCGGTCCAGCACCGCCCGCACGGCGCGCTGCCGGCGCTCCCGCAGCTCCCGCAGCAGGGCCTCGGCCGCCGGCGTGGGCACCAGCCGGACCTCGCGGCGGTCCCGGGGATCGGTCACCCGGCGCAGCAGGCCGACCGCCTCCAGCCGGTCGCACAGCCGGCTCGCCGACGAGGGCACCACGTCCAGCAGCTCGGCGAGCCCGTTGACGTTGGTCACCGGGCGGCTGCTGATCAGCGACAGCACCCGCAGCTGCGTCGGCGAGACGGTCATCCGGTGCCGCACGCCCGCGGCGTCCAGCACATCGACGAGCGCCACGGCGGCAGCGTCGATCGCCGCGGCGAGATCCGAAGATTGCTCCACCCGACGTCCCCTGCGATTTCCCGCTCGTGTCCCGCTACGGCCCGTCTCACCGCGTCCCGCCGCCCGCTCCCCCGCCCCGGCCGTGCCAGTCGAGGCAGACGACCACCGCGTCGTCACGCAGATCGCGCTCGGCGTGGTAGGACTGCAGTCCGCGCATAACCGTACCAACCGCCTCGGTCGCCGGCTGCAGGCGCGTCGCGCGCATCGACCGCGCCATCGCCGCCTCCCCGAACGGCTCCCGGCCGCCGGGGGCCGCCGCGTACACGCCGTCGCTGACGACGAACAGCCGGTCGCCCGGCTCCAGGCCGAACTCCTGCACCTCGTAGCGGGTCTCGGCGAACATGCCCAGCGGCAGCTGCTGCTCCAGCGGCACCCGCACCACCGAGCCGCCGCGCAGTCGCAGCACGTGCGGGGATCCGGCGTCCACGGCCCGGACCCGGCCGTCGGTGGCGTCCAGCTCCAGCAGCAGCGTCGCCACGTGCCGGTTGCCCCGGTGCTGGTAGAAGATCGTGTCCGAGGCCAGCTCCGCCTGTTCGACGAGGCTGCCGCCGGAGCGGCGGGCGTTGCGCATGGCGTTGACCGTCACCGCGGTCAACAGGGCCGCCGACAGTCCGGTGCCCGCGCCGTTGAGCACCGTCACGGTGAGCCGGTCGCCGTCGACGGACCAGTCGAAGTGGTCGCCGCCCACGGTGTACGCCGGCTCCAGCTGACCGGCCAGCAGGAACGCGCCGTGGGTGACGCTGCGCCCCGGCAGCAGGTCCCACTGCATCTCCGCGGCCATGCTCAGCCGTTCCCGGCGCCGGGCCCGCCGGTACCTGTCGGTCCCCCGGTCGGCCGCGCGCAGCGCGAGCGCCAGCTCGCCGGCGATGTCCCCGGCGGCCTCCAGGACGGCCGGCGACGGCCCGGCCGGCAGCTCCACCAGCAGCACACCGAGACGCTCGCCCCAGACCGTCAGCGGCAGGTACACCCGGCACCGCCCGTCCCCGGCCCCGTCCAGCACCGGCTGTTGGCTGCTGAAGCACCGCTGCGCCAGGCCGTGACAGGCCAGGAAGCCGGCGTCCGGCAGCTCCGGGTCCAGCACCGGCCACAGCCCGCTGATCCGGTAGTCGGCGACGAACACGTCCGTCCGCGACGCGCCCAACCGGGCGCGGATGGCCCGGTCGGCAGCCTCCGCCAACCGGTCGGGCGGCGCCTCCCGCAGCGCGCGGGACACGGTTGCGGACGCGTCCGGCATAATCACCCTCCGACAACTCTTGCTGTAGGGCAAGCATCATACGGAGGGAACCTGACAGGGCACGGGCACGGTCGACGGCTCTGCCCGCGACAGGGGCGAGAACACGGTTGACGGGCACGATCACCTGGAAGCCGGTGACGATGGCTGGCGACACGGCAGCCGGGTCGGTGAAGGCGACGTCGTGGCCCGCAGGCGGTCCGACGCGGGCGGGCCTGCGCCGGTCAGGCGGCGGACTTGGTGGCCAGGGCCCCGTAGAAGGCGTCGGGCAGGTCCGCCGGCGGCTCCTCCGGCCGCCAGTGCTGCACCGGGACGATCCCGTCGTCCGTCGGCGTCCACCGGCCCAGCAGCGGGGCGAACGCCGCGGGCGGGCGCATCCGGAACGCCGGCCCCATCATCGCCAGGGCCTGCGGGTGCGCCGCCAGTTCCTCGCTGTCGAAGTCCACCGCCAGGAAGCTGCCCGGCGCCACCGCCGCGTACAGCTCGTCGAGGGTGCCGGCCAGGGTCGCGTCGTCGAGGAACGCCGCCAGCCCGAGGAAGACCACCCCGACCGGGCGCCGCCCCCAGCCGGGCACGAACCGGTGCAGCAGCGCCGGGTCGATCGTGCCGACGTCGGTGGCGTCGCCGAAGCCGTAGCCGGCCCGGTCGCTGCCGGCCAGGATGCGCTGGCCCAGGCGGATCGTCACCGGGTCGACGTCGGTGTAGAGCACCGTCGCCTCCGGGGCGACCTCGTGCACGTTACCCCGGGTCGGCACACCCGCGCCGAAGACGAGGAACCCGTCCACCCCGGCCGCCGCGATCGCACGCACCGCCCGACCGAGGAACCCGCGCATCTGGCGGAACAGCGGGGCGCACGGGCCGTACGCGCCCTCGAAGGCGCGGGCCGCGGCCACGTCGACGGGAAAGTGGTGCTCCCCGCCCAGCCAGAAGTCGATCATACGTGCGGTGCTCGGCTGGTCGGCCTCTTCCATCGACACTGCCCCCTCTTCGGCGGTTCGCGCCAGCGTACCGATCCCGGTGGCCTGCGCGGTATCGCCCCGGCGGCCCCGGCCCGGCCGGGATACTGGCCGCGAGCCCACGGGAGGTACGCGGTGGACGACGGCGCGGCGGTGGTGGTCGGCGTGGACGGCTCGGAGCCGGCCCGACGGGCGGTCCGGCTCGCCGCCGCGGAGGCGACCCGGCGACGCCTGCCGTTGCGGGTGGTGCACGGCTTCATCTGGCCGCTGCTACGCGTGCCGGTCGGCCCACCACGCGACGCGCCCGCCGGCGGCGGGCTGCGCCCCCAGGCCGAACGGCTCGTCGCGCAGGCGGTGGCCGAGGCCGAGGCGGCCGCCCCCGGCGTGCGGGTCACCGGCGAGGTCGTCGACGGGGAGGCGGCGGCCGTGCTCGTCGGCGAGTCACCCACCGCCGCGATGATCGTCCTCGGCGACCGGGGGCTGGGCGGGTTCGCCGCCCTGGTGGTCGGCTCCGTCGCCGGCCAGGTCACCGCGTACGCCGAATGCCCCGTGCTGGTCGCCCGCGGCGCCGAACGCACCGACGGACCGGTCGTGGTCGGGGTCGACGGCTCCGCGCTGTCGCGGGCCGCGGTGCGGTTCGCCGCCGGCGAGGCGGCGGTGCGCGGCGCCCCGCTGCGGGCCGTGCACGCCTACCGGCACCCGGCCTCCGCCGGGCCCGGCGACATGCAGCCCCTGGTGCACGACCCGGACCTGCTGCGCGGCGAGGAGGATCGGGTGCTGGCCGGGGCGCTGACCGAACTCGCCGAGCGGTACCCGCGCGTCCCCGTCGAACGGGTGGTGGCCCACGCCCGACCCGCCGCGGCGCTCACCGAGGCGTCCCGCGCCGCGCAGCTGCTGGTCGTCGGCGCGCGGGGCCACGGCGAGTTCACCGGCCTGCTCCTCGGCTCGGTCAGCCACGCCGTGCTGCACCACGCCGACTGCCCCGTCGCCGTGGTCCGCGCCGGCGGGTGACCGCCCGCCCCCGTCCCGGCGACGGTTGGCCCCGACGCAGCCGGGTAGACGGCGTACGCGACACGGCCACAGCGACCTCGGGAGGCGACGATGCCAGGACCACGGCCGGGCAGCAGCGCGTACGACAAGGAGCGGGCGCGGCTGCGCGATCTGATCGAGAACTCCGGACGGGCGGCGGACCAGGAGGCCGACCAGGTCGCCAACCGGATCCTGCAGGAGGACCGGGGACAGCGCGGCGTCGTACGCGGGGAACGGACATACGGGCCCAAGGGCGAACGCGAACCGGGCGACCCGAAGTGAGCCGCCCCGGCGCCCTCGACGGTGCCGTCGCCGGCGCGGTCGGCACCGTCGCACTCAACCTCGTCACCTACCTCGACATGGTGCTGCGCGCCCGCCCGGCGAGCAGCACCCCCGAGGAGAGCGCCCGCCGCCTCGCCCGGGTCGCGCACATAGACCTCGGGCCGGAGGACCGGGCGGCCAACCGCCGCTCGGGCCTCGGCGCCCTCATCGGATACGCCACGGGCATCGCCGGCGCCACCGCGTACGCCGCGCTCGCCGGCCGCCGACGGGTCCCGCTGCCCCTCGCGGCGGCGGCCCTCGGCGCGGGCGTGATGGCCATGGCGGACGGGTCGTTGGCCGCCCTGCGGGTCAGCGACCCGCGCCGGTGGAGCAGGTCCGACTGGCTGTCGGACGTGGTGCCGCACCTGGCGTACGGAACGGCGGCCGCGGCCACCCTGGGGAGGCTGCGACCGCCGGACTCCCGGCGCTGACCTGTCAGCGCCCGGAGTCGCTCTCGTCGTCGGCGACCTGCGCGCCGGCAGGGCCGTACGGCGAGACCTGGCCGCGCGGCACGGTGCGGCCGCGGTCGCCCTGGGAGGTGCCGCTGTTGCGGGGATGGCCGGACGTGCCGGGGCCCTTGGCGTCCTGCACCGCGTCGTTGCGCGCGTTGCGGCGCAGCTCGGGTTGCTGCGGGTTCGTCACGGGAATCTCCCTTCCGGGTGGAGGCGCGCTGAGCCGCGCCCACGACGGGTTACCCGCGGCCGTGGCCGCCATGCCGCCGGGCGCGCACGGGTGGGTGGCCCGCCAGCGGGTACCCACGGGTCGTGGCAGCAGACGATCGGAGGACCGCCCGGGTCCTGCTGGAGCGGCAGGGCCGCACGTACGCCGAGGAGGCGGGCATCCGGCTCGCCGACCGGCCCGCCCCGCTGTACCAGCTGCTGGTGCTGGCCACCCTGCTGAGCACCCGCATCCGGGCGAGCGTCGCGGTGGCCGCCGCCCGGGAGCTGATCGCCGCCGGCTACCGGACGCCGCAGGCGATGGAGGCGGCGAGCTGGCAGGATCGGGTCGACGCGCTGGGCCGGGGGCACTACCGCCGCTACGACGAGCGGACCGCCACGATGCTCGGCACGGGCGCCCGGCTGTGCCTGGACCGCTGGCGCGGGGACCTGCGCCGGCTGCACCGCGAGGCCGACGGGGACCGGCAGGCGCTGCGCCGGCTGCTCACCGAGTTCCCCGGGATCGGCCCCACCGGCGCGGACATCTTCCTGCGCGAGGCGCAGACGGTCTGGCCGGACGTGCGCCCGTACGCCGACCGGCGGACCCTGTCCGGGGCGAAGCGGCTGGGTCTGCCGGCCAACCCGCAGGGGCTGGCGGGGCTGGTCGGCGAGGACGAGTTCGGCCGGCTCGCCGCGGCGCTGGTCCGGGTCGCCCTCGGGCAGGAGTCCGCCGCGGAGGTCACCCGCACCGCCGCCGGCTGACCCGGCCGCTCACTTGGTGGCGCCGTCCTTCGGCCGGGTCAGGTGCCAGGCCAGCGCGGCGGCCAGCACGGCGAGCACGACCACGCCGCTGGACACCCCACCGCCCTCCTCGGGGCTGCGGCCCTTGCTGCCAAAGTAGATGACCGCGAGGCCGGCGAGCACCGCGACGACCGTCCGCATTCCTCGGTCCTTCACCCTCGGGACGGTACGGCCGTGCGGGGCGCGCGGCGGCCGGAGCGGGTCGCGTTCCCCCGTCCGGGTGCCCGGCCCGCCGGTCGCGGGGCTCAGCGACGCAGCGCCTCGCCGCGCAGCCGGACCCGGCGGATCGCCCGGCCGGACATCTCCACCACCTCGGCGGTCAGCCCGGGCAGCCGCACGGTCTCCCCCGGGGCTGCCGGCACGTGTCCCAACTCGGCGAGGACCAGCCCGGCCACGGTGGTGTAGTCCCGAGACGGCGCGGCGGTCAGCCGCACCCCGACGTCGGGCAGGTCGTGCAGCGGGAAGTCCCCGGCCAGCAGCAGCGACCCGTCCGGTTCCCGGACCACCTCGCCGACGTCCCGGTCGGTCTCGTCGTACAGCTCGCCGACGACCTCCTCCAGGAGGTCCTCCATGGTGACCAGGCCGTCGACGCCGCCGCGCTCGTCGACGACCAGCGCGAGCTGCTGGCGGTGCTGGCGCAGCTGACGTATCGCGTCGGCCACCGGCAGGCCGGACGGCAGCAGCAGCGGCGGACGGGCCCGCCCACCCACCGTGTCGTCGCCGGCGTCGACCAGGTCGCGGATGTGCACCACCCCGACGACGTCCTCGCGCCCGCCGGGGCCCACGACCGGCGCCCGGGACCGCCCCGCCTCGGCCAGCCGGCGCATCCCCTCCCCGGCGGCGAGCGCGGCGGGCAGCACGGTCATGTCCCCGCGGGGGATGAGGATCTGCCGCAGGGTACGGCCGGCGATGTCGAACGCCCCGCTGACGATCTCCCGCTGCTGGGCCGACAGCCCACGCTGGCTGACCAGCATCTCCCGCAGCTCCTCCTCGGTGACCTCCGCCCGCTGCGCCCGCGGGTCGCCCCCGGAGAGCCGTACCACCACGTCGGTGGCGCGGCTGAGCAGCCACACGGCCGGGCGGGACAGGCGGGACACCAGGTCCAGCGGGCCGGCGCCGAGCAGCGCCCAGCGTTCGGCCCACTGCATCGCCAGCCGCTTCGGGGCCAGCTCCCCCAGCACCAGCGTGGCGAAGGTGAGCAGCACGGTCACCGCCAGCAACGCCACCGGGTGGGCCAGTTCGCCGAGGACGTCCAGCGACCCGGCCAGGGGCTCGGCCAGGGACACCGCGGCGGCCGCCGAGGCGAGGAACCCGGCGAGGGTGATGCCGAGCTGGATGGTGGCCAGGTAGCGGTTCGGGTCGCGGGTCAGGTCCGCCAGCCTGGCCCCGGAGCGGCCGTGCCGGGCCAGCCGGCGCACCTGCCCCTCCCGCAGCGACACCAGCGCCATCTCGCTGCCCGACAGCGCCGCGTTCAGCAGCACCAGCACGGCGATCAGCGCCAGCTCGCCGAGACGACCGTCCACCGCCACACCCCTCCCGCGTGCCCTGCCCCGCCGGTCCCGGCCCGTTTCAGACGCTCTCCAGGTCACCGAGGGACAGGGAGTGGGTCATCAGCCAGCGGGCCAGGGCGGCCATCCCGAACAGCCACAGCGGCGCCGACTCGGTGGTGCCGTTGGTGGCGAAGATGGCGAAGCGCAGGTCCGGCGCCCGGTACGCCTCGATCCGCCAGCGGTGGTTCTTGTCCCGCCACGTCGCCGCAGGGTCCATGCCGTCACGGTAGGCGACCGTCCCGGCGCCGGGACCGGGTTGCCGGGGATCGGCACGACCGGCTCGACGGGGCCCGGTCACGGGCCGGGCGGGGCGACCACCGTTCGGGCGTCGTCGGGCAGCCGGCGGGTCACCCCGCGCCGGTCCAGCAGCTCCAGCAGCGGCACCGCCACCCGCCGGGTGGTGTCCAGGGCCTGCCGGGCGGCGCTGAGCGTGAACGGCTGCGGCAGCCGGGCCAGGACGCGGGCCGCGTCGTCGACCGCCCCGGGCAGCAGCACCACGTTCTCGGCCAGCCGCAGCAGCGCGCCCGCCCGCACGGCCGCCCCGATCTCCCGTGGCCCCAGCCCCAGGTCGGCCAGCCGGTGCGCCTCGGGGGCCTGGAACGGGCGGTCGCCGTACTCGGCGCGGACCCGGGCCACGGCGCGGGCCACCGGCCCGGGCAGCGCGCCCTGCCCCGACCCGGTGACCCGGCCGGCGGCCAGCCGCAGCGGCGGGCGGACGAGGGCCTCGACCAGCGCCCGGTCGGGCAGGCCGAGGCGGTGGCGCAGCACGTCCACCGGGACGCCCGGCTCCAGGAGGTGCTCGGCGGCGTACCGGGCGGCCTCGGTGGCCAGCCGGGCGGCGAGGCCGCGCCAGTGGTCCGGGTCGGCCAGCCAGTCCCCGGCGACCGCGGCCGCGGTGACGGGCACCCCCATCCGGGTCAGCTCGCCGCGGCGGGCCAGGCCGCGGCGGCGCAGCTCCCCGGCCAGGTCGGGCCGCCCGTCCAGGCCGGCGAGCACCCGGGCGCGGGCGGCGGCCGCGCCACGGCGGGCCAGCGGCGGCGGGGCCACGTCGAGGACGGTGACGCCGCCGGCCACGTGGTGCCGGCCGGGATCGCGCAGCAGCGCCCGGTCGCCGACGAGCAGCGGCAGCGGTCGGGCCAGCCGCAGCCGGGCGGCGTCCGGGCCCAGGGGACGCACCCGGGCGGCCACGGCGGCCGAGCCGACGTGCAGCGTGAGGGTGACCGGCAGGTCCGCCGCCGGGTCCCCGGCGATCCGCACGTCCAGCAGGTCGGTGCGGCCGAACCGCCCGGGGGTGAGCAGGGCGTCGCCCCGGCCCAGCCGGTCCCGGGGGACGTTGCGCAGGTTGACCGCCACCCGGGCCACGGCCTCGACCCGCTCCCGGGCCGCGCCGAGGCGGTGCAGGCCCCGTACCCGCACCGGCTCGCCGGTGTCGGCCAGCTCCAGTTCGTCGCCGACGGCGAGCCGGCCGCCGCCGAGGGTGCCCGTGACGACGGTGCCGCTGCCCCGGACGGTGAAGGCGCGGTCCACCCACAGCCGCACCGGCGCGTCGAGCGCCGGTGCGGGCAGCCGGGCGACGAGCCGGTCCAGGGCGGCCCGCAGCTCGGGCAGGCCCGCGCCGGTGACCGCGCTGACCGCGACGGCCTCCACGCCGCCGAGGCGGGTCGCGGCGATGCGCTCCCGCGCCTGCGCCAGCGCCGGCCCCGGGTCGGCCAGGTCCGCGCGGGTCACCGCCAGCAGCCCGTACGACACCCCGAGCGCGTGCAGCGCGGCCAGGTGCTCGGCCGACTGCGGCATCCACCCCTCGTCCGCGGCGACGACCAGCAGCGCGGCCGGGGCGGGACCGACACCGGCGAGCATGTTCGGCACGAACCGCTCGTGGCCGGGCACGTCGACGAACGCGACGGTGCCGCCGGAGGGCAACGCCGTCCAGGCGAAGCCGAGGTCGATGGTCATGCCCCGGCGGCGTTCCTCGGCCCACCGGTCGGGTTCCATCCCGGTCAGCGCCCGGACCAGGGTCGACTTGCCGTGGTCGACGTGCCCGGCGGTGGCCACCACCCACACGTCAGCCGTCCCCGGGCACGCGCAGGATCGCCGCGCGCAGCGCGTCGTCGGCGTCCGGCGGCACGCAGCGCAGGTCCAGCAGCAGCCGGCCGTGGGCGAGGCGGCCGAGCACCGGCGGAGCGCCGGTGCGCAGCGGCGCCGCGTACCGCTCGGGCAACGCGAGGGCCCACGAGTCCAACTCGACGCCAGGCGCCCCGCCGCCGCCGACCACCGCCACGGCGGGCACCACCTCGGCCTTGCACCCGTCGGCGGCCAGCCGGTCACGCAGCCGCTCCGTACGCTCGCGCAGCCGGCCGGGGTCGACGTGCAGGGCGGCCCGGGTGGGGGTGTCGGGGCGGTGCAGGGTGGCCGCGAGGGCGGCGAGGGTGAGCTTGTCGACCCGCAGTGCCCGGGCGAGCGGGTGCCGGCGCAGCCGCTCCACCAGGTCGGCGTCGCCGAGCAGCAGCCCGGCCTGCGGCCCGCCGAGGAGCTTGTCGCCGCTGGCGGTGACCAGGTGGGCGCCGGCGCGCAGCGTGCTGGCCGCGTCCGGCTCGGCGGGCAGCAGCGGGTCGGGGACGAGCAGCCCGGAGCCGATGTCGGCGACCACCGGCACGCCCAGCGTCGCCAGCCGGTCCACCCCGACGGCGGAGGTGAAGCCGGTGATCAGGAAGTTCGACGGGTGCACCTTGAGCACGAAGCCGGTGTCGGGGCCGAGCGCGGCGGCGTAGTCGGCCAGGGTGGTGCGGTTGGTGGTGCCGACCTCGCGCAGCCGGGCGCCGGTGCTGGCCAGCAGGTCCGGCAGGCGGAACCCGTCGCCGATCTCGACCAGCTCGCCCCGGCTGACCACGATCTCCCGCCCGGCCGCGAGGGCGGTGGCGGCGAGCAGCAGGGCGGCGGCGCCGTTGTTGACCACGTGCACCGCCGGCGCGTCGGGCACGGCGGCGGCGAGCGCGTCGAGGGCGTCGCGGCCGCGGCGGGCCCGCCGGCCGGTGGCCAGGTCCAGCTCCACGTCGGTGTGCCCGGCCGCGGCGACGAGGGCGTCGACGGCGGCCGCGGACAGCGGGGCCCGGCCGAGGTTGGTGTGCAGCACGACACCGGTGGCGTTGAGCACGGCCCGGGGGGCGGGGGCGGGCAGCGCCGCGAGGGCGGCGTCGCGTACCCCCTCAGGGGTGATTTCGCCGCGGCGGGCCCGGTCCTGGGCGGCGGCGACGGCGGCCTTGACCCGGTCGCGGCCGAGCGTGCCGACGGCGGCCGCGATCCCAGGGTCGGCGAGCAGCGCGTCGGTACGCGGCACGCGCCGCCGCGGGTCGGCCGTGCCGTCACGCATCGGGTGATCTCCCCTGGTCGCCTCGAAGAGGCCGAGTCCCCTGGTCACCGCGGCGAGGCGGCGTCCCGTGGCTGCCTGGCGGAGACGGACGGGAATCGAACCCGCCTGGCCCGGATCCCGGGCCACACCGGTTTTGAAGACCGGGAGGGGCACCAGCCGCCTGAACGCCTCCACCGAGCACTTTAACCACACGGGGGCTCCGTCGACCCGCCGGAGGGCAGAGGCGAACCTCTGGTGGTCAGGGCCCGGGCGTCTCGGCCCGCGGCTCACGCCGCCGGGCGCGCTCCCGTTGGGGAGCCACCGTGTACCTCGGGTCGCGGGCGGAGGCGACGCCGGCGTGGAACACGCCGAAGCGCAGGGCCACCGACGCGCCGAGCAGGGCCGCGCCGGCCACGGCCGACACGACGCGGCTGCGCCGGCCGGCGAGGGCCCCGACGGCCCCGGCGACGGTGAGCGCCCGGGCGGCGCGCAGCAGCCGGCCGGGGGTGCCGGTGCGATAGGGCTCGCTGAGCAGGCCGAGGCCGGTCTCCACCCGGTGCGCGGCCCACAGCTCCAGGGCCGCGCCGGCCACGGCCATCCGCCGGGCCGGGCCGGCCTGGTCGCGGGGCGCGGCGAGCAGGCCCACGCCGGCGCCGCTGGCCAGGGCGCTGCCCGCGAACATGACCGGCAGCTGCGGGTACGCCTCGTGCCACGACGGCACGGCCGTGTCGGCGAGCAGCACCCCGGTGTACGTGGCCAGGGCCGGCGCGGTGGCGGCGGCGAACAGCCCGGCGGCGTGCCCGACCGGCGGCAGCAGCCGGCGGCCCAGCCCGAGCACACCCCGCTCCGGCAGCCACGGCGCGGCCTCGGCGACGACGGCCACCCCGGCGGCCGGACCGTAGGCGGCCAGGATCCAGGTGCCCACCGACATGGGGGAGGTCGGCTTGGCCACCCGCAGCATGTGGTGGAACCGGTCGGGTCGGCCGAGGTCGTGGACGAGGAAGTACGTGCTGGCGCCGAGCGCGGCCAGGGCGGTGACCCGGCCGGCGCGGCGCAGCACCGGCCGGCCGGTGAGCTGCCCGCCGGCGGCCAGCAGCGACGATCCGGCGGCCAACCCGCCGGTGAACAGGTACCCGGCGATGTCCCACTTCCACACCGGCGCCTTGAGGACGGGCCGGCCGTAGTAGGAGGTGAACTCGGCCGGGGGCACGGTCACGCCCTCGCCGCCGCGGCGCCGCCGCTTCCCGGGAGCCGGCCGGCGGGGCGGCTCCGGTGCCAGGTTGGCGGCTCGGTCGGTGCGCCCGGCGCTGAGCTCGTCCCGGTCGGCCTCGCCGGGCCGGTCGGCGCCGTCGAGGCGGCGCAGGAAGCGGCGGAACCTCTCGCCCACCTCGGGGCGGCGCGCGCTCACGAGGCACCTCCGACGAACGCGGCGACGGCCGCCGCCGCCATGGCCAGGGCGGCCAGCCCGGCCCGCTTCCACATCCTCGGCAGGTCCCGGGTCGTCACCACCGGGTCCGGGGGCAGGCCGTACACCTCGGGCTCGTCCAGCAGCAGGAAGAACGCGCCGTTGCCGCCGACCCCGTCGCCGGGGTCGTGGCCGTACAGCCGGGCCTCCGGCACGCCGCGTTCGTGCAGGGTGGCCACCCGCGCGGCGGCCCGCTCCCGCAGCTCGTCCACCGGGCCGTACTGGATGGACTCGGTGGGGCACGCCTGCGCGCAGGCGGGGGTCTTCCCGACGCCGATACGGTCGTAGCACAGCGTGCACTTCCACGCCCGGCCGTCGCCCCTGCGCTGGTCGATCACCCCGTACGGGCAGGCGGGGATGCAGTAGCCGCAGCCGTTGCAGATGTCCTCCTGCACCACGACCGTGCCGAACTCGGTGCGGAACAGCGAGCCGGTGGGGCAGACATCCAGGCAGGCGGCGTGGGTGCAGTGCTTGCAGACGTCCGACATCATCAGCCAGCGGAAGTCGGTACGCTCGGCGCCGCCGGTGGCCCGCCCGGGCGGCGCGGCGCCGGGCATGCCGAGGAACTGCGGCCCGGCGGGCGCCCGGTGCCCGGCCGGGCGGGGCTGCTCGACGAACGCCACATGCCGCCACGAGTTCGCCGTCAGCGCGCCGGTGTTGTCGTACGACATGCCGAGCAGGTCGAACCCGGAGGCCGGCACGCCGTTCCACTCCTTGCAGGCCACCTCGCACGCCTTGCAGCCGATGCACACGCTGGTGTCGGTGAAGAAGCCCATCCGGGGCGGGGCGTCGGTCCAGCCGGCGTCCGGGGCCGGGTCCAGCGGACCGTAGAGGCTGTTCGCGTCAGGCATCCTCGCCTCTCTCGTCCTCGGCCGTGGTGGTGACGATGGGCACCTCCCGGCCGGGGTCGATCCCGGCCCGGCGGCGATACCCGGCCACCAGCTCCAGCAGGGCCGGCCCGGCCGGCCGCCGGCCCGGCCGGACGTCGCAGGTGCCCACCTTGCTCTCCTGGATCAGCACGTTCGGGTCCAGGGTGATGCCGAACAGGTCGTTGGCCGAGTCGCCGGTGACCAGCCCCTCGGTGCCGAAGTGGTACGGCAGCCACAGCTGGTGGATCAGGCGGCCCTCCACGCGCAGCGGGGTGAGCCGGTCGGTGACCAGCACCTTCGCCTCGATGACGGCCCGGCCGCTGATCAGGTGGGCCCAGCCCAGGTGGGACAGCCCGGCCTCGGCGGCCAGCTCCGGGGACACCTCGACGAACATCTCCGGCTGCAACTCGGCCAGCGGCCGCACGGTGCGGCTCATCCCGCCGGCGGTGTGGTGCTCGGTGAGCCGGCTGACCGTGAACACGTACGGGAAGACGTCGCTCTGCGCCTGCGGCGGGCTCGGGTTGACCGAGTTCGCCGGGTGCTCGTACACCTTGCGGGTCGGGTTGGCCTGCTGCCCGTACATGGGGTTGCGGACCGGGGACTCGGCCGGCTCGTAGTGCGCCGGCAGCGGGCCGTCGAGCACGCCGGCGGGCGCGTACAGCCAGCCCTTGCCGTCGCCCTGCATGACGAACGGGTCGTCGCCGGCGATCGCCTCGGGCCCGGTGGCGTCGGCGGGCGGCCGGTACGTCGGTGGCTTCGTCCGCTCGAAGTCCGGCACGTCGTACCCGGTCCACTCCCCGGCGTCCGGGTCCCACCAGACGTACTTCTTGCGCTCGCTCCACGGCCGGCCCTCCGGGTCGGCGGAGGCGCGGTTGTACAGGGTGCGGCGGTTCGCCGGCCACGCCCAGCCCCACTCGGCGGCCACCCAGTCCTGCTCGTGGCGGGACCTGCGCCGGGCGGCCTGGTTGACCCCGTCGGCGTACACGCCACTGTAGATCCAGCAACCGACCGCGGTGGAGCCGTCGTCGCGGGCCTCCGGGAACCCGCCGAGGAGACGGCCGCTGGCCACCTCGTACCCGTTGATCTCGCGCAGCACCGCGTCGGCGCTCGGCTCCGCGTCCGGGCCGTGCGTGGGGTAGTCCCAGGCGAGGTCGAGCAGCGCCCGGTCCCGCGGCTCGGTGGAGCCGGCCAGCTTCTCCCGCAGCCGGCGCCCCAGGTGGTAGAAGAACCACAGCTCGGAGCGGGCGTCGCCTGGCGGGTCGACGGCCTTCTCCCGCCACTGCAGCAGCCGCTGGGTCTGGGTGAACGTGCCCTCCTTCTCCACGTGCGAGGCGGCGGGCAGGAAGAACACCTCCGTGCGGCACTCCTGCGGCACGATCTCCCCGGTGGCCACCTCGGGGCTGTTCTTCCAGAACGTGGCGCTTTCGATCATGAACAGGTCGCGGACGACCAGCCAGTCGAGGTTGGCCATGCCGAGCCGCTGGGCGCGGCCGTGCGCGGAGCCCACCGCCGGGTTCTGGCCGAGCAGGAAGTAGCCCCTGATCTTGCCGTCGATCATGCTGAGCACCTGCTGGTACGTCCCGTGGTCGCCGGTCATCCGGGGCAGGTACCCGTAGCAGAAGTCGTTTCCCGGCGTCGCCGCGTCCCCCCAGTACGCCTTCAGCAGGCTCGCGGCGAACGCCCGCGAGTGGCCCCAGAAGCCCTTCTGGCGGGGGTTGCGGATGCTGTCGACCCAGTCGTCGAAGGTGACGTGGTCGGCGTGCGGCATCGGCAGGTAGCCGGGCAGCAGGTTGAACAGCGTCGGGATGTCGGTGGAGCCCTGGATGCTGGCGTGCCCGCGCAGCGCCAGGACGCCGCCGCCCGGGCGGCCCACGTTGCCCAGCAGCAGCTGGATGATCGCCCCGGTGCGGATGTACTGCACGCCGACGCTGTGCTGCGTCCAGCCCACCGAGTAGACCAGCGCGCCGGTGCGCTCCCGGCCCGAGTTCTCCGTCCAGGCGCGGGCCAGTTCCAGGAACTTCTCCCGCGGGACGCCGCAGACCCGCTCCACCATCTCCGGGGTGTAGCGGGCGAAGTGCCGCCTGAGGATCTGGTACACGCAGCGGGGGTGCCGCAGCGTGTCGTCCCGCAGGGTCCGCCCGGGCACCGGCATGCCGTGCGACTCGTGGCGCAGCCCGGCCGCGGTCTCCCGCTGCATGCTGGTGCCTGCGCTGCCGGCCGGGCCGTTCTCCTGACCCTCGTACTGCCAGCTCGTCTGGTCGTACGAGCCGGTCTCCGGGTCGTAGCCGGAGAAGAGGCCGTCCAGGTCCTCGGTGTCGGCGAACCGCTCGCTGACGATCGTCGCCGCGTTCGTGTACGCCAGCACGTACTCCCGGAAGTCCAGCTCGTTCTCCAGGATGTACCGCACCACGCCGCCGAGCAGCGCGATGTCGGTGCCCGCCCGGATCGGCAGATACGTGTCGGCGAGCGCGCTCGTCCGGGTGAACCGCGGGTCGACGTGGAAGACCCTGGCGCCGCGCTTCTTCGCCTCCATCACCCACTGGAAGCCCACCGGGTGGGCCTCGGCCATGTTGGAGCCCTGGATGACGATGACGTCAGCGTTGGCGAGGTTCTGCTGGAAGTCCGTGGCGCCGCCGCGACCGAAGCTGGTCCCCAGACCGGGGACGGTGGCGGAGTGTCAAATGCGGGCCTGGTTCTCGATCTGGAGCGCCCCCATCGCCGTGAACAGCTTCTTGATGAGGTAGTTCTCCTCGTTGTCCAGCGTCGCCCCGCCCAGGGCCGAGATGCCCATCGTCCGGTTGAGCGGGCGGCCCGCGTCGTCGACGTCCTCCCAGGTCTCCGCGCGGGCGGCGAGGATCCGGTCGGCGATCATGTCGACGGCGGTGTCGAGGTCCAGGTCCTCCCACTCCGTGGCGTACGGCCGGCGGTAGCGGACCTTCGTCTGCCGCAGCGGGCTGGTGACCAGGCTCTTGCTGGCCGAGCCCTTCGGGCACAGCCGGCCCCGGGAGATCGGGCTGTCCGGGTCGCCCTCGATCTGCGTGACCCGGCCGTCGGAGACGTACACCCGCTGGCCGCAGCCCACCGCGCAGTACGGGCAGACGGAGCGGGCCACGCGGTCGGCGGCCTCCGTGCGCGCGGTCAGCGCCGCCGAGCGGGGCGACCGGGCCGCGGCGCCCCGGCCCAGCGGGTCGGTGCCGGTGAGCTGCCGGTAGACCGGCCAGCCCTCGATGAAGGTCCGCAGACCCATCCCGGGACACCTCCTTCCCCGTTGACGGGAAGCCGACCCCCCGAACATAGGCCAGGCCCGCCGTCCCCGCGACCCGGGACCGATTTTTTCCCCGGCCGGCGGGGGCGTTCTTGCTGCCTGCTCCTTGGGTGGTTGCGGTGGGGGTGGGGGCCCGCCGTGACCGGCTCCGGGCGGTCAGGCTTGATCCCTGCGCCGGTCACGGCGGGCCCCACCCCGTCGTGCGCGGTCGCGTACCCGTCCGCTGAGCCGCCTTCCAATCTTCGGGTCGGCAGACGAAACCGCCCCCGGCCATGCGGCCGGGGGCGGTTCGGGGTGTCGGTGTGCAGGTCGCCTCTCGGCGAGTGGCGCGACGCGGCTCCAGCCGAACGGTATTCCGCGAAGGCAATATGGTGAGGCCCGGGGACACTGGACACACCGACACCGGGTTCAACGTACCCCCTCGGCGCCCTGTTCCGCCCGGCGCCGTAATCCACCTCACCCAGCGGATCAGGGTCAGCTGTTCCAGTGCTGGGCGACGAGGTCGGCGGCCTGCTGCTCCCACTGCGCGTACGCGTCGGGGTACGCGGACACCTGCACCGTCTGGGCGGCGTCGGTCAGCGGCATGTCCTGCCACCTGTCGACCTGCTTCAGACCCTTCAGGAACGCGGTCGTCGAGTACTGCGGGTCGGTGATCTGCTCCGGGGTGCCCCAGCCCGAGGACGGGCGCTGCTGGAACAGGCCCAGCGAGTCGTGGTCGTTCCGGTCACCCAGGTGCCCGAGGTTCTCCAGCTTCGACTCCTGCAGGCTGGTGGCGATCGAGATGACCGCGGCCCGCTCGGGCAGGCCGGCCTTCTTCGTCGCCGCGATGATCGCCTTAGCATTCGCGACCTGCTCGCCGTCAAGGTCGATGCGGGACTGCGCGCCCTGCACCCCGTGCGGGATCAGCTTGCCGCTGTCGGGCTTGTCGGCCTGCACCACGGCGACGGGCTTGGCCTCGACCGGCGAGGCGGTGATGGCGTTCGTGGCGTGCAGCGGACCGGCGGCGAGGCCACCGGCGAACGCGAGACCGGCAACACCGAGAACGCTCTTACGCAGCATCGTGTTCATCATCGAAAGCTCCATTCGGGGGTTGGCGCACACCGCCGAGGGGGATCGGACAGGCGTGCGCAAGCACCGTCAGGCGCTCGAAAGCTCGAAAAGCCGGGGGAAGAGTCTCTGGCCGGTGCGACCACGGGGCAGGGGTGCCTCGTCACGGGGGTTGCCTCGTCGCGGGCGCCGGGACCATGCACAACGACCGACAGCCGGCCCGCATTCCACCCGACCCGGACCCGGCGAGGGCTCGCCTCGATCGGGGACACCGACGGGGGCATCGTGTCCCCTCCCGGGGCATCGTGTCCCCTCCGGGGCATCGTGTCGCCTCCGGGGGTGTTGTGTCGCCTCCGGGGTTGTGCTGCTCGGGCGTGGGTCAGGTGTAACGACCCCGCCCTGGCCCCGATTCCGCCCCCCACGATGGCGCCGATCACACCCAACAACCCTCCCAAGACGGACAGACGGGGCGGATCGCCGCGTTCGGGTCGGTTGATCGACTCGATGTCGGCGACATAGGGGTATCAGGGCCCACGGATGCCGCAATGTCGCCGACATTGAGTCGATCAAGACGCGGCGGCCGCCTCGGGGGCCGTTGACCGGCGTAGGGATCAAGCCTGACCGACCGGAGCCGGTCACGACGGCCGCCGCAGCCTCCAATGAATCCCGCCATGTCGCCGACGTGGCGGGGTCGGCCAGAGACCTTGGTGAAGCCGGCCCCTCCAAGGGCCATCCCACAGCACGATCTCGAAAGTCGAAGTGCGGATGCGGCCCGCCTCGCCGACACCGAGGCGACGGCCGGAGGGCAGGACACCGGCGAGGCGGTTTCGGCGAGCCGAGACACGGCCTAACTGATCCGGGAGCGGACCTTGGCCGCGCACTGCGCCAGCGCCGACCGCGCGTCGAACCCGAGGCTCTCGATGGCGACCAGCGCCGTGAACGCCACGTCGGCCAGTTCGGCGGCAACGTCGTCCCGCGTGTGCGTGACCCCCTTTCGCGGGTTCTGCCCGAGGGTGCCGATCCACGCCCCGGCCACCTCGCCGGCCTCCTCCGTCAGTTTCAGGATTCGGCAGGTCAACTCCGCGTCTCCGACGCCGTTCGTCGCATCCAACCAGCCACGTGACACCCGCACCGAATCCCAGATCATGTCGTCCACCCGTCCAGTGAACCGGACGAGCCACATGGCACGAGGGGCGCCGGTGGCGTACGGGAGATGGTTGGGATCGTGCGCCGGGAACCGGGACCGCCCGACGGACGGCCCCAGGGGCGGACCTGGTGGGGCCCGCCGTGACCGGCGCAGGGATCAAGCCTGACCGCCCGGAGCCGGGCACGGCGGGCCCCACCCCCACCGCGACCACCCCCGACCGGGCGGAAACCGGAAGGCCCCGGCCAGCCCCGGAAGGGGCCGACCGAGGGCCGCGCAGAAAAGGGTCACCACAGCTGCTGGACGATGTCCGCCGCCTGCTCCTCCCACTGCGCGTACGCGTACGGGAACGCCGACACCTGCACCGTCTGCGCCGCCGCGGTCAGCGGCAGGTCCCGCCAGCCGCCCACGTTCTTCAGCGCGTCGAAGAACGCCCTGGCGGCGTAGTCCGGGTCCGTTACCTGATCGGGCGAGCCCCAGCCCGACGACGGCCGCTGCTGGAACAGCCCCTGCGAGTCGTAGTCGTTGTACACGCCCAGGTGCCCGAGGTTGTACAGCTTCGACTCCTGCAACGACGTGGCGACGCCGATCACCGCGCCGCGCTCACCCACGTCGGTCTCCTTGGCGGCCTTGATGATCGCCTTGGCGTTGGCGAGTTGCTCGTCGTCGAGCGGGATACGCGACTGCGCGCCCTCGACGCCGTGCGGGATCAACTCGTCCCGGCTCGGCTTGTCGGCCGACGCCTTGCCGCTGGCCTTGTCGCTCGCCGCGCCGGTGGTCAGCGCGGACTCGGCCGTGGCGCCCTGCCGGGCCTTGCCGGTGGCGAGGTCGATGGCGGCGACGGCACCGGCGTGGGGGCCGCCGGTGACCGGTGCGGCGACGGCCGTCGGGCCGAAGGCGAGGCCGCCGAGGACGGCGACGCCGGCGATGCTCAGCACCGCCTTGCGGTCCGTGGTCTTGGCGATGGCCGGAAGCCACCGGTCCGTGGTCTTGGCGATGGCCGGAAGCCACCGGTCCGTGGTCTTGGCGATGGCCGGGAGCCATCGAGTGAAGTCGGCCTTCACGATGGTTGCCCTTTCGATCGTTGCGACGCGCTCCGGTTGAGCGCCCCTTGGGGGAACTGCCGCGCCGGTGAGGTTTACCGGCGGGAGGTACGGGGGACACAACCAGGTTGCCGTGTCGGTCATTCCGGAAATGCGGGGACCATGGCGGCTGCGACCCGGGTCACCCGGAGCACGGGACCACCGAGCGCCTCGGAACCGAACCGGGAGGCGGGAACCGGTCAGCGGGCGCGAGGCGCCCCGAACCGGACGAGTACGTGCCAGAGCTGCTTGAGGTGCTGGAGGGTCACCGTCGGCGTCCCCCGGTCCGCCCAGCGGTCCGGCTCGGTGACCAGCGAGGCCGCCGCTCGGCCGACGAGCGCGGCGTCGACCGGTTCGCCCGGCCGGGCGAACTCGGCGTGGATCCGCGCGGCCAGCGGCGGGCCGTGGACCTGCGCCTCCACGTAGTCGTCCAGGGAGCGTGCGGCGGGCCCGGGGCGCCACGTGTCCCGTTCGCGGCGGCGCAGCAGCGCCCGGGCCGGGGCGGCGGTGTCCATCCCGGCCACGCCGAGGCTGACCCCGGTGGCGGCGAGGAGGGCGGCGAGCACCGGTTCGGGGACGTCCACGGTGCCGAGACACGTCGGCCCCAGGTGGCTGTCGCCGAAGCAGAACGTCGCGCGGGTCAGCACCTCGGGGCGCAGTCGCAGGTGGCAGGAGCCGAACCGCGGGCAGGCGCCGTCGGGGTGGTCGAGCAGTTGAGCCCGCCGTACTTCGGACGGTCCGCCGGCCGTACGCCCGGGGCCTGGTACGCGCCGCCGAACAGTTCCTCCTCCCACCGGTCCCGGTCCCCTCCCGGGTACGCGCTGAGGCCGCCGTTGGAGATGCCCGTCTCGAACTGGCTGCGGTACACGCCCTCCCCGGCCAGCGCGGCGGCCACCGTGCGCCCGTCGGCGAGCAGCCGGTCAGGGTGGAAGTTGAGCGTGAGCCGGCCGTGCGCGGCGACCGCGGTGATCAACTGCTCCGGCTGGTACGTCGTCCCGGAGCCGGCGAGGTGCCGGGCGATCGCGGCGAGGGCGGCGGTCCCGCAGCGCCGTGCGGCGCACGTGGGTAAGCGCGGATGACTGGGCGGGGGTCAACACGGCGGGGGCGGGCACGGGCCCGAGTATGCCGGCGCGGGACGTCCCGGCCCCAACGTTTTCCGGCGGGTCAGGGCTGCTGGCCTGGACCGGTCAGCGATAGGCGGCGGCCTGCACGGCGCTGGTGGCCACGATGAACCCGACCGGCGTGACGGCGCCGAAGGTGTGCAGCACGGCCGCGGCGGCGAGGGTGCCGAGCCCCGCCTCGGGCAGCAGTCGCAGGATCGCCACCCGTCGCCGGACCCGCTGGCGCAGGCTCACTCCGGCGGTCGAACCGGCCGGGCCCATGCGGACGACCGTACCAGGACGGACATATGGCTCACCGGAGCCGATGGGGCACAGTGGACGGCACGCGGGGGCGGCGGCCACGCATTCGTGGCAGCCGCAACCCCGCGGCACGCCCGGGGAAACTCGTGCCCCACCGGCCGGACGCCGGGGTCGGTGGCCCCGCCGGGGTCAGTGGCCCCGGGCGATCCACTCGTCGAGGTGCGGGGCCTCCGCGCCGACGGTGGTGCTGTCGCCGTGGCCGGTGTGCACCACCGTCTCATGCGGCAGGGTGAGCAGTCGGGTGCGGATCGACTCGATGATGGTGCCGAAGTCGCTGTACGAGCGGCCGGTGGCACCCGGCCCACCGGCGAAGAGGGTGTCGCCGGTGAAGACCGCGCCGAGCGCCGGGGCGTACAGGCAGCAGGCGCCGGGGCTGTGGCCGGGGGTGTGCAGCGCCCGCAGCGGCGTACCGGCCACCTCGATCGTCGTCCCGTCGCGCAGTTCGCCGTCGGGGGTCACGTCGGGGTGGACCATGTCCCACAGCACCCGGTCGTCGGGGTGCAGCAACACCGGCGCGCCGGTGGCCCGGGACAGCGCCGGAGCCACCCGGACGTGGTCGTCGTGGGCATGGGTGGCCAGGATCGCCACCACCCGGCGCCCGCCGACCACCCGCAGGATCGCCTCGACGTCGTGCGGGGCGTCGACGACCACGCACTCGGTGTCGTCGCCGACGACCCACACGTTGTTGTCGACGCCGAAGGTCTGCCCGTCGAGGGAGAAGGTGCCGGAGGTGACGGTGTGGTCGACGCGGGCGGTCACGGGAAGACCACCACCGAGCGCAGCACGTCGCCGTGGTGCATCCGGGTGAACGCCTGCTCGACCTGCTCCAGGGCGATCTCCTCGGTGACGAACGCGTCCAGGTCGAGCCGGCCCTGCAGGTACAGCTCGGTGAGCAGCGGGAAGTCGCGGCTGGGCAGGCAGTCGCCGTACCAGCTGGACTTGAGGGCGCCGCCGCGGCCGAAGACGTCCAGCAGCGGCAGCTCGACCTGCATCTGCGGGGTCGGCACGCCGACCAGTACGACGGTGCCGGCGAGGTCGCGGGCGTAGAACGCCTGCTTCCAGGTTTCGGGCCGGCCGACGGCGTCGATGACCACGTCGGCGCCGAAGCCGCCGGTGGCCGCCCGGATCGCCTCGACCACGTCGCCCTCGGAGGCATTGACGGTGTGGGTGGCGCCGAACCTGCGCGCCCAGTCGAGCTTGCGGGAGTCGGTGTCGACCGCGATGATCGTCGTCGCGCCGGCCAGCGTGGCGCCGGCGACGGCGGCGTCGCCGACCCCGCCGCAGCCGATGACGGCCACCGAGTCGCCGCGGCCGACCGCGCCGGTGTTCATCGCCGCGCCGAGGCCGGCCATGACGCCGCAGCCGAGCAGGCCGACGGCGGCCGGGCGGGCGGCCGGGTCCACCTTGGTGCACTGCCCGGCGTGGACGAGGGTCTTCTCGGCGAACGCGCCGATGCCCAGCGCCGGGGCCAGTTCGGTGCCGTCGGTGAGGGTCATCTTCTGGGCGGCGTTGTGGGTGTTGAAGCAGTACCAGGGCCGGCCACGCCGGCAGGCGCGGCAGGCGCCGCACACCGCCCGCCAGTTCAGCACGACGAAGTCGCCGGGCGCCACGTCGGTGACCCCGTCGCCCACCTGCTCCACGATGCCGGCCGCCTCGTGGCCGAGCAGGAACGGGTACTCGTCGTTGATCCCGCCCTCCCGGTAGTGCAGGTCGGTGTGGCAGACCCCGCACGACTGGACGCGGACCACCGCCTCACCCGGCCCCGGGTCGGGTACCACGATGGTGGCGACCTCCACCGGCGCGCCCTTGCTGCGTGAGATGACTCCCCGGACTTCCTGGCTCACGTTTCGCCCCTCCTGCTCCACACCGTGTCCGTCGCCGCCGGCCGGCAGGCCGGCCGTGGCCTGCGCGGACGCCGCCGCCCACGCCCCAGACGAAACTACCTGTCGATCATCGCGTCGGCCTCATCGGCCGGCGGTTACGGCCGCCGGTGCCGGGTAGGCGGGGGCACTGTCGTCGGGGTACGGGAGGGCCAGATGAAGCTCACGCATGTGCCGCTGCGCACCACTGTCGGCGCATTCATCCTGAACTCGGGGCTGGGCAAGCGGAGTCTGGAGGGTGAGGCCGCCGCGGGCATGCACGGCATGGCCGCCGGGGCCGTCCCGCAGCTGCGGCAACTCGGGCCGGACCGCTTCGCCCGGTTGCTGTCCCGGGGCGAGATGGCGCTCGGGGCCGCCCTGCTCGCGCCGTTCGTCCCGTCCCTGCTCGCGGGGCTGGGTCTGACCGCGTTCGGGGCGGGACTGCTACAGCTGTACCTGCGCACACCCGGCATGCGGGAGCCGGGCAGCCTGCGGCCGACCCAGCAGGGCATCGGCCTCGCCAAGGACGTCTGGCTGGTCGGCGCCGGGCTGACCCTGGTGCTGGACGACCTCACCCACCGCCGCTTCCGCCGCCCGTGACGACCGGGGCCTCGGGGAGTCAGGCCGCCGGCTGCGCCGGGGCCGGTGGGGGCGCCGGCTGCGGCTGCGCCGGGGCCGCCGCGGCGCGCAGGAGGCGGCGGGCGGCGTTGCGGTAGCGCAGCACCTGGACCGCGCCGAGCGCCCACAGGGCGTACTGCGCGGCGAAGGCCCAGCGGAACGCGGCGAGGTCCGGGGCAGGCCGGCCGGCGGGGGTGGCCAGGTCCAGGACGACGCCGACGGCGAGCATCAGGACGATCGAGGCGACGAAGCCGCCGACGTTGACGATGCCGGTGGCGCTGCCGATCCGGCTGGCCGGGTTGAACGTGCGGGCGTAGTCGAAGCCGATGGCCGAGCCGGGGCCGTTGACGGCGAGCACCAGCACCAGGACGACGAGCAGCCAGCCCGGGGCGCGGCCGGGCCAGGCGAGCACGACCGTCCACACCACGGCGCTGGCGGCGGTGACGCCGAGGACCAGCGCGGAGCGGTGGTACGGGTGCCGCGCGCACAGCTGGGCGACGACGGGCCCCACCACGAGGCCGGCGAGGGTCATCAGGGTGAGCAGGGACGCGGCGGCGGTGGGCGCCATCCCCTGCCCCTGCACGAGGAACGGGTAGCCCCACAGCAGCGCGAAGACCGAGCCGGAGAACTGGGTGACGAAGTGCGTCCACAGGCCCAGCCGGGTGCCGGGCTGGGCCCAGGCGGCGGCCAGCTGCCGGCGTACGGTGGCCGGGTCCGGCGCCGGCGCGGCGGCGCGCTCGCGGTGCGGCGTGTCCCGGACGGCCGCGGCGACCATCGTCAGCGCGGTCGCGCCGAGCGCGGCGGCGGTGAGGAACGCGGGGGTCCAGCCGGCGTGGTGCAGCAGCGCCACCAGGGGCACGGCGCCGAGGACCGCGCCGAGCTGGCCGAGGGTGCCGGTGAGCTGCACCAGCATCGGGTTGCGCCGGCCCGGGAACCAGAACGTGATGATGCACAGCACGCTGATGAAGGTGGTGGCGTCGCCGAGGCCGACCAGGACGCGGGCGGCGATGGCCAGCCGGACGTCGGTGACCAGGGCGAAGCAGAGCTGCCCGGCGACCATCAGCGCGCCGCCGGTGATGAGCAGCCGGCGGGAGCCGAACCGGTCGAGCAGCACCCCGACGGGCACCTGCATGGCGGCGTACACGGCGAGCTGGGCGACGGAGAAGGTGGCCAGCGTGGCGGCGTTGATGTGGAAACGGTCGGCGGCGTCGACCCCGGTCACGCCGAGGGAGCTGCGGTGGAACACCGCGGCGACGTACGCGCTCAGCGCCACCGCGAAGACCAGGACGGCGCAGCGGCGGCGGGCGGGGGCGCTCACCGCAGGGTCCGCAGCACGGTCGCGGCGTTGTCGACGTGCGCGGCGACGCTGTCGAGCCAGGCCTGCGGGTCGTCGCCGTCGAGGGCGGCGAGCTGGGCGGCGTGCTCGGCGAGCACCACCTGGGCCCAGCCGGGCGAGAGCCGGAAGCTGGCCTCGCCCATGCGCACCTGGCGGTCGCGCAGCCGGTGGTACAGCTCGGCCAGGATCTCGTTGCCGGCCGTCTCGACGACGGCGGCGTGGAAGGCCCGGTCGGCGGCCATGAGCGCGGTGACGTCGCCGGCGGCGTGGGCCTCGCGCATCCGGTCCAGCCAGCGGGCCAGGTCGGCCCTCAGCTGCGCGCGGCGGGGCCAGACCCGCTCGGCGGCGTACACCTCGACGAGGCGGCGCGCCTCGATGACGTCGGCGATCTCCCGGGCGGAGACGGGCCGGATCAGGGCGCCGCGCTTCGGGTAGAGCGCCACGAGCCCCTCGGCCTCCAGTCGCAGCAGCGCCTCCCGTACGGGGGTGCGGGACACCCCTGCGGCCTCGGCGATCTCCCCCTCGCTGATCAGCAGGCCGCCCGGGTAGACCTGTTCGAGGATCGACCGCTTCAGGTGCTGGTACGCCCGATCGGCGGCCGAGGGGGCGGCGGGCCGCGCCGGAGGGGTGGGATGCGTCATGTATCTATGCTGTGCCTCAGGCGGGAAGGGCCGGCGGGCACCCCCGCCGACCGTGTCGCACGCCACCCGACCGACCGCGGCGCGAGGGTGTGGTGTGCACCACCGCGGGACGCGGCGGGTCCAGCGGGCGGTACCCGAGCGGACTCGGCAGAATCGACGCATGTCTTTTTCCCGCCGGTGGCTGCTCGCCGATCAACTCGGGCCGCACTTCCTCGACGATCCGGCGCAACCGGTCCTGCTGGTGGAGGCACGGGAACTGTTCCGGCAGCGCCCGATGCACCGTCAGAAGGCCCACCTGATCCTGTCCGCGCTGCGGCACCGGGCGGCGGAGTTGGGCGACCGGGCGACGCTAATGCGCGCCGGGACGTTCCGGGAGGCCCTGACGCGGGTCGGGGAGCCGCTGGAGGTGTGCCACCCGCCGTCCCGCGCCGGGTTGGCGTTCGCCCGATCGGTGCCCGGGCTGACGATCCTGCCCCCGCGCGGCTTCCTCACCGACCGGGACGACTTCACCACATGGGCGGGCGCGCAGCGCCGGGGGCCGCTGCGGATGGCCGACTTCTACCGCTGGGCGCGCCACGAGCACCGCGTGCTGGAGGGACCGCCGGGCCGCGTCCCGCGCCGGTCGCGCGCCTCCGCCGGAACGGTCGCCCCGGATCCGCCGCCCATCGTGGAGGACGCGATCGACGCCGAGGTCCGCGCGGATCTGAACCGGTGGGAGAAGGAGGGCGTCCGGTTCGTCGGACGCGACGGCCCCCGCCGGTACCCGGCCACGCACGCCGAGGCCGACGCCCGGCTGCGGCACTTCGTCCGGCACCGGCTGCCCGACTTCGGCCGGTACCAGGAGGTGATGAGCGCCGACGACCCGCTGCTGGCGCACAGCGTGCTGTCGTCGTCGTTCAACCTGGGGCTGCTCGACCCGGCGGAGGCGATCCGGGCGGCCGAGGCGGCCTGGCGCGCCGGGGACGCGTCGCTGTCGGCCGTGGAGCCGTTCGTACGCGGGCTGCTCGGCTGGCGGGAGTTCCTCTGGCAGTTGTACTGGCACCTCGAGCCGCGCCTGCAGGACGCGAACCGGTTGGCCGCCACCGAGCCGCTGCCGGACTGGTTCGCCACGCTGGACGCCGACGCCGTCGAGGCGCGCTGCCTGGCCGACGTGCTGGCCGGGGTACGCGACCGGGCGTGGGCGCACCACGCGCAGCGGCTGCTGGTGCTGGGCAACTACGCGTTGCAACGCGGATGGCGACCGGCGGAGCTGGCGGACTGGTTCCGGCGGTGCTTCGTCGACGGCGCCGACTGGGTGATGAACGCGACCGTGATCGGCATGAGCCAGTACGCCGACCCGGACCGGGTCGACAGCCGCCCGTACGCCGTGGACGGCCGGTACGTCGACGAGCTCAGCGACTACTGCGCCGACTGCCGATACCAGCCGGAGACGACCCTGGGTGACCTCGCCTGCCCGTACACCAAGGGTTTCGACGCCTTCCTGCACCGCAACCGGGACCGGCTCGCCGCCGACCCCCGGCTCGCCGCCGAGCTGGCCGAACGCGACGA
This sequence comes from Micromonospora sp. NPDC048830, assembly GCF_043198215.1. Classification (NCBI taxonomy): domain Bacteria; kingdom Bacillati; phylum Actinomycetota; class Actinomycetes; order Micromonosporales; family Micromonosporaceae; genus Micromonospora; species Micromonospora sp. NPDC048830. Next base: position 56,640 of record NZ_JBICUP010000036.1, read on the forward strand.
CCCGCACCTGCGGGAGGCGGTGCTGGCCCAGGAGGAGAAGCGCGGCGACAGCCCGCCCTGACCGTCCTCATGAGCCGTCCGCCGCAGCCGGTTCCGCCGGCCGGTGCGGCGCCGGCGCGGTGGCGACGCCGGTGGCGGCGACGCGGCGCGTGACGAGCGCCAGGACCCGACCGTACGAGGCCGGGGCGAACCGGGCCAGCAGGTCGGGCAGCTTCGCCGACCAACCGATCAGCACCCGGCCGCGGCGGCGCCGAACCCCGCGCAGGATGACCTCGGCGGCCCGCGCCGGATCGATGGTGAGCAGCTTCTCAAACCGCCGGCGGGCGGCCTCGTACTCCTCGACCGAGACGCCGCTGCCGACGCGGGCGCTGCTCGCGATCCGGGTCCGGACGCCGCCCGGATGCACGCAGGTCACCCCGACGCCGTCGTCGACCAGCTCGTGGCGCAGCGCCTCGGTGAAGCCCCGGACGGCGAACTTGCTCGCCGCGTACGCGACCTGCCCGGCGGGGGCGATGAGCCCGAAGAGGCTGGAGACGGTGACCAGGTGCGCGCCGGGTTCGGCCTTCAGCGCCGGCAGCAGCGCGTGGGTCAGCTGCACCACGGCCCGGAAGTTGACGTCGACCACCCAGCCGAACTCGTCCAGGGTGACCTCGTCGAACCGGCCGCCGAGGGCGACGCCGGCGTTGTTGACCAGCAGCCGCAGGCGCGGATGGCGCCGACGGACCTCCTCGGCCACCCGGGCCGTCGCCGCGGCGTCGGCGAGGTCGACCAGGTAGGTGGCGACCTCCCGGTCCGGGTGGGCAGCCCGGATCGCGGCCGCCACGGCGGTGAGCCGGTCACCGTCCCGGTCGAGCAGGACCAGGTCGCTGCCGCGACGGGCCAGCCCGTGGGCGAGCGCCTCGCCGATGCCGCTGGCCGCCCCGGTGACCACGGCCGTGCCGGCCGCGAAGTCGAACGTACGCACGTCGTCTCCTCTGCTGGCCCGGTCAGCCGACGGCGGTGTCGGCGGGCCGGGCGGGGTTCGGGCGGTCCGGGGCGGGCGGCGCGCCGGCGCGGGAGAAACGCACCCCGGCGTCGGTCAGCCGGCCGTGACGCATCAGCAGCACGTCGCGGGGATAGTTCTGGTACAGCCGCCACGGCGCGGACGCGCCCTGCTTCGGCAGCGCGTCGACGCTGCGCCGCACGTAGCCGGACTTCAGGTCGATCAGCGGCGCCCGCTGTCCGGAGGCGGGGGCGAGCGGGGTGACGACCTGCTGGCCGGTGACGTCCAGGTGCCGCAGCAGCCGGCACACGTACGCGGCGACCAGGTCGGCCTTCAGCGTCCAGGAGGCGTTGGTGTAGCCGATGGTCATGGCCAGGTTCGGCACGCCGGAGAGCATCATCCCCTTGTACGCGACCGTCTGGGCGAGGTCGACCTCGGCGCCGTCGACGGTGACGGTCATGCCGCCGAGCGCCAGCAGGTTGAGCCCGGTGGCGGTGACCACCACGTCGGCGGTCAGTTCGGCGCCGGAGGCGAGCCGCAGGCCGGTCGGGGTGAACGTGTCGATCCGGTCGGTCACCACGTCGGCGCGGCCCTGCCCGACGGCGGTGAACAGGTCCCCGTCGGGCACCACGCACAGCCGCTGGTCCCAGGGGTCGTAGCGGGGCGAGAAGTGCCGCTGCACGTCGTACCCGGCCGGGAGCCTGCCGGCGGCGGCGCGCAGCAGGAACCGCCGCACCAGCCTCGGGGCGCGGCGGCTGAGCTGGAAGTTCGCCACGCCGAGCAGCACGTTCTTCCAGCGCACCAGCGGATACGCGACCCTCGCCGGCAGCCGGCGCCGCAGCGCGTCGGCGAGGCCGTCGCGGGAGGACAGCGCGATCACGTACGTCGGCGAGCGCTGGAGCATCGTGACGTGGGCGGCGCGTTCGGCCAGCGCCGGCACCAGGGTCACCGCCGTCGCGCCGCTGCCGATCACCACCACGCGCCTGCCGGTGTGGTCCAGGTCGGCGGGCCAGTGCTGCGGGTGCACCAGCCGCCCCTCGTACGCGTCGACGCCCGGCAGGTCCGGGGTGTAGCCGGCGTCGTAGCGGTAGTAGCCGGCGCAGACGAACAGGAACCCGCAGGTGAGGGCGACGTCCTCGCCGGTGTCGTCGCGGCGGGCGCGCACCGTCCAGCGGGCGGTGCCGCTGTCCCACTCGGCGCGCAGCACCCGGTGGTGGAAGCGGATGTGCCCGGTCACCCCGTACTCGCGGGCGGTCCGCCGGACGTAGTCGCGGATCGAGTCGCCGTCGGCGATGGCCTTCGGGTCGGTCCACGGCTTGAACGAGTAGCCGAGGGTGAACATGTCCGAGTCGGACCGGACGCCGGGGTAGCGGAACAGGTCCCAGGTGCCGCCGATCGCGCCGCGCGCCTCCAGCACCGTGTACGTCTTGTCGGGGCAGGTGCGGCGCAGGTGGCAGGCGGCGCCGACACCGGACAGGCCGGCGCCGACGATGAGCACGTCGACGTGGTCGTGGGCCATGGCGCGTCTCCCGTCGCAGGGTGCGCCCCAGACCCTATCTCCGTCGGCGCCCCGGCCCGCGGCGCGGCATCCCCGGACGCGCGGCCGCTCGGGCCCGGCGGGCCGGCCCCGGGCGGCGGGATGATCGGGGTTAACAACTGCTGGCGTGTTGATTGGCCTTTAGCGTCATTTAGGATCTTATGGTTGTCGGCGTGAACTTGAAGGAGTGGGCGGCGGCGACCGGTGTCTCGTATGTGACCGCGCGGCGGCAGTACGCGGCCGGGATGCTGCCCGTTCCGACGTATCGGCTCGGCCGGCTGATCATGGTCGGTGAACCGCTGACCCGCGCGGCCCCGGATGCGGGGCAGGTCGTGGTGTACGCCCGGGTGTCGTCGGCCGACCAGCAGGCGGACCTGGACCGGCAGGTCGCTCGGGTCACGATGTGGGCGACCGGGCAGCGCCTGGCCGTCGACCGGGTGGTGACCGAGGTCGGCTCGGCGTTCGACGGGCACCGCAAGAAGTTCCTCGCGCTGCTGCGCGACCCGGCCGTGGCCACGATCGTGGTCGAGCACCGCGACCGGTTCGCCCGGTTCGGAGCCGAGTACGTCGACGCTGCTCTCGCCGCGCAGGGCCGCCGCCTGCTCGTGGTCGACCCGGCCGGGGTGGACGACGACCTCGTGCGCGACGTGACCGAGGTCCTGACCTCGCTGTGCGTGCGCCTGTACGGCCGCCGCGCCGCCGCGAACCGCGCCCGCCGCGCCGTCGAAGCTGCCATCGAGGACCCGACGTGAGGACGATCCAGGCTTACCGGTTCGCCCTCGACCTGACCCCCGGCCAGGAACGCGACGTACTCGCGCACGCCGGCGCCGCCCGGGTCGCGTACAACTGGGCGCTCGCCCGGGTCGCAGCCGTCATGGCCCAGAGGGCCGCCGAACGCAGCTACGGTGTTCCGGATGGCCAGCTCACCCCGGCTGTCTCGTGGTCGCTGCCCGCGCTACGCAAGGCGTGGAACGCCGTCAAGCAGGACGTTGCGCCGTGGTGGGCCGGGTGCTCGAAGGAGGCGTTCAACACCGGCCTCGACGCGCTGGCTCGCGGGTTGAAGAACTGGTCGGACTCCCGGACGGGTAAGCGGGCCGGCCGGCCGGTCGGGTTCCCTCGGTTCAAGTCCCGCCGGCGCACGACGCCCAGCGTGCGGTTCACCACCGGAGCGATCCGCGTCGAGCCGGACCGCACGCATGTGGTGCTGCCGCGGTTGGGACGGTTGAAGCTGCACGAGTCGGCCCGCAAGCTGGCCCGCCGCCTCGACAACGGCACCGCCCGGATCATGTCCGCGACCGTCCGGCGTGACGGCGGGCGGTGGCACGTCGCGTTCACTGTCGCCGTCGAGCGAGCCGAACGCCGACCGACGCGGCCCGACTCGACGATCGGAGTCGACGTCGGCATCACGTACCTTGCCGTGCTGTCCACCGGCGAAACGGTGCCCAACCCGCGCCACCTGACCGCTGCCCAGCAGCGCCTGCGGCGCCTCGGCCGGGCGCTGTCGCGCAAGACCGGCCCGGACGGCAGAACCGGCCGCCGCCCCTCCCACCGCTGGCAGCGCGCCGCGGACAGGCTCGGCCGCGCCCACGCCCGGGTCGCCAACCTGCGCCGCGACGGGCTGCACAAGCTCACCACCCGGCTGGCCCACGAGCACGCCACGATCGTGATCGAAGACCTCAACGTCACCGGCATGCTCGCCAACCGGCGACTCGCCAGGCACATCGCCGACGCCGGATTCGCCGAACTCCGCCGGCAACTCGCGTACAAAACCCAGTGGAGCGGCGGCCGGCTGATCGTGGCCGACCGCTGGTATCCGTCGTCGAAAACCTGCTCGGGCTGCGGCACGGTGAAAACCAAGCTGGCCCTGTCCGAGCGCACCTACCACTGCGAGGCGTGCGGCCTGGTCACAGACCGCGACCATAACGCCTCGCTCAACCTGGCCGCCCTGGCGGCCCAGTTCGACACCGCCGGGAGTGGCCCGGTGGCAGCACGTGGAGCCGACCAGAAGACCCGCCAACGCGGGCAGGCGGCTGTGAAACGTGAACCCGGCACGGCACCCGCCGATCAGACCGGGACCGTCCCACCGCAAGGCGGGACTACCAACCGTGAGCTCACCAGAGCACCCATTAGGTAACGGCATGGGGCGAGGACCGAAGCGAGGCCACCGGGCCGTGCCGCACACCGCCGACGTGCGGGTCGAGGCGTGGGCGCCGGACCGCGAGGGCTGCCTGGCGGAGGCGGTGCGGGCGGCGGTGGAGACGTTCGTCGACGTCTCGGGCGCGGGGCCGGGCACCGAGGCGACGGTCGACGTCCCGGCCGGCGACGACGCGGACCTGCTGGTGGGCGTCCTCGACGAGGTGATCTTCCGACTGGAGACCGAGGGGACGCTGCCGGTCGCAACGGACGTGACCGTCCGCCCCGACGGGGGCCTGCGGGTGCGCTGGCGGGTCGTGGACACCGACGCGGTGCAGCCGGTCGGCGCGGTGCCGAAGGCGGTGTCCCTGCACGAGCTGCGCTTCGGCCCGGACGAGCACGGCTGGTCCTGCGCGGTGACCCTGGACGTCTGACAGCCCGCCTGCCGGGGCGCGGCGTCGGTCCCGGACGGCGGACGGGCCAGGGCGGACGCAGGACGCGGGGCGGGTCAGCCCTTGACCACGCCCAGCGGCACCAGCCGGGCCACCCGGCGGCACAGGCCGGCGCCCTCGGCCACCCCGACCACCTCGGTGACGTCCTTGTACGCCTCCGGCGTCTCCTCGGCCAGCCCCCGCCACGACGCCCCGCGCACCGCGATCCCCCGGTTCTCCAACTCCCGGCGCAGGTCCTGCCCCCGGACGGTCCTGCTGGCCTGCTTGCGGCTGCGTACCCGGCCCGCGCCGTGACACGTCGAGGCGAACGCCGGGGCGCCGGCGACGCCCGTGAGCACGTACGAGGCGGTGCCCATGGAGCCGGGGATGAGCGCCGGCTGGCCGGCGGGACGCAGGTCGTCGGGCAGGTCGGCGTGCCCGGGCGGCAGCGCCCGGGTGGCGCCCTTGCGGTGCACGCAGAGCCGCTTCTCGGCGCCGTCCACCCGGTGCGTCTCGATCTTGGCGAGGTTGTGCGAGACGTCGTACACCAGGTCGAGGCCGCCGCCGGTGACGCGGGTGAAGACCCGGCGGGCGGCCTCGGTGAGCAGTTGCCGGTTGGCCCGGGCGTAGTTCGCGGCGGCGGCCATCGCCGCCAGGTACGCCCGCCCCTCCGGCGAGTCGACGGGGGCGCAGGCGAGCTGCCGGTCGGGCACCTCGATGCCGTCGCGGGGCATCGTGCGCTCCATGGTCCGTACGTAGTCGGTGCAGATCTGGTGGCCCAGCCCCCGCGACCCGCAGTGGATCATCACGCAGACCTGGCCGGCGCGCAGCCCGAACGCCGCCGCCACCCGCTCGTCGTGGACCTCGTCGACCGCCTGCACCTCCAGGAAGTGGTTGCCGGAGCCGAGGCTGCCGACCTGCCCCTGGCCGCGCTGCACGGCCCGGTCGCTGACCTGCGCCGGGTCGGCGTCGCCGACCGCGCCGTAGTCCTCGCACCGGTTCAGGTCCCGGGGCACGCCGTGTCCCCGCTCGACGGCGTACCGCGATCCGTCGCGCAGCACCGCGTCCAGTTCGGCCCGGTCGCCCAGGTGCCACACCGAGCCCCGGCCCATGCCGCGGGGAATCGCGGCGTCCAGGCCGTCCATCAGGGCCTGGAGCATCCGCGGCAGGTCGTCGCGGTGCAAATCGGCGGTGAGCAGCCGCACCCCGCAGGAGATGTCAAAACCCACGCCGCCCGGGGAGACGACCCCGCCCGCGTCGACGTCGGTGGCGGCGACACCGCCGATCGGGAAGCCGTACCCCCAGTGCACGTCCGGCATCGCGTACGAGGCGCCGACGATGCCCGGCAGGGTCGCGACGTTCGCCACCTGCTCCAGGGACCGGTCCTCCCCCACGTCGGGGATCAGCGCACGGGAGGCGAAGACGACCCCGGGCACCCGCATCGTGTCCCGCCGCTCGATGCGGAACCGGTACGGCGCCTCCTCGACCAGCTCCATGCGTCGCGGCTACCCCCCACGCGGACGGCTACACCTCGCGGCCGGCGGTGGCACCCGGGGCGGCCCGGACCGGCGCGCCGAAATCAACGCATGGAGACCGAGGCGCGGTTGATGTACCCGACCTCGGCGGCGAACGCGGCCAGCGTCGCCACCACGCCGACGCCGACGGCCAGCGACGGGGCCGCGCCGGCCAGCGCGGCGAGCAGGGTCACGCCCAACCCGATCAGTGCAGGAGCCGGTAGCCGGCCCGGCGCAGCAGCGCGTTGACCGCGCCGACCATGGCCGCCGTGGTCAGCAGCAGCTGGGTGCGGCCGGGACGGCTGCCGACCGCCGCACCAGCCGGCCGAACGTGAGCAGCCCGGTGACCACCAGGGTCGGCAGCACCGCCCCCAGATACGGCTTGAGCAGCGGACCGCTCGTGGTCACGAAGCCCAGCCCGATCAGCGCGGCCGACAGCAGGGACAGGAACACGGTGGCCCGGCCCACCGATTCGGTGACAGTCGCGCTACGGGAGGTCTGGAGCACGAAGTGCTCGGTGGTCAGGGCGGTGAGCAGTGCCTGCTCGCGCTCGCTGTCGTCCATCGCCCGGCCCCCCGCCTGACTGGATAGGGCCACCATACGAGCCCCGCGTGCCTGCGGGGGCCGGGTACGGCTTCGTCACCCCGTGCCCCTGCTCCGCGGTGCCGGCGGGACAATGGGGGCGGCCCGGGGCTGCCGGGCGCGTCCCTCCCCCGACCAACCCAGGAGAACGGCCAGCGTGCCCGAGACATCCCCGCCCGCCCGGCGCGACGACCTGCGGGCCGACTGCTCCCGCTGCTTCGGGCTGTGCTGCGTCGCGCCGGCGTTCTCCGCGTCCTCGGACTTCGCGCTGGACAAGCCGGCGGGGCGGCCCTGCCCCAACCTGGGCGCCGACTTCCGCTGCGGCATCCACCGGGACCTGCGGGCCAGGGGCTTTCCCGGGTGCACCGTCTTCGACTGCTTCGGGGCGGGCCAGCAGGTCGCCCAGGTCACCTTCGGCGGGCGGGACTGGCGGACCGCCCCGCAGACGGCGACGCGGATGTTCGACACGTTCGCCGTCATGCGCCCGCTGCACGAGCTGCTCTGGTACCTCGCCGAGGCGGTGACGCTGACGCCGCGCGGCCCGCTGCGCGACGAGTTGGACGCCGCGCTGGCCGAGACCCGCCGGCTCACCGCCGGTGGCCCGGAGGAGCTGCTCGCGCTCGACGTGGACGCGTACCGGGACCGGGTGAACCCGCTGCTGGCGCGCGCCGGCGAGCGGGCCCGAGCGGACCGGGCCGGCGCCGACCGGCGGGGCGCGGTGCTGGTCGCCGCCGACCTGCGCCGGGTCGACCTGGTCGGGGCGAACCTGCGGGGCGCGGTGCTGCTCGGGGCGGACCTGCGCGGGGTCGACCTCACGCTGGCCGACGTCACCGGCGCGGACCTGCGCGGGGCCGACCTGCGCGGCGCGGACCTGCGGCGCACCCTGTTCCTGCACCAGTCCCAGGTCGACGCGGCCCGCGGCGACCACCGGACCGGGCTTCCGCCGGCGCTCACCCGCCCGGCCACCTGGTCGCTGCCGATCACCCCGCTGCCCCGGGCGGCGTCCGGCCGGCCCGGGAGCGGCGGCCGGGCCGAAAGCGGCGGCCGGGCCGGCAACGCCGGCCGGGGCGCGCCGCGGGGGCGCCGCCGCTGACGCTGCCCGCCGCGCCGGGCAGCGGGGCGGGCGAGGCGAGGCAGGGCGGGGCAAGCGGGCAACCGCCCCACCGGCGTTTGCCGGCCGCCCGGACGGGCAGGAGTGCGGCATGACCAGTGAGAGGCGCTTCGACCGAGCCAGCACCGACGAACCCGACGGCGCGACCGCCTACGAGGCGTCGCTGCGTCCGCCGGGCGAGTCACTGCACACGACCGACGACACGGGGGACGACTTCGCCGACCTGCCCGCCGAGAACCGCCGGTCGGCCCGGGAGACCAGCCGCGCCGGGTACGACGTCGACGCGGTCTCCGGCACCGCCGACCCGGCCAACGAGCCCCCGGCCAACGAGCCCTGACCGCTCCCGGCCGCCCGGCCCCCGCCTCGGTGATCAAGAGGTTCGTGTCAGCTCTCGCGCCGCTGGCGACGCAACTCTCTTGATCACCGGCGCGGGACGACGGCGGGCCGCCGGGCGTGTCCGCCGGGGCCGGCGGGCGCGCCCGCGCGGGCCTCGGTCATGCCGCGGTTGGCCAGCGCGTCCGCCCGCTCGTTCTCCGGGTGGCCGTTGTGCCCCTTCACCCACAGCCACGTCACCGTGTGCCGGGCGCAGGCCGCCTCCAGCCGCTGCCACAGGTCGGCGTTCTTGACCGGTTGCCGGGCGGCGGTGACCCAGCCGTTGCGCTTCCACCCGGCCAGCCAGCTGGTGATGCCGTTGCGCACGTACGTGCTGTCGGTGTGCAGCTCGACGGCGACCGGCCGGGTCAGCGCCTCCAGGGCCTGGATGGCGGCCATCAGCTCCATCCGGTTGTTCGTGGTCGGCGTCGCCTCACCGCCGCACAGCTCCCGCTCGTGCGAGCCGTAGCGCAGCACCACACCCCACCCGCCCGGGCCGGGATTGCCGCTGCACGCCCCGTCGGTCCAGATCTGCACGACCCCGCCGGCCGCCGCGTCCACCATGCCCGCAACCTACCGGGCGCCCACCGCGCACCCGGTCGGCGGGACCCGGGCCGGGGACGTACAGGTGGGCGGTCAGGCGCGGCGGCGCAGCCGGCCGCGCAGCCGTCCCGCCGCGTCCCCGAGGACGGCGGAGGTCATGGGCAACAGCGGGCTGGACCGCATCACCGCCAGGTCCTCCCCCGGCGAGGTACCGCCGTCGAGGAAGCGCAGCACCCGCTCCGGCGGGTTGCGGTCGAACAGCCGGTCGAAGAAGTCGGGGCCGTGCAGCCGCCCGGTGTCCAGCGCCCGCAGCGCGACCGCGTCCATCCACAGGTGCCGGCGGGGGTACGCGGGCACGGGCACCGGCGGGCGGCCGGCGGCCACCGCCCGGGCCACCTGCTCGGCCTGCCGCAGCATCGCCGAGAACGTGAAGCCGGTGGAGGGCCGGGTGGCGCCGCCGGCCGTGCCGAGGCGCACCACCCGCGGCGAGGGCCGACGCGTGAACGGGGCGTCGGTCATCGGGATCACCCCGTGCTCCACCTCCCGCACCGTCAGCGCGTCGGGGCGCAGGCCGAGCCGGCCGGCGTAGTCGCGCAGCGCCCGGTCGTACGCCTCGTCGGTCAGCGGCGCCGGGGAGAACTCGGTGTACTCGACCAGGGCGTACCGGTCGCCGACCGGCAGGACGTAGCCGAAGGACACACCCCGCTCCGGCTGCGGGGTGCGGAAGTCCATCAGCACCGCCCGGTCCGGGTCGAACGCCGCCGCGTCGACCTGCACCCACCAGCCCCGGAAGTGCTGCAACCAGGACGTACGGCCGGGCCGTCGCGGTGGGTGGGGGCGGGAGTCGAGCACCCAGGACGCCCGGGCCAGGGGCGCCCCGTCCACGCCGCGGACCAGCACGCGGGAGCCGTCGTCGGCCAGGACACCGACCTCGGCGTCGATCCGGGTCACGCCGAGGCGCCGCTCGGCCTCGGCGGCCCGCTCGTACACCGGGGCGGAGCGCAGCATCGCGTACCGCAGCGGGGCGAGGTCGAGCACGCGGCGGCGGGCGGGCGTGGCCACCTCAACCCGCCGCCAGCTGGCGCTGAGCACCGGCTCCAGGTCGCCGCCCGGCCGGCCCCAGAACGCCCAGGTGCGGTCCTGGCCGCGCCTGCGCACCGGGTCGAGCACGGCGACCCGTACGCCCCGCACGCCGCGCCGGTGCAGGGCGGCCAGCACGAGGGACGCCGCGCCGCCCCCGCCCACGAGGGCGAGGTCCACGTCGACGGGTACGGCGGCGTCCACCCCGCCACGCTGCCACACGGCGCGCCGGGGCACGGCACCGGGCGGGGTCGCCCGGCTCCACCACGGCGGGGTCCCCGCCGTCGTGGGCGGCTGTGGCATCCTCGACGCCGTGCCGCCGACGGGGCGCCCGGCCGTCGCATCCGACTCCCGGAGGAAGTCCGCATGAGCGTCGCCGCCACCAACGCCCTGACCGCCCGATGGGCGTCCACCGTGGACGACGGGCAGACGGTGTTCGCCGGCGCCAGCGTGTACCCGCTACTGGCGCTGCTCGCCCCGTACGCGGCCGGGCCGGCCCGCGCCGAACTGCTGGCGGTCGCCCCCGAGGCGGCCCGGTACGGCCTGGACGCCTCACCGGCCGTCCGACTCGCCCTGGCCTGCTGGGTCCGGCGGGAGTTGGAGCTGTCGCAGCGGTGGCGGCAGGAGGTGCCGGCGCCGATACGCGGAGAGCTGACCGGGCAGCCCTCGGTGGACCACCCGGCGCTCGACGGGTGGGTACGGGCCCGGACCGACGGGATGATCCGGCAGATGCCCGTCCAGGTCACCCCGGACACGGTCATGGTGCTGGCCGGCGCGCTGGCCGTGCTGACCACGTGGGCGCAGCCCTTCGACGAGTCGTGGCACCGGCCGACGACCGGCCCGTGGCGGGGCCGCGACCTCGCCCGGCTGTCCCGCACCACCTTCGACCTGGAGACGCTGCGGGTGGTCGACGCCGGCGACGGCCCGATGACGCTGCTGACCGTCTCCGGCTGCGACGACGTCGACGTGGTCCTCGCCCTCGGCCAGCCCGGGCACGGGGCAGCCGCCGTGCTGCCCGGCGCGATCCGCGCACTGGCCGGCGCCCCCGCCCTCCCGGTGGACGCCGGGCCGGGCGTGACCGAGCAGGTCATGGCCGCGTCGGACGACCGGCCGGAGCTGATCGTCTCGACCGTCGCGTTCACCGCCACCGCCCGGCACGACCTGCTGGAGCGGCCCGCCCTGTTCGGCCTGGCCGCGGCCACCGACCCGGCCGGCGACCACTTCCCCGACATCGCCCACCGGCTGGTGGTCTCGCAGGCGCGGCAGAGCGTCACGGCGACGTTCAGCGCGCAGGGCTTCCAGGCCGCCGCGGTCACCGCGCTGGGCTTTTGGGTCGGCGCGGCGCCGCCCCGGGCCACCACCCGCAAGCGGGTGGTGCGGCTGAACGTCCACCGGCCGTTCGGCTTCCTCGCCGTGCACCGGCCCACGGGGCTGGTGCTCGTCGCCGGCTGGGTGGCCGACCCCGTCGAACGGGCCCGGTGACGGGCCGGGCGCGCCGCCGGCGGCGGCTCACTGCCCGCGCTGGTGGACCGCCTCCAGCCCGGGCCAGGTCGTCCGGGGTGAGCCGCAGCGCCCCGGCGGCCACGTTCGCGACCAGGTGCTCCGGGTTGCCCGTGCCCGGGATGGCCAGCACGTTCGGGCCGCGGTGCAGCGTCCAGGCGAGGCGCACCTGCGCGGTGGACACGCCGTGCGCGGCGGCGACCGCGCGCACCTCCGGGTCCTCCTCGCCGACCGCGCCCGCCTCCCGGCCCGCGGTGGCGATGGCGAAGAACGGCACGTACGCCACGCCCTGCGCCGCGCACGCCCGGACGAACTCGTCGTGCCGGGCCCGGTAGCCCAGGCCGTACGCGTTCTGCACGCACACCACGGGGGCGACGGCCTGCGCCTGCGCCAGGTGGTGCGGCCGGACGTTGGAGATGCCCAGGTGCCGGATCAGGCCGGCGTCGCGCAGCTCGGCGAGCGCGCCGACGTGCTCGGCGACCGAGTCCAGGCCGTGCTGGCGCAGGTTGACCAGGTCGAGGTGGTCACGGCCGAGCTGGCGCAGGTTCTCCTCCACCTGCCCGCGCAGCTGGTCCGGCCGGGTGCCCCCGCGAGCCCGGTTGGGGTCGGACGCGGACCGCCGGCCGAGCCCGGCGGGCAGGACGCCAGGCGGGCATACTGCCGGCCATGAGCGTCGCACTGCCGGATCCGGGTCCGTCGTCGGACGTGCCCGCCCTGTTCCTCACCTACCTCGACTACTACCGGGAGACCGTGGCCGACCGGCTCGCCGGGTTGACCGACGCGCAGGCGCGGTCGGTCCGGGTACCCTCCGGCTGGACGCCGGTCGAGCTGGTCAAGCACCTGACGTTCATGGAACGCCGCTGGCTGGTGTGGGGGTTCCTCGGCGAGCCGGTGCCGGACCCGTGGGGCGACCACGAGGACGGCCACTGGCACATCGACCAGGGCGAAACCGTCGCCGACCTGGTCGCGGCGTTGCGCCGCGGCGGCGAACGGACCAGGGGCGTCGTCGAGTCGTCGACGCTGGACGCACCGGCTGCGCTGGGCGGCCGGTTCACCGACCAGGCCAACCGGCCGACGCTGGTCGCGATCCTGTGCCACGTCCTACAGGAGTACGCGCGCCACGCCGGCCACCTGGACGTCGTCCGCGAGCTGATCGACGGCCGCACCGGCGAGTGACCCCGGCCAGGGTCAGCCCGTCGTCGGCCCCTCCCGCCCCGTGGCCAGCCACAGCCGGATCAGGTCGCGGCGACGCTCGGGCTCCGGGTGGTCGGAGTAAGCGGTGCGGGCGTGCACCACGACGTGGTTGTTGAGCAACTGCATGTCCCCGGCGCGCAGGTCCATGCCCAGCAGGAAGCGGCGGTCCTCGTGCAGTCGGTCCAGGACTCCCATCGCCTCCCGCTGCGCCGTGCTCAGCGGGGGCACGTGGGCACCACGCTGGGCGGAAAGGATGTAGTCCGGCCCGTACCGGGCGACCAGCCGGCCGCCGTCGCGGGCGTACACCGGCCACTGGGCGAGGCTGTCCGGCCCGTCGCCGGTACGCCGGTCGTGCCACCACGGCTCGTACAGCACCCGGGCCAGGTCGGGACGGGTGCGCACGATCTCGTTGTGCACCGCGACCAAGCTGACCACGGTGCTGAGCCCCCCGGAGCGGGCGGGCCGCACGCAGAGCAGGGCGACGACGTCGGTCGGGTCGGCGTGGAAGCCGAGGCGCCGACTGTGCTCGTAGCTGCGGGTGGTGGGGTGGGCGGGGTCGGCACCCCGATCGCGTACGTGCCGCAGGGCCGCCCGGTCCGCGCCCTGCGGCACGAGCCGGCCCACGTGGCTGGCCACCCCGACGGCCAGCAGCTCGCACCGGTGCTCCGACAGCCCCTCGACGGGCAGGCCCCGGACCAACCCGACGCCGCAGCCGTCGGTCACCTCGCCGGCGAGCCGCCCCAGCCGGAGCTGTCCCCCCATCCTGGCCTGCCCTCGGTTCCGGCCGCCCGGGGCGGAACTGTCCCCCCATCCTGGGCCGACGCGGGCGCCCGGGACGGCCCGCTCTGCCACGGGCGTAACGCCGACGGACGGGGGTCGGGCCACCCGGGCGTACCCCGCAGGTCCGGCCGGTGGGGCGAATCGCCGGCAGACGGGCCGGGCCGGGACGGCGGGGACAGGCCGGCGCGGGCGGTCACGGGCGGCGCCGGTCCGGCCCTTTCCGCAGCTCTTCCGCTGCTTGGGCGGACACGTGACGGCAACGAAGAATTCTCATTTTCACCGGATCCGGGGGCCAACCCTCCTAGTGTTGGGCACACCGGTGCTAGTTGCGGTGTTGGCCACCCGAACGACGTCCCACCCGATCAGCGGACAGAAGTGAGGGAAGACGCGTATGAAGGCACAGTCAGTACTCGTATCGGCGACGCTCGGCGTAGGTCTCGGCACGCTCCTGCTCCCGGCCGCCGCGCTCGCGGAGACCACCGTCTCCCCGGCCACCACACCCGTCGGCGGGACCGTGGTGCTCACCGCGAGCTGCAACCCGAAGTCGGGCGACGCGATCTTCCACGTCACCGGCCCGAACCGCGACCAGAACGTCCGCTCCACCACCGCCGCCGCCGGCGGCGGACTGAGCGCCGAACTCTTCACCGCCGGATTCACCATCGGCACCTACACGGTCACCGCCACCTGCGGCGACGGGACCTCCGCAGGCAGCGCCACCTTCGCCGTCACCCCCATCGGCGGGGCCGCGGCCGGCGAGGGCGCCAACGCCGACAACACCGGCCTCCTCGCCGCCGGCGGCACCCTCGTCGGCGCCGCCGCAGCCGGCGCGCTGGCCCTGGTACGCCGCCGACGCCACGCATCCACCCTCGCCTGACCCGGCGCACGTCACGACATCCCTGACCCGAACGCCCGCGCCGGCCGACCACCGGCGCGGGCGTTCGCCACGCACCCCGGAGGTGTGCCCGTGTTCCCAGGCCACCGGACCGCCGCGGCGGCGATCGCGCTGACCGGCGTGACCGGGCTCGCCCTGCTCGCCGTCGGAGCGACCCGCCCGCCCCCGCGCCCGCCCCGACCACCGGCCCCGGCCGCGGCCGACCCCGCGACCGGCCGACCGGCCACACCCGCACCGCCCCTGCCCCACGCGAACCCCACCCGCGTCACCATCCCGGCGATCGGCATACGCGCCGACCTCGTGCCGGTCGCCGTCACCAGCACCGGCGAACTCGAGGTCCCCCCACCGGACCGGCCGACCATCGCCGGCTGGTACCGGCTCGGCGTCAGCCCCGGCGAAGCCGGCAACGCGGTCATCGTCGGGCACGTCGACTCCCGCGACACCGGCCCGGCGGTCTTCTTCGACCTCGGCCGACTCCGACCCGGCGACCGGATCCGCGTCGCACGCGCCGACGCGACGGAGGTGACGTTCGCCGTGGACGACGTCCGGTCGTACCCGAAAACGGCCTTCCCCGCCGACCTCGTCTACGGCGCCGGCACCGTGCCCCGGCTGCGCCTGATCACCTGCGGCGGCCACTTCGACGAACGCGAGCGCGGCTACCTCGACAACGTCGTCGTCTTCGCCACCGCCGTCGCCTGACACCACCCCGGATACGCACGACCGGTTCCCACCCGGCTCACCACCCCTCGCAAAGATCGCCTACGGTTGCCGGCAGTTGCCCGGCGAGGCGGAGGTGACCGAGTGGCCCAGCAACCCGCGCGCACCCCGTGGCGGGAACGCCTGCCCGGCCTGCTGCGCCGCGCGCTGGCCCGCCCCGCTCACGCCGCCGCGCCCGCCCGACCCGCCAACCCGGACGCCGTGGTCGACTGCGCCGTCTACGTCGACGGCCGGCGCCGACCCGGACGCCCGCACTACACCGACGCATACGCCCAAACCCGCCGCCGACGACGGTCGTTCGTCTGGCTCGGCCTGCACGAGCCGTCGCCCGCGGTGATGGCCGAAGTCGGACGGACCTTCGACCTGGACGCATTCAGCGTCAACCAGTCCCTCGCCGACGGCCACCGCCCCACCCTGCAACGGCACGGCACGGTGACACTGCTGGTGCTGCGCACCGCCGGCTACGTCGAGCACACCGAACTGACCGGCACCTCCGAGGTGATCGACACCGGAGACGTGATGGTGTTCCTCGGCGACCGGTTCGTCATCACCGTCCGGCACGGCGCGGCCGGCGCGCTCACCCCCGTGCGCGAGGGCATCCAGGACCGCCCGGCAGTGCTCGCCGAAGGCCCCTGGGCCGTCGCATACGCGGTGTGCGCCCGGATGGTCGATCTGTACCTCGAGGTCGCCGGGCACGTCGAGCAGGACCTGGAACGCGTGGAGGAAATGGTCTTCGCCCGCGACCGGTCCGCCGACGTCCAGCAGATCTACCAGCTCAAACGGGAAATCGTGGAGTTCAAACGGGCGGTGCTGCCGTTGCAGACGCCACTGCGTACGCTCACCGAACCGCGCCCCGACGGCCCGCCCCCGGCGCTGCGCCCGTGGTTCGTCGAGGTCGAGGGGCAGCTCGCCCGGGCCGTCGACCGCGTCGGCGCGTACGACGACCTACTCAACTCCATCCTGCAGTCCCGGCTGGCACAGCTCGCCGTCGAGCAGAACAACGACATGCGCAAGATCGCATCCTGGGCAGCCATCGCCGCGGCGCAGACCGCGATCGCCGGGATCTACGGGATGAACTTCGCAAACATGCCCGAACTCAACTGGCGTTACGGCTACCCCGCCGCGCTGCTGGTGATGGCCACCGCCGCGGTCACCCTGCACCGCCTGTTCCGCCGCTCCGGCTGGCTGTAACCGCCCACCGGCTCGGGATGATCGCCCCACCTCCGCGGACCTGCCCCGCCTCCCCCCCGGAACGGTCATTGACCCCATGTCGCCGACATGGCGCCTTCCAGCCCGCCCGGACCCCGCGATGTCGGCGACATGCAGCGACCACCATGCCCTGGCCGGCGACGAGCGAGGTGGAATGCCGCCGGCCCCGGGGGCGTTACACACCCCGGACGCCCGAGCAGCAGTCCCGGCCCCGCAGGGCGGCGGGCCGAACCCCTTCGGGGCAGGTCCGCGGAATCATCGCCCGTCCCGGGTCGTTACACCACCCGGGACACGCGCCCCGGGTACCGCTCGGGCTCCATGTCGCCGACATGGCGCCTTCCAGCCCGCCCGGACCCCGCGATGTCACCGACATGCATTCGGCCGCTACACCACCCGGGCCATCCACCCGAGTAACCGCAGGCCACGCGAGGCGGAATGCCGCCAGCCGCCCGGTCGTTACACCCCCGGGCCACCCGAGCAGCCATCGCCGGGACCCGAGCCCCTCTTTGACTTACCTTTCCTCCCCGCACGACGCCGCGCCTCCCCCCTTGGCGTGAGCCGTCGCGTGACCCCCGATCGAAAGGCAACCACCATGCGTACCGATCTGCTGCGTAAGACCGTTCTGACCGTTGCCGGTGTCGCCGCCACCGCCGGTGGTATCGCCGGACCCGCCATCGCCGCCC
>NZ_JBICUP010000037.1:0-73158 GCF_043198215.1 Micromonospora sp. NPDC048830
AGTTTCTGACCTTCGACAAGCCAGAAACCTAGACGGGACACGGCGTGCCCTGTTGATCAGGGCGTCAACCCACCCACGAGAACATCACAAGAGCCCCAATTCGCCCGGCTTCACGACTTGGTGCTCGTCAAGCAGGAAGACGGGTACCCGTGCGGCGGCGATCAGCTCGTCGACCTGCGGCCGGGCCTTGTCCCGCTTGGCCTTCGGGGTGAACCGGTTGACCGAGGTCTCCCGGATCCGGTGCGCCTCGTCGCAGATCAGCACGTCGAAGCCATTGCGTTCCGCCGACATGAAGCTGTTGAAGTAGGCGAACAAGTTCTTCAGTCGGGTGGAGCCACGGCCGGCGTAACGGCGCAGGGTCTGGGTGAACGACCGGGAGCCGGTGGCGTGCATGACGGCCCGGTTCTGCCGGGCGAGTTCCCCCAGCACCGACAGCGCGATCACGCTTTTGCCGCTGCCGGGCCCGCCCGACACGACCACGACCGACTTCCGGTCCGCCGACCTGGCCCGCTCCACCGCGTGCAACACCAGTTCGTACGCCAGGCGCTGTTCGTCGAGCAGCGTGAAGTGCGACCGTTCCTTCAGTTCCTGTGCCGCGTACGACAGGAGGTGCTTGCTGGGCCGCACCGAACTGGTGAGGAAGCGGTCCGCCGCGACCGCCCCCGGCGCGGGTGCCAGATGGGTACGGAGATAGTCGAGGAACTGGCCGCGCCGCTGCTTCGTGAAGATCCGGCTCTGCTCTGTGGGGCGGCGGGCGAACAAGTCGTTGACGTCCCGGTCCACGGCGTTGTGCAGGTACGCCGCGCCGCGCACCGGGTTACGCGGGTCACCGAGAACGCCGAGGAAGTCGGTGAGGTATTCGCAGTAGTCACCGACCTGCACGCCCGGGTGCAGCCGTGGCCCCTTGGCATGCTCCACTAGGACGAGTCGGTCGGAGCCCTCGTAGGCTTCTGCGTGGGACCACTGCTTGAGTTCGACGACGACGTACGAGTCCTCGGTGGTCGTCGGGTGGACCCCGGCGAGCACGACGTCGACGCGCTTGCTGGTCAGTGGGAGTTGGTACTCGACCAGCACCTCGACCTGGCCCAGGCCGGCGTCGGCGAGATCCTGTCCCAGCACCGCCAGGCTGCGCGACCATGAACGGTGCTCGGCGGGGCTCACCTTGTGGCCGATCTGTTCCGCGATCCGGTCGGCGAGGGTGCCGCTGGTGGCCAGGCAAAGCAGACCGTCGGCGGAAATGCGGAACTCGGACAACACATGCCCCCGGGCAGCACGAAGTGATCGTGCGCATGGGGGGCGTGTCCGGCCACGGCCGGAAGCCCGTCGTTACGCGCTTTGATGTCGTGGACTGTAGCGAAGAGATCAATTTCTCGCCATGGCCCTGCTGTCGGCTGCCTTACCGCTTCGCGGCCGACCCCCTTGCCTCAGCGGCGGGGTATCGGGTAGCCACCTCGTCCAACTTCGTGAGTGCGGCCTCGACCAGGTCGATGTCGAGGACGTCGGCGAGCCGGGTCAGGTAGATCATGACGTCACCGATCTCGGCCTTCACACGGGCGCCCGCTTCGGGGTCGGACATGACTTCAGCGGCCTGTTGCGGGGTCAGCCACTGGAACTCAGCCAGCAGTTCTCCGACCTCCCCGGCGAGGGCCATGGCGAGGTTCTTCGGGGTATGGAACTGCTGCCAATCCCGCGCCTCTGCGAAAGCCCGTACGTCACGCATGAGGTGATCCATCCGGGTTCCCTTCCGTGCGGGTGAATGCGGTCGGTGTGAACACCGAGCAGAGTGGAATGTAGCCGCGACCCCTGGCTGCCTGAACGCCACCTGGGAGACTGGGCGACGCGCCAGCCGAGATCAACGCATTGTTGGCTCTTGGTGCACGGTGCCGGTCTGGGCCGGATCTTGGTTGATCATCCAGTGCTGCCCGATGTCGGCGGCGGCGTACTCGTTGCGTTTGACCACTCTGTCCACGTCCTCGGAAGACGCAGTCGAACAACTTGCCGTTCAGGGGCATGCACGACCAGCCGTCGCCGACGACCCGCGGCAACGCCACTTGCAGGCCGGGTGCCTGGGCGGCGAGGACGCTACGCCCTTGACCACGTACCGGTACGCGGTGGCCCGCGACACGTCGCCCGACACCCAGCAGCGTCTTGTCCTCCGTCTTACGGAACCAGATCCGAAGGAGTGCGCTGCACCTGAGTTATCAGTCCGCTGATCGAACCGGCCAGCGAGGGTGGGGTGGCGAGGGATCGGGGCTACTCTTCCGCGTCCTGGAGATCCGGTCGGTGGTCCCTGATCCACCGCTCCACGTCCTCGGCCCGCCATATCCGCCCGACCGACAGGACGGCCACGGGGTCGGGGAAGGTCTTCGAGTTGGTGATCTGGTAGGCGCGCGTACGGGAGACGCGGAGCATCTCCTGCACCTCCTGGCTCGCCACCAACCGGAGCTTCCCCATGCGTCGACGGTAGGAGCATGCGAGCTGAACATCTGTTCCCTGTGCAGATGCTCTCTTCACCTGCGTATGAGTGTGTAGTCTGTTCATCTGTGCACGTGGAGTTTGCGGTTAGCAGAGGTGGGAGGGGCATGAGTAGGCGGTGGAAGTGGTTCTTGCGGCCCGGGAGGGCCGGAGCAGACCTGACCGGGCAGGTCGTACCCGACGGGGAGGTGCCGGGCCGCTGCCGGCGGTCGGGCGCGCCTGACGGCGTACCCGATGAATGGGCGACCTCGCGGTGCGACGGCGCGCTCGTCTACGAGCGGCCCGCGCGGCGGCGGGCGGCTCCCGCGCGGAACGAGCGCGCGGACCGCTACGACCCGGAGCCGCCCGGCGCCCGGCGGCGCTGCGCGGACCGAAGAGTCGAGGGGCGGGGATCGGATGGCTGAGGACCTGGGGTCGACGGTGCCGCGCCGGCAGCTCGGGCGGACGCTGCGGGAGCTGCGGACCGAGGCGCGGATGACGCTGGACGGCGCGGCAGAGGCGTTGCAGTGCAGCCGGCAGAAGGTGTGGCGGATCGAGGCGGGCCTGTGCGCGGTGCGCGGGCTCGACGTGCGGGCGATGTGCGAGCTGTACGCGGCGACGCCCGAGCTGGCCGGCGCGCTAATCGCCCTGGCCGGCGAGACGAGGGTGAAGGGCTGGTGGCACTCGTACGGCGACACGGTCCCCGACTGGTTCGAACTGTACGTCGGCCTGGAGTCCGCCGCGTGCCGGCTGCGCGAGCACGACGACGCGCTGGTCCCCGGGCTGTTGCAGACCCGGGGGTACGCGACGGCCGTCTGCCAGCGTCGGCCGGGCCTGACGGAGGACGAGCAGGAGCGCCTGGTCGAGGTGCGGCTGCAACGGCAGGACCTGCTGCGCCGGCGGCTGCCCCCGCCGCCCCGGCTCGACGTCATGCTCTCCGAAGCGGTGCTGCTGCGTGCCGTCGGCTGCTCGGCGACAATGGCGGAGCAGCTTCGGCACCTGATGGAGGCGAGCCGACTGCCGCACGTGTCGATCCGGGTCGTGCCGCTGGCCGCCGGGCTGCACCACGGCGCGGTCGCGGGCGCGTTCGTGGTGCTCGACTTCCCGCCCGGCAACCGCGTCGAGCCCGAACCGTCGGTGGTCTACAGCGAGTCGCTGACCGGCGCGCTGTACCTCGACCGGAAGGAGGAGATTTCCGCGTACGAGGAGACCTGGGCCAGCCTCGACTCGTTGGCCCTGGATGAAGAGCAGTCCCGACACCTGATCGAGAAGATCATGCAGGAGGTTCACCATGGTTGACCTGACCGGCGCGAACTGGCGCACCAGCACCCGCAGCGGCGACAACGGCGGCAACTGCGTCGAGGTCGCCGACGACCTGCCCGGCGTCGTCGCCGTACGCGACAGCAAGGACCGCAGCGGGCCGGTGCTCACCTTCCCGCCCGACTCCTGGGCGGCCTTCGTTCGGGCGGCCAGCTTGGAGCATTGAGGCGCGCCAACGCCCTTCGGTGGTGCCTCAGCGGCGCCGGTCGGTGACGCGGATGGTGAGGACCGTGCCGTCCCGGCCGAGCGACACCACCCCGTCGCGCGGCCGGGACCGCGACCACCGGCGGCGGATCAGCGGTGCCGCACGGAGGTACGCGGCAACCTGGCCGTCCGCGAGGTGGCGGTACAGGCTGCTCTCCACGCCCCGAAACACCTCCAGGGCCTTGCCGTTCGGCAGCGGCGCGCGATAGAGGGTGCCTTCCGCACGCAGGTCGTCCGCCACGGGCTGCGACGTGGCGGTGCTCTCTGCCCACGACGGGTCCAGCTCGAACAGCCTCAGTTGGCCGGTGTGGGGTTCCTCGTCCCCACGTTGCCGTGGCGTCGCGTAATGACGGGCGGTGGCGTTATCGCCGGCGAACAGCAGTGCGGTGGCCGCCACCGCACGGGTCAGGATCTGCGTGAACCAGCCACGCCGTTCCTCGGGCACGTCGAACACCTCGGGCGCTCCCGGCGGCAGCTCGTCTGTCGGGTCGGGGCCGGTGGTACCGGGCGGCCCGGCGTCCTCAACCGCCGCCGGCCAAGTCCGTGCCTCGTCGGCCGTGGCGGGCCGGGTCCGCCAGTGGTGGTCCTCTGGGCGGCCGTGCAGCAACTCGTCGAAGTCGTCGGGGCCGCCGTCCCACAACTCGTCATCCCCCGGCGGATCGAGGATGTACGACGTGATCTGACGCCCCGCCAGGCAGGACGCGACCATCAGTGCCGGGGGGCGGCGGCCACCGACATTGAGCGTCCTCACCTGCACCGCGGCCCGGGCGAGTTGACCGTAGGCGAAGCTCGGTGGCTGATGGGTGCCCTTGCATTCCAGCACCACGATCTTCATCCGGCTGCGACGACCCGAACTGTGGTGCCCCACCAGGAAGTAGTCCGGACGCTTCTGGCTTTTCGAGGTGCGTTCCACCGCGCCCGCCCCGTCGATGAACCCTGCCTTCAGCGCCACCTCCGCGTCGACCGCGAAGAAGGTCCACTGGCGGTATTGCCGCTGCAGCACCTTTTTGCCACCACAAGAGCCAGGCCGATGCCCAACTGCTCGGACTGGGTCACCTTGTGGTGGTATACGAGGCTCTGGGCTGACGGAGTGAGCCCGAGCATGCCGCGTTGCCGGGTCAGCGTCGCGCAGTAACGGACGTGCGCCCAGTGGCGGGCCACCTGCGCCAGAGGCGACGCGGTCAACAGCGTGGTCGCCACCCCGAGCTCGTGCAGCACCTGCGCCGGGCTGGTTCCCACCGTCGGGCCGATCGTCACCGTGACGGGCGCCTTGCCGTACCGGTACGCGTCGTTCTTCTCGGCGGCGTCCTTGGCGTACTTCTCGACGGCGTCGACAAGGCGAGGGGAGGATTCGACGACGAGTCTGGACGGCTGATTGAGGGATCGTACGAGGGACTCGATCTCCACGCCCACCCCCGGTGCTGACCTATCGCATGGGTTAGAACACCCAGAGTGATCGAGAAATTTCAGAGTGTCAATGGGGCGACGGATGCGCTCGCGTCCTGCTTGTTGACCGCGGCGTTTAGGAGCAGCGGCACAAACCCAACGACCCCACGACCACTCCGCATGCCGGGCAGGCATCCGGGCGAGTCCGTGGGGTGGGCAGCGGCCGGGTGGGGATCAAAGGAGTGAGGCTCGCGGGGCGAGGCGGTGCAGCAAGCGCGGCCCGCACCTCATCCTCGGTCACGGCGGGCCAGCCGGTCTTCCGGAGCTTCTGCGTCACCTTTCGAATACCCAACCTCGGGTGCTTGCCCTGAGCTGCCTTCGCCGCGTCCGCGAGGCGCTGAGACCTCAGCGGGTTCTTCTTGGCCGGGGCCGGACGCCGCTGTGGCTGTCGACGGTTCAAGCCCTGCAGCACCCGTCCGACCTGGTCTGCGGTGACATCCGGCCAACCCGAGCGCCGCAGATGGCGGGCCAAGGTGCTGTCCTTCGCGCCCGGCATCGTGTCCAGCAGTTTCCGCGCGGCTGTGGCGAGGGATGCCGCGGGATGGCCGACCACCTTGCCAAGTCGGGACTTGCAGGGCATGCACTGACAGGCGGTTCCCGGACGGTGCGGCGCTCCACCCGTCCCGGACCGCCGCGCTTCGCCTCCATCGCCGCCTGGCGAGTACGGCGGCGACGCGATCCCCAGGTCGTCGAGCCAGGATTCTGGTGTGCGATCCGGGATGTCGTCGTTCTCCCAATCGCGGCCGTGATCCGCAGTGCCTCGCATTTCCGCGTCGGCGTACCAGTCGCCGATCGAACCCCTGCTGGTGATGTCGCCCTCCGATGCATCGCCTGCCGAGTTGGCGCGTTGACGCCTGCGTCGTGCGGCCGGCAGATTTGTGGGCCGCCACCGCGTTCGTGCCGCTTGATTCTTGCTTGATGGGCGAGCCCACCCCGAGTGGCCGGCCGTTCAGATGGAAGCGCTGACCGGTGGGCTGGTCCGGCCTGTTCGGAGGAGGACCTCATGCGAGGTCCCCATCAAGATGGTGTCCGGCCAACATGTGTCGCAATGCCGACAGAACGATCATGGGGAAGCGCTTCGATTTCCGCCTATTCTGGGCTGCTCCGACCGCTGTGGATTGCCTGGAGAGACGAGGAGTCGGTGCATGGTCGCGGCAAAGGAAACGACGCTGCGGGAGCTGCTCGAGGGCGCGAAGCAGTATCGGGTGCCGCTGTACCAACGGACGTACTCGTGGACGGACTCGCAGCTCAAGCGCCTCTGGGAGGACATCCGAAAGCTGGCCGAGGAGCGGGCCGACAACGGTAGCCTCACGCATTTCATCGGCTCCCTGGTGCTCGCCCCCAGCCCGACGAACGGGCCGGCGGGCGTTTCGGAGTTCCTGGTGGTGGACGGCCAGCAGCGGCTGACCACCCTGTCGATCCTGCTCTGCGCCATTCGCGACCACCGGGCCAAGCATGAGGACCCAGGCCATCGGGACCGCATCGACCAGGAATACCTGATCAACAAGTGGAAGCCAGCCCACCGTTTAAAGATCGTCCCTACTCAAGCCGACCGGCCCGCATACGAGGCATGCCTGGAAGCGACGCCGCAGGCAGGCGGTAGCGACCCGGTCGGGGCGGCCTATCGGTTCTTCGGAGCGCAGCTTGCTGGCGTTGCCGGCTCGGACGACCCGATGGACATCGAGCGCATCGAGGACGCGGTCATCTCGGGGATGGCGCTGGTCTCGGTCGTGGCGGGTGCCGGCGACAACGTTTACCGGATCTTCGAGTCGCTCAACAACACCGGCCTGAAGCTCACCCAGGCCGACCTGCTGCGCAACTACCTGTTCATGCGGTTGCCCAGCCGCGGCGAGGCGGTCTACGACTCGCTGTGGTTCCCGCTGCAGAAGCAGCTGGACTCCGGTGAACTCGAGCAGTTGTTCTGGCTGGACCTGGTGCACCGCAACCCTGAGGTGAAGCAGACGGACACCTACGTCGGCCAGCAGGCGCGGCTCAACGGCCTGCACACCGAGGCCGAGATCGAGGCCGAGGTGCGCCGATTCTGCCGCCTCGGCGCGCTCCTGCGGATCATCCTGCACCCTGACGAGGAGCAGGACCCGGAGGTGCGGCGGCGGCTGGCCCGGCTCAACGCGTGGGACACGACCACCGTGTTGCCGCTGCTGCTGCACCTGCTGGACCGCCGCAAGGAGGGGACGGCAACCTCCGACCAGATCGCCTCGGCGATGCTGTACGCCGAGAGCTACTTCATCCGGCGCCTGCTGATCGGCCGTGCCACCGCGAGCATCAACCGGGTCCTGCTGCGCATCGTGACCGACATGCGTAAGGACCTGCCGGTCGACGAGGCAGTGCGGGCATACCTGTCGGTCGGCCGGAAGTACTACGCCACCGACACCAGCCTGCGGGAAGCGGTGCGATCCATCCCGTTCTATCTCAACGGGCGCGCGACCCAGCGCAAGCTGGTGCTTCAGTGGCTGGAGGAGTCGTATGGCAGCAAGGAGCCAGTCTCTCCAGCATCGCTGACCATCGAGCACGTCATGCCGCAGAGCCCGACCGCGGAGTGGCGGCAGATGCTGAGTGAGGACCTGCAAGGGGAGGAGAGCTTCGCCGAGGTGCACGAGGCCCTGGTGCACACGTTGGGCAACCTGACTCTCACCGGCTACAACGCGGAACTGAGCAACAGCTCCTTCCTGGTTAAGCGGGCGCAGTTGGGGAAGAGCGGGATCGCGCTCAACCGGGAGATCGCCGACCAGAAGCGCTGGGGACGCCCCGAAATCCACGCCCGCGCGGATGCGCTCGCGGAACGGATCATCGCCACCTGGCCCGGGCCAACCGAGGAAGCGGGCAACAAGTCCGAGGTGCCCTGGGACGTCATGAACACAGCGCTCGCCGCGCTGCCCGCCAGCTCCTGGACCGCGTACGGGGATCTGGCCGCGCTGATTGGCACCCACCCTGTCTCCGTCGGTGCCCGGCTGGCGAACCACCCGGCGCCGAACGCGCACCGGGTCCTCCAGGCCGAGGGCGTGGTCGCGCCGAACTTCCGCTGGCTCGACCCCTCCCGCACCGACTCCCCGCAGGATCTGCTGCGGGAAGAGGGTGTCGAGTTCGACAAGTACGGCCGCGCCAGCCAGGCGCAGCGCATCGGTGTCGAGGAACTGGCCCAACTTGCCGGCATGCCGCAGCAGGACGGGCCCGGCCAGCTTCTCCGACCGCGGTCCCGGCGCAACAGTTCGCTGGACGACCGGTTCCTCGAGCAGTTGACGGACCTCCAGGACGCGCAGGTCGCGCACGGAACGGTTGCGGTGCTCGAAGCCTGGGCCGGAATGGGCGGCATGCTGCTCTACGGCTCCGGCGGCGAGACCTCGTGCTTCCTGATGGCGCGCGGGAAGGACCACGAGCTCGGCAACATCTGGCCCGCAACGATCTATCCGAGCGGGAAGTTCGAGATCGTGTTCCAGCACCTGAGCACCCGGACGCCGTTCGACGACATCGCGCTCCGGGAGCAGTTCCGTCAGCGGCTGAACGAGCTGCCGGGCGTAAAGATCGCAACGGCCAAGCTGGCGCTCCGCCCCGGCTTCACCCTCGGCGTCCTCGTCAACGCCAAGGCGCGCGAAGCGCTGATCGAGCATCTCCGCTGGTTTTACGGGCAGGCCACGCAAACCGAGATCTGACGCTCGCCTATCCTTCGGCCTCGCCCCTGCCACCGCGCGCCACCCGTTGGAGACCCCTCGTGCCCCAGCTCGCCTTCGCCAACAGCTTCTGGCAGAGCTACGACGTCCTGGAGAAGCCGGTCAGGGCCGGCGTGCGTAAGGCGATGGAGAAGTTCCAGCAGCTCAGCATCGCCGAGCTGTACGCAGACAAGGGCCTGCGCCTGGAGTCGGTGAACAACGCGCGGGACCCCCGGATGCGGACCATCCGGATTACCGACTTCTGGCGCGGGGTGGTGCTGGCGCCCGACGACGGCAGCGACACCTTCCTGCTGCTCAACGTCGTGCCGCACGACGACGCGTACACCTGGGCCGCGAAGCGGCTCTACACGGTGAACACGGCGACCCGGGCCCTGGAGGTCCGCAACGTCGTCGCCATCGAGCAGCTGACCCCGGCGCTGGAGAAGGCTGCCGCGGAGGCGTCGAGCCTGCTGTTCGCCCGCTACTCCGACACCGTGCTGCGGCATCTCGGCATCGACGATCAGGTGCTGCGGGCGGTACGCACGATCATCGACAAGCGTCAGCTGGAGGCGTTCGGCACGCTGCTGCCCGAGGACCAGTTCGAGGTGCTGCAGTACCTCGCCGAGGGCTTCACGCCGGACGAGGTCTACCGCGACGTCGTGGCCGAGCGCCGGCCGGCGGACGCGACGCCGGAGCCGAGCGAGAGCCTGGCCGTCGCGATCGCCAACACCACCAGCCGCATCACCCTGGTGACCCGACCCGACGAGCTCGCCGAGATCCTCGACAAGCCCTTCGCCGCCTGGCGGGTGTTCCTGCACCCGTCCCAGCGGCGGGTCGCGTACCGGGTCTCCTACAACGGGCCGGCGCAGGTGACGGGCGGCCCCGGCACGGGCAAGACGGTGGTGGCCCTGCACCGGGTGAAGCACCTGCTGTCCCGGTCGCCCGACAGCCGGGTGCTGCTCACCACGTACACCAATGCCCTGGCCGCGACCCTACGGGAGAACCTGGCGCTGCTCCTCGACGACGAGAAGCAGCTGGCGCGGGTGGAGGTGACCACGGTGAACGCCTTCGCCAACCGCACCGTTCGCACCCTGGCCGGCGGGGTGCCGGCTCCGATCGGGGACGCGGACGAGCGGCAGGTCTGGCGGCGGGTGTGTCGGCGGCTGGACCTGCCCTGGCCCGAGCAGTTTCTCGCCCAGGAGTTCCGCCACGTCATCCTGGCGCACGACGTGCGCAGCCGAGAGGCGTACCGGGAGGCGAGCCGGCGCGGCCGGGGGGCGGCCCTCGGCGCGCGGCGGCGCGACCGGGTGTGGGACGCCGTGGAGATGTTCACCGCCGAGCTGACGGCGGCCGGCACAGCCACGCACCTACAGGTGTGCGCGCGGGCGGCGCAACTGCTCGACGGCGCGGACCTTGCTATCCACGGCTTCGACCACGTCGCCGTGGACGAGGCGCAGGACCTGCACCCCGCGCAGTGGCGTGTGCTGCGCGCGGCGGTGCCGCCCGGTCCGGACGACCTGTTCATCACCGGCGATCCGCACCAGCGCATCTACGACTCCCGGGTGTCCCTCACCGCCCTCGGCATCCCCGTCGCCGGTCGCAGCAGCCGGCTGCGCATCAACTACCGCAGCACCGAGGAGATTCTGTCCTGGTCGACGAGGGTCCTCGTCGGGTCACGGGTCGAGGACCTCGGCGGGGGAGGGGACGACAGCCTGGTCGGGTACCGGTCGCTGCTGCACGGCAAGCGGCCGCAGGCCGCGGGCCATCCGACGAGCCAGGCGGAGGTGGCGGCGCTCGTCGACCGGGTACGTGAGTGGCTGAGCCAGGGCGTGCGGCCGAGCGAGATCGCGGTGTGCGGGCGCTTCAACACGACCCTGCGTACTGTCTACGACGCGCTGACGGCGGCCGACGTGCCGGCCGTGTGGGTGCGGGACCAGCCCGGCGCGGATGTGGACGGGGTGCGGCTCGCCACGATGCACGCGATGAAGGGGCTGGAGTTCCGGTGCGTCGCGATGGTCGGCGTGACGACGAAGGCGGTGCCGTTCGCGAAGGAGGTCACGCCGCCCGAGGTGGACGCGTTGCAGCACGACAGCGACATGCTCAGGGAACGCTGTCTGCTCTTCGTCGCCAGCACGAGGGCGAGAGAGGCGTTGCACGTCTCGTGGAGTGGATCGCCCAGCCCCTTCCTGGCGTTTGCGGAGCCGGCGACTTAGGTCCCAGGAGCCCGTGCAGGCGACGCCGGCATGGGTGATCCTCGTCATGCGAGGAGACGTACCCCCGACTGGCGTCCACACCCGAGCGACGCGAGGAGCGAAATCCCGCTGTAGCGGCCCGGATCCGCGCCTCCGATGCCTCCGGTCTCGTCGATGTACGGCACCCGCGCTCCGACACGGAGTGTGATGGCCAGGATTCCGGCGGTTACGACCTGGGACTCGGCCGGATCGCCGACAACCGGCGCGATTTGGAGCGCTCACTACCCTGTTGCATGATCCCCGCGCCTGGGGACTCGTTGACAGCGATAAGGGCTTCAGATGACCCACAGTCACCCTCCGTACGGAGGGCAGACGGATCCGAACGTCACCCCGTGGAGCGGGCCGCCGGCCCCGCAGGGCGGGTACCCCGGATACGGCCAGCCAGGGCAGCCACCGCAGTTCGGGGCCCCCGTCCGGCCGCCGCGGAAGTCGAACAGGGGCCTGATCATCGGCCTGTCCGCCGCTGCCGTGGTGGTCCTGCTCGTGCTCTGCGGCGCCGGCATCGGGTTCGCCCTCGTCAACAACGACGACGATCCCACCCCGATCGCGTCCGCCACCCCGAGCGGATCCAGCACCGAGTCCGGCACCGACGCCACCCCCACCCCGGGGCAGTCCGAGTCGCAGGACTCCGGCAACAGCAACAACGCGGTGACCGCCCGCTACTCCAGCGACCTGGGCGACGTCTGCGAGGGCAGCCAGATCCTCAACGCGGCGCCCTACGACGGCGCGTCCGGCGCCAAGGCGTACGTCTTCTCGAACAACCCTGGCCGGCCGACGTACTGGTCGTCGAAGTCGCTCCCCTCGAGCAAGCCGTACTACGCCAAGACCGCCGACTTCGAGACGGTCTCCGTGGTCGGCTGCCTCAAGTTCGTCGAGGGCAGCGAGGGCACGCCCAGGGAGTGCCGGTACAAGGACAGCTCGGACAAGCAGGTCACCATCGACTACGTCTCGTCGCGCTACACCCTGACCTTCTACGCGGCGAAGACCGGCGAGAAGATCGGCGACGGCGGCACCGTGAGCGCCCCGGCGAACCGGTGCCCGATCGTCATCTCGTACGACAAGACCACCATGAAGTCGTACGCATCGCCGGATTCCGGCACCATCGAGGCGGCCCTGGACAAGTTCCTGTCCTGAGGCGGCTCGTCCAACACCGGGGAGGGACGGTTCACCGTCCCTCCCCGACGTGTTTCCCGCGCCTCGCCGCGCGTGGCACGGCGATCCGCGATGCGGGCCAGCAGGGGCTACCGAGTGTCATGGACCGTCAGGAAATCGACAGGTCCGAGGCGGACGCCCGGCAGCCGGTCCGGTGGCGTCAGCGGCTGCCGTCCCGCTGCTCGTCGGCGTGCGGACCGGCTGGCGGCGGGTAGCCGTAGTTGACGATGTCGCCGTTCATCACGCCCTGCGCGGTGCCGCCGTCAGTGGCGTGGACGTGCTGCGTCTGCTGGCCGGCGCAGCCAGTGGGGGCGGGCGTTCCGTCGCCGGTGGGGGCGGACCGGCGACGGCTGGCGCGCTCCAGCAGCACCAGCGCGGTGCCGAGCGCCCCAACCGGCAGGGCCAGGATGTTGGCCCAGCCCACCCACCGGTCGAACCCGTCATCGGTACGCGCGCCGAGCGCCATCGTGACCACCCACAGGCCGACCCCGACGACGCCGACGCCGACGAACACCCAGGCCCACTGCCGCGCGGCACCCCACCACTTCCCGCCCATGCGTCCATCATGGTTGGTTACCGCCACCGGCCGCACCGCCCGGCCCGACATGGACCCGCTTGACGGTATCGGGCACAGTCGTCGGGGCAGGGTGAGCCGACGACGAGGGGGATCGATGGATCCGACGAACCGGCAGCAGTTGGCCACCACGGCTGCTTCCGTGCTGGTCAGCGCGCCGGCGACCGCCGTGTGGCCGGATGCGCGGGGCGGCTTCGTCCGGCTTCTCGGCACCGGGGACCGCGACCGCGAGATGGTGGCCGGCAGGCTGGACCGGCTCGCCGCTGAGATCGAGCAGGCGCCGCCCGCCGAACGGGAGACGGTCCGTTGGCGGTCGCTGCCGGGCTGGCAGGCCCGCCTGCTGGACTTCCTCGAGGCGAACGAGGCGGCGGCCAGCCCGCTCGGCAAGCTCCGCGACGAGATCAGATCCCGACTACCGACCCCCCAGCAGCAGTGGGTCCAGAACATCACCGCCTCCGCGTCCGGGGCGACGGCGCAGGGCGCCATGTTCGGCAACGTCATCAACCACTACGGCCCGCCCACCGCGGGACCGCCCGTCCGGTCAGGATCGGATGACTGACGGGCGGCCCGAGCCGAAGGACGCCGAGGACCCGCCGCGCGAGCCCGAAGAGGCCGCCCCGCAGCCCCGGTGGTCCCAGCGCGTCTCGGCGGTCGGCGGCTACGCCTACGGGGTGATTGGCGCGGACCTGCATGTGTTCGGTGACGGCAGCCCGCTGTACCTGCTGGAGAACTGGGGCGACGCCGCGACCCCCGATGCGGACTGGCTGCGGGAGCTGCCCAGCCGAATGCTCAACGCCCGGCACGCCGTGGTCCCGTTCACCGGCCGCGACGACGAACTTGTCGCCCTGCGCCGGTGGCGCGACGACCGGCCGCGCCTGGCCGTCCGCTGGCTGTACGGACCCGGCGGGCAGGGCAAGACCCGGCTGGCCGCCCAACTGGCCGTCGAGTCGCAGCGCGCGGGCTGGCGGGTTGTCCAGGCCGTGCACGGCCTGGGCACCGTGCTCCCCTCGCCCAGCAGCCAGGACCTGACCGTTGACGGGCGGGTCGGGGTGCTGCTCGTCGTCGACTACGCCGACCGCTGGCCACCCACCCATCTCACCTGGCTGTTCAGCAATGCGTTGCTGCACCAGCCGGGCGTGCCGACCCGGATCCTGCTGCTGGCCCGCAGCGACACCGGCTGGCCGGCGGTGCGCGCCGCCCTCGCCAACCACATGGCCAGCACCACCAGCCACCACCTACCGGCGCTGCCCGACGAGCCGAGGGTCCGCGCCGCGATGTTCGACGCCGCCCGCGACAGCTTCGCCGACCGGTACGACATCGGCGACCCGACGGTGATCGCCTGTCCCCGTCCCCTGTCCGGGCCGGACATGGGTCTGGTCCTCGCCGTGCACATCGCCGCCCTCGTCGCCGTGGACGCGCACACCCGGGGCCGCCCGACACCCCGCGACGCCGCCGGCCTCACCAGCTACCTGCTCGACCGGGAACACCTGCACTGGGTCAACCTGCACGCAGCCGGCGACGGCCACAGCCCGTCCACGATCCGCACCGAGCCGGAGCTGATGAACCGGATGGTGTTCGTCGCCGCCCTCACCGGCAACACCACCGAAACCACCGGTGTCGAGGTCGTCGACCGGCTGGGCCTGCCGGTGCCGTCGCAGCGGCTGCTCGCCGACCACCGCGTCTGCTACCCACCCGCGGCCGCCGGCCAGGCGACCGTGCTCGAACCCCTCTACCCGGACCGGCTCGCCGAGGACTTCCTCGCCCTGACGCTGCCCGGGCACGGCGAGGACTACCCCGCCCGCCCCTGGGCTGGGGAGCTGCTCGACCGGCTGTGCGCGGGCGACACGATCGCGGTCGGCGCCAGCCCCGCCCGCGCCGTCACATTCCTGGCCGCCGCCGCGCAGCGCTGGCCGCACGTCGGTTCCGCACACCTGTACCCACTGCTGCGCCGAGACCCGACTCTGCTGCTTGCGGCCGGCAGCGCGGCCATGACCACGCTCACCGAGGCGGCGGACCTCGACGTCGAGGTGCTGCGCGCGGTCGAGCGGCTGCTGCCCACCGAGCGGGACGTCGACCTGGACACCGGGGCCGCGGCGATCACCGCTCGGCTGACCGAGCACCGGCTGGCCACCGCCACCGACCCCGGCCGCCGGGGCCAACTGCGGGGCCTGCACGGCTGGCGGCTGGCCAACGCCGGCCACCACGAGGCGGCGCTGGCCGCCACCCTCGCGGCCGTCGAGGAGTACCGGACGGCGGCCCGCGACGACCCCAGCGTGTACCGGCCGTTGTTGGCCGCCGCGCTGAACAACGTCTGTGTCCTGCGCTCCGAACTCGGCCGCCAGCGCGAGGGCCGGCCCGAGATCGAGGAGGCGGTGGCCCTCCGGCGACAGTTGGCCACCGACGACCCGGCGTACCTGCCCGGCCTCGCCATCGCGCTCAACAACCTGGGCCTGCTGCTGTCCGAGCTGGGCTACGAGCGGGAGGCTGTGGCGCCCACGGACGAGGCGCTGCGCATCCGGCGACGCCTCGTGGACGCCGACCGGACCCTGCTGCCCGACCTCGCATCGTCGTTGACCAACGCCGGGTTGCTTCGCGTCAAGCTCGGCGACCTGGAGGCGGCGCTGGAGTTCGTCCGGCAGGCCGGCGAACACTACCGCGAGTTGGCCGACGCCCAACCGGCCACGCATCTGCCCCATCTGGCCGCCGCACTGAACAACCTCGGCAGCCGGTACGCCGAACTGGGCCGTATTCCGGAGGCGCTGGACGCCTTCGCCGAGGCGGTCGACCTGCGGCGGGACCTGGTGCGGCGCAACGAGACGGCGTTCCTGCCCGCCCTCGCCGCCGCGTTGAACAATTACGGCAACGCCCTCGCCCGGGCCGACCGCGGCACTGACGCCCTGGTGGTGACCAGGGAGGCGGCCGGCATCTACCGCCGGCTCGCCGCGGCCAACCCGCAGGCGTACCTGCCCACCCTGGCGAGCATCCTGCGCAACCTGGGAAGCCGCGAATCGGAGGCCGGCGCCGTCGCGGCGGCGTTGGACGCCACCACCGAGGCGGTCGCCATCCGCCGCCGGCTCAGCGCCGACGATCCGCCCCGGTACGCCGACGACCTGGCCCACGCCCTGCTCGGGTACGCCGAGGTGCGGGCGCGGATCGGCACGGACCTGGCGCGGGCCCGGGCGACCGTGGACGAGGCCGTCGAGATCCTGCGCGGCCGCGACGCCGAGAGCAGGGGAGGGGCGGCGCGGATATTGGCCCACGCCCAGCAGGTACGCGAGACGGTCCTGGCCGCCCTGAACCGGTCGCCCGCCGCATCCGGCCCGTCGTCCGGCACAGCGCCGGCCACCGACCTCGGCCGTCCGCCGTCGAGCCCGGTCGGCGCCCCGACGCCTCCGCCTGCCGCCGACTGACCTCGGGCAGGGCCAACGTCCTCCGAGCCGGACGGAATGATCACGACGGCAGGGAGCGCATTCAGTGGAGCGGCACCCAGGTTTTGACGGCAGCCAGGAAATCGCCCCAGATCTCCGGTGCGAAGATCAGCGCCGGTCCGGCCGGGTCCTTGGAGTCGCGTACGGCGACGATGCCGGGGAGGTTGGTGGCGATCTCGACGCACTCGCCGCCGTTGCCGCCGCTGCGGGTGCTCTTGCGCCAGACGGCGCCCGTCAGGTCAGTCATGCCGCAGCTCCCCGATGATTCCCTTGATGGTGTCCCTCGATTCTGCCTCACCTTGCGCGAGCTGAGCCACGCTCGCAAACGCTTGCTCGTAGGCCCGCAGCTCGGCAGGCTTGTCGAGGTAGAGCGCGCCGGTGAGCGACTCGCTGTAGACGACCGAGGGCTCTGGTGCGGCTCGGCCGCCCTTTGTTGCTGGGAAGTCGAGGATGACGAAGGAGCCGGCGACCGCGCCGATATGCGGCCCGGCGGCGAGCGGTACCACCCGAACGGCGACGTTGGGTCGCTCGGAGGCTTCGAGAAGGCCGCTTAGCTGGCCGATCATGATGGCTCGTCCGCCGACTCGGCGTCGCAGAACGGCTTCGGAAATGATCGCGTCCAAGCGCGGCGGTTGAGGTAGTCGACGGGTCAACAGGTTCTGCCGTTGCAGACGTACCTGGACGGCGTGCTCGCGGTCCTCATCGGTCGCCGTGGGCTGGTCGACGCGCGCCAGCGCCTGGATGTACTCCCGGGTCTGGAGTAGACCGGGGACGACGGTCTCCTGGTACTGGCGAAGCTTGGCGGCGGCGGATTCCAGGCCGACGTACAGCTCGAACCAGCTCGGCACCGCGTCCCCGTACGCGTGCCACCAGCCCTTCGACTTCGTCTCGGCGGCCAGCCCCTTCATCGCGTCGGTCATCTCCGCCGAGACGCCGTACAGCTCGCACATGGCCTTGACGTCGAGCACCCGCACCGCGCCCAGGCCGCACTCGATGCGCCAGATCTTCTGCCGGCTGTATTCGAGCGCCTCGGCGGCGGCATCCAGCGTCACGCCGGCCTCGGTGCGGTACTGGCGCAGCAGCCGGCCGAGCTGCCGGCGCGGCACGGTCGATCCGATGTCTTCCGGCATTCGAGCACTCCCTGATTCCGCCCTGCAACACTGCGTGATGTTGCTTTGAAACCTCTACAGGTTGCAGTAAAGAAAGTCAATACACTCCGCGAAAAATCCGCTGTGGAACGTTGCGTCGTGGCTCCCCTGTGCCACACGCTGACCACCAAGAGCCGTGTTGCCGTACCGCTGATCGAAGCTGCGGTGGCAGGGCCGGGGTGGGTCCGCCCGTGCGGGGAGGGTGGGCGGCCCACCCTTCCACCGACGACGAGCGAGGGAGTGGGAACGGATGAGCGTCCGCAACCAGCGACCGGCCCAGCGGAGCGGAGCGACCTACCGCTCCAGCGCGTACACCAGTCTGCTGCCGTGGCAGGTGCGCGAGCGCCGCTTCAGGCCGGTCGGGCTCGGACGCCGCGGCCTGGACCCCGACGACGTCTACGCCTTCCTCGACCGGGTCGCCGGCGACCTGGCCGCCGTCCACGCCGCGCTGGCCGCCAGCCGCCGGGAGGCCGCCGTCATCAAGGACGCGCTGCGCCGCTGGCAGTCCGAGCAGGCCCGCGCCCGCCAGGCCGGGGGACCCGAGCGGTGACCCAGCGGTACGTCATCCACGTGCCGATCCTCGCCGCCGACCTGCCCGCCGCGCAGCGCCTCGCTCGGGTGGTCGGCCGCTGGATGCGCGTGCTGCCGCAGACCGACCCCGGGGAGACCACGGTCTCCGCAGAGGACGACCAGAACCTACGCCATCGGGTCTTCTGCGACCTGCTGATGCCCGGCGGCCGGCGCTGCCTGCTCTGCGCCGACCACGACGGCCCCTGCGCCCGCCGCCTCCACCGCTGATTCCCTGCCTGGGGTGTCGACGGGGATCCCTCGTTCCCATCCCCGCAAATCCATCTCCGTCTGGTCAAATCGATTTAACATCCGAGGTCTCGGCGGATGACGGAACGTTCAGCGACCACGGGGGAGACCCGGCATGAAAACGATCAAGGCAGGCCTGTTCATCTCGCTCGACGGCGTCGTCGAGGCGCCTGACCAGTGGCACTTCCCGTACTTCAACGACGAGATGGGTGCCGCCGTGGACGCCACGCTCGGCGCGGCGGACGTCCTGCTGCTGGGCCGCAAAACGTACGACAGCTTCGCCGGGGCGTGGCCCGACCGGGAGGCGGCCGGCGGGGACGATGCCCCATTCGCCCGGAAGCTCGGCGACACCCGCAAGGTCGTGGTGTCGCGCCAGCGGCTCCAGTTCACCTGGCGGAACTCCGAGCAGCTGCGCGGCGACCTCGTCGAGGCCGTCACCGCGTTGAAGAACGAGCCGGGTGACGGCACGATCGGCATGAGCGGCTCGGTCTCCGTCGTCCGGCAGCTGCTGGACGCCGGGCTGCTGGACGAGCTGCACCTGCTGGTGCACCCGATCGCCGTACGCCGGGGCATGCGGCTGTTCGACGAGGGTCTCCCCCCGATTCCGCTCACCCTGATCTCGTCGCAGGTGTTCCAGACCGGCGTGCTGAACCTCGTCTACGGCCCGGCCGGACCGGGCGGCAACGCCACCTACGAAGACGCGAAAGCCCACCTGCCGTCGACGCCCGAGCAGTAGGAACCGGCGACCGTCGGTCGGCTCTCGGCTCGGCCGGGACGCCGAATCGTCGTACCCGGGGAGTACGACTGACAAAGACCGATGAGTTTCGGCGCGGCGGTCGGTCCAGCCAGGGGAAACGAGGAGAAGGATGAGGATATGAGCGGCGTGAGAGTGCTGGTGGGCACACGTAAGGGCGCGTTCGTGCTGACGTCCGACGGCAGGCGTGACGACTGGACGGTCGAGGGGCCGCACTTCGGCGGCTGGGAGATCTACCACCTCACCGGGTCGCCCGCCGACCCGGACCGGCTGTACGCGTCCCAGTCCGGCGGCTGGTTCGGGCAGCTTATCCAGCGGTCCGACGACGGCGGCAGGTCCTGGACCACGGTCGACAACGACTTCGCCTACGCCGGCGACGTCGGCGAGCACCTGTGGTACGACGGGACCCCGCGCCCGTGGGAGTTCAAGCGCATCTGGCACCTGGAGCCGTCCCGCGACGACCCGGACACCGTCTACGCGGGCGCCGAGGACGCCGCCCTCTACGTCACCACCGACGGCGGCGGCAAGTGGACCGAGCTGACCGGCCTGCGTACGCACCGGACCGGGGCGAAGTGGCAGCCCGGTGCCGGCGGCATGTGCCTGCACACGATCATCCTGGACCCGGCGAACAAGGACCGGATCTACGTCGCCATCTCGGCGGCGGGCGCGTTCCGCAGCGACGACGGCGGCGCCAGTTGGCTGCCGATCAACAAGGGCCTGCGCTCGGGCGAGATCCCCGACCAGGACTCGGAGGTCGGCCACTGCGTGCACCGCCTCGCCCAGCACCCGTCCCGGCCGGACACCCTGTTCATGCAGAAGCACTGGGACGTCATGCGCAGCGACGACGCCGGCGCGAACTGGCGCGAGGTCAGCGGCGACCTGCCGTCGGACTTCGGGTTCCCGATCGCGGTGCACGCGCACGAGCCGGAGACCGTCTACGTGGTGCCGATCAAGAGCGACTCCGAGCACTACCCGCCGGAGGGCAGGCTGCGCGTCTACCGCAGCCGCACCGGCGGCGGCGAGTGGGAGCCGTTGACCAGGGGACTGCCGCAGTCCCACTGCTACGTCAACGTCCTGCGCGACGCGATGGCGGTCGACACGCTCGACCCGTGTGGGATCTACTTCGGCACCACCGGTGGCCAGGTCTACCACTCGGCGGACGGCGGCGACAGCTGGGCGCCGATCGTCCGGGACCTGCCGGCGGTGCTCTCCGTGGAAGTCCAGGTGCTGCGGTGATCCGGGTGGTCCTGCCGGCTCACCTGAAGAACCTGGCGCACGTCACGGGCGAGGTGTGCCTCGACATGGACGGGCCGGCCACCCAGCGGCTGGTGCTGGACAGCCTCGAGGCGCGGTACCCGATGCTGCTGGGCACCATCCGTGACCGGTACAGCGGCGAGCGCCGCCCGTTCGTCCGCTTCTACGCCTGCCAGGAGGATCTGTCCAACGAGTCGCCCGACGCGCCGCTGCCCGAGCGGGTCACCGCCGGCGAGGAGCCGTTCATCATCCTCGGCGCGATGGCCGGCGGTTAGCTCAACCGCGGCAGTGGCCGCCCGCCGACGTCCGGGGTGCCGGCAGGTCGAAGGTGAGGCCGGGGTACACCGTCGCGTTGCCGGCGAGGCGGCGGCAGGCGGCGGTGACCCGGGCCAGCCTGTCGGCGTACCCCGGGTCGGCGTCGTCGAGGAGGACCCCCACGGTCGTGCCGCTGTGCGCGCAGATCACGCCGAGACCGCCCAGCTCCCGGCTGACCTCCCGCACGGCGGCCAGCAGCCGCTTCGGCCGTAGCCGCTGGTTCTTCACGGCGCTGCGGGTCGAGACCCTGCCGACCTCCGCGAGGTCCCCGGCGCGCACGGCGGCCGTGAGGCGGTCGAGCAGTCCGGCGTACTCGTGCCGGTCCGCGGCGGAGAAGGGCTTCGGGAGCCGGTTGAACTCGACCGTGTCCACCTCGCCCCCCTCGTCGACCCCGACGACCGACACCGGGGGCAGCGACCCGAGCGTCGACCGGATGCGCACCGCGCGGTGGTGGTACGCCACGACACCGGGGTGGAGGACGCCGTCGGTCGGCTCGATGCGGCGCAGGTAGTCCTCCAGTCGGTCGGCCGGCAGTTCGATGCCGAGCGCGCCGGACACGGCCCGCGCGGCCGCCACGAGGTCCGCGGACGAGCTGGCGAGGCCCTTGCCCTCGGGCAGTTCGCTGCGCAGCACGAGCGTCCCGCCGGCGGTCCCCGCTCCCCGGTCCGCGATGATCATGCCGGCGAGCGTGCGGGCCTTCGTCTTGTGCGGTGGCCACACCGTCACCCGCGGCAGCCCGGGCTCGCGGTGGAACACCGCCGTGGACCACCGCGCGATCGGCATGGTGACCAGGAAGTCCCCGTCGGCCTCCGGCAGCGCCCCCTGCAGCAGTTCGCCGAACGTCCCGTACGCCTGGCCGACGCCGGGGCTGCCCGGGCACCGCCCGGCGGCCGACGACGTGGACGCGGCGGCCGCCGCCGCCGGCCCGTGGTCACGCATGTCGCTGCCGGCCGGTCGGGACGCGGTGCCGCTCAGCGCGGCGAGGCGTACGCCAGCGGCAGCGGCGTCGGCTGGCCCGGCCACGTGCCGACCAGCCGGGCGCCGGCCGGGCCGCCCGCGCCGTCGCCGAGGCGGCGCGGGACGGCCAGCTCCACGGCGTCGGTCACGACGAGCGCGGGGTCGGCGTCCACGACCCGGCGCAGCGCGCCGACGGCGGGGACGGGGCTGCCCTCGCCGCCGCTGCCGGTCACGGTCATGGTGGGCTCGCGGAGCTGGCGCCGGCCGTCGACCTCGAAGTACTCCTGCGCCTGGCCGGCGCCGCCGAGGATCGCGCCGGCCAGGGCCGCGGCGTAGACGGGGTCGCCGCACGCGTCGTACACCCAGCGCCGGCCGAGCACCGAGTGCTCGGCGGTGCCGAGCAGCCAGTCGTCGCCGCCGTCCAGCGGCGCGTCCCGGTACGTCAGCGGCACCTGGTGGACCGGTCCGTCGCCGACCCGCAGGAGGGTGGTCTCGATCCCGACCTTCCCGGCCGGGTCGTCGAAACGGTAGGACGCCAGCCGCACGACGTCACCCGCCTGCCCCCGGTACCACGGGCGGCCGGGCAGCCAGCCGGCCAGGAGTTCGAGCTTCGTGGGGTGCAGTTCGGCCCGGTACAGCAGTGCCATGGGCGGAATCGTAGAGGCAGCCTCGCGTCCCGCGTCGGGCCACCCGGGTCTACTTCTCCGGCAACTGGGCGTTTCGTCCAAGTTAGTCTCACTATGCTCCAGGTGGCGCCCCGTAATCGACCCAGGCCCAGGCCCCGGCATCGGCGCGCGCCGACAGATCCGTACGCCGTGACGCCGGCCCGCCGTCGCCCGGGGGTGGCTCTGCCGTGGCCTCGATCGCCGGATCCACAGGAATGCGTGAGACATGTTGAAGGACGCGGACACGATAGTCCTGCCCCGGCTGCGGCAGGCGGCGGTCGGCGCCGAGGACCCCTGGGGCGAGGGCCACGGGGATGCCGGGAGCGCGGGCCGCCGCGGCGCCCCGGGGTCCACCGCGGTCGGGGGCCACCGGTCGCCCGTCGCCGCGTGGCTGGTTCCCGCACTGCTGATGGCCGCGCTGAGCGCCTCCGGCGCGGGCGTGCCCGGCCTGGGCGGGGACGAGCTCGCCACCTGGCGGACGACCGCCGCGTCGTGGCGCGAGACCTGGTCCACGCTGCGCGCCGGCGACCTGCCCGCCGCGCCGTACCACCTGCTGGCGCGCGCGTGGGCGGAGGCCCTCGGCGCGTCCGACCTGGCGCTGCGGGCGCCGTCGATGCTGGCCATGACCGCCGCGGCGGCCCTCGTCGGGGTGCTGGGTGCGAGGCTGTTCACGCCGCGCGTCGGCCTGCTGGCCGGCGTGCTCCTCGCGCTGCTGCCGGCGTCGAGCCGGTACGCGCAGGAGGCGCAGCCGTACGCGCTGGCCGTGCTGGCCGCCGTGCTCGCCACCCTGTCCCTCGCCCGGGCCGTCGACCGGCCGACGCTGTGGCGCTGCGCCGCCTACGGCGCCTCGGTGCTGGCGCTGGGCCTGTGCCACGTCCACGGGCTGCTGCTGCTCGCCGGGCACGGCTGGGCCGTGCTGGCCTTCCGGCGTGCCGTGGCCGGCCGCTGGCTGGCCGCGGCGTGCCTCGGCGTGCTTCCCGTGGTCGCCCTGGCCCGGCTCGGTGGGCTGCCCGGCCCGCCGGCCGCCCGGGTGCCCGACCTGGCGGCGCTGGCCGCGGCCCCCCGCGAGCTGTTCGGCGTCGCCGCCCTGGGAGCCGTGCTGTTCGGCCTGGCGCTGTTCAGTCTTCCGCTGCGGTCCGCCGCCGCCGTCCTCACCGCGTGGGCGGTGGTGCCGCCGCTCGCGCTGCTGCTCCTTGCGCAGGTGGCGCCCGTCTGGCTGCCGCAGGGCCTGCTGTTCACGCTCCCGGCCTGGGCGACGCTCGGCGGGGTCGCCCTCGCCCGGGCGCGCCCCGGCTGGAGCGTGGCGGTGCTGGCGGCGATCGCGCTGGTCGGCGCGCCCGCGCAGGTGGCGCTGCGGGAACCCGACGGGCACCAGCAGGCCACCCGGCAGCTTGCCGCGATCGTCGAGCGCGGGATGCGGCCCGGCGACGGCGTCGTCTACGGCCCGGCCGACACCGCCGACGGCCGGGCCGGCCGGGACCTGCTGGCGCGCTATCTTCCGGCCGCGCGTCGGCCGGCGGACGTGCTCGCCCGGGACGCCGGCGGCCCCCGTCCGGCCGCCGAACGCGCCGACGTCGGGGACTGCCTGCGGGACACGCGGCGGCTGTGGGTGGTCCGGCTGGGTGAGCGGGCGGACCCGCTGCACGGCATGGCCGGCGACAAGGAGCGGGTGCTGCGGACGGCGTACCGGGTGGCGCAGGTCTGGCGGCCGACGGGGCTCACCCTGGCCCTCCTGGTGGACCGGGGCGCGGGCGGGTGACCGCGGCCGGCGCGGGTGTGAGCACCCTTCGCCCGATCTGCACTTTTTGACCGTATTGCCGGCATAGGATCGGTCGAGGCCGAGTTCGTGGCGAGCAGAAGCCAGTCATGGGGGGAACGTGGGCGTCGCCAGCGATACACGCTTGTCTCAAGCCGCGGGGGAGCGGACCGCCGGTGGCCGTCCGCCGGTCGACGCCCCGACCGGGGCCACGCCGGGGCGGCGCCCCGACCGCCGCCAGCGCAACATCAGCGCGCGCCTCGCGTACGCGGCGTGCGGGGCCACCGCCGGACCGCTGGTCGCGCCGGCGCGCGCGGAGGCGGCGGTCCGGTTCCGGCACGTCCTCTCGCCCGCGTCCCGGCTGGTCCTGACGCTGCTCGTCGGCGTCAACGGCGCCGCCGGCGTGCTGTTCGTCGGCTGGCTGCTGCTGCCCGCGCACGTACCCGGGCCGGGCGTGACCGGGTTCGGCGACTGGCAGACCATCGCGGCCCGGCTCGGCTTCTGCGTGGTCGTCGGCGTGGAGCTGATCCGCCTCGCGCAGA
Source organism: Micromonospora sp. NPDC048830 (assembly GCF_043198215.1). NCBI lineage: Bacteria > Bacillati > Actinomycetota > Actinomycetes > Micromonosporales > Micromonosporaceae > Micromonospora > Micromonospora sp. NPDC048830. Next base: position 24,703 of record NZ_JBICUP010000037.1, read on the forward strand.
ACGTGGTGGTGTGGGTGTTCGCGTTCCACGCCAAGGATCCGGTCCCGGTCGATCCGCCGGTCGGCCTGCGGGTCGCCCTGCTCACCACGATCGTGCCCAGCAAGGAGCCCATCGACGTCGCCGAGCGGACGCTGCGGCGGATGCGGCAGATCGTCTACTGCGGCCAGGTCGACGTCTGGATCCTCGACGAGGGCGACGACCCGGCGGTGAAGGAGATGGCCGCGCGCCTCGGGGTGCACCACTTCAGCCGCAAGGGCCAGCCGCGGTACAACCAGCCGAGCGGCGAGTTCCGCGCCAGGACGAAGTCGGGCAACCACAACGCCTGGCGGGCGGAGCACGAGCACCGGTACGACGTGGTCGCCAACGTCGACCCGGACCACGTGCCGCTGCCGGGCTTCCTGGAGCGGACCCTCGGCTACTTCCGCGACCCCGACGTCGCCTTCGTGGTCACCCCGCAGGTCTACGGCAACATGCACCAGAACTGGGTCGCCCACGGCGCCTCCGTCCAGCAGTACCTCTACAACGGCCTCATCGCGCGCGGCGGCAACGGGCTGGACGCCCCGCTGCTCACCGGCACCGGCCACCTCTACCGACCGGCGGCCTGGCGCGGCATCGGCGGCTACCAGGACTCGATCATCGAGGACCACCTGACGAGCATCCGGGTCCACGCCGCCGTCAACCCGGAGACGGGCCACCCGTGGAAGGGCGTCTACACCCCGGACGTGGTGGCCATCGGGGAGGGCCCGACGTCGTGGGCGGACTACTTCAACCAGCAGAAGCGGTGGGCCGCCGGCATCTGCGAGATCCTGGTACGCCCCGACCTGCGCGCACCGCGTCAACTGCCGTCCCGGCGCCGCTGGCAGTACCGCCTGCTCCAGTTCTACTACCCCAGCGTGGCGGTCAGCCTCCTGCTGGGCAACCTCGCCACGGCCCTGTACCTGCTCACCGGCGTGGGCACCGCCCAACTCGACGTCACCGTCTGGTCGGCGCTGTGGGGCTCGACCATCGGCGCCTGGTTCGTGTTGTGGCTCTGGCTGCGCCGCTTCAACATCGCCCCCCACGAACGGGAGGAGATCGGCCTGGTCGGCATGGCGCTGGCGCTGTTCACCGGCCCCGTGTACGTGGCCGCCGCCGTCGGGGCGCTGCTGCGCCGCAAGCTCGCGTTCGTGGTCACCGCCAAGGGAAAGCTGCGCACCACCGAGTCGCTCGGCACGTTCCGGCTGCACTACGCGTGGGCGGCCTTCGCCGCCGCCCTGCTCGGGGCGAGCTTCGTGCTGGACCACGACGTGGCCCTGCTGCGGGTGTGGCCGGTGCTGACCCTGCTGACCGGCCTGCTCCCGCCGCTGATCGCGATCGGGTCGGGCCTCGCGGCCCGCCGCGCACCGGACCCGGGCGGCGCGTACCGGCGCGGCCGGCATCGCCGCGACGCGGCCGCGCGTGCCGGGCGCGCCGCGAGCCGGCGCCGCCCGCCGAGGGCGCGGGTGACCGCCGGAAGGGGCGCACCGTGGCACGGCTGAGCGTCCCGCGGGTCATGATGGCGCTGGCCGGCGCGCTGCTGCTGACGTACGCCTTCGCCGTCGCCCCGCGGGCCGCGCCCCTGGGACGGGAACCGGCCGGATCGACCGCGTCGTCCCCACCGGCCCCGGCGCTGTTCCCGCCGGCCGGCAAGACGTTCGTCGGCATCATGACCCGCGAAGGGCCGTACGACTTCACGCCGGTGGAGGCGTTCACCGCGGCGGCGCAGCGCCAGCCGCAGGTGATGCTGTTCAGCGCGGGATGGGCCGCCACCCCGTTCGACCGTGCGCTGTTCGACCGGATCAGCGGCCGCGGCATGCTGCCGATGCTCGGCTGGGAGCCGTGGGACCAACGCGTGGACGAGGAGCACCGCAGGAAGGGCCTCAAGAACCGCGAGATCGACAAGATCCGGGCGAACCAGCCCGGGTACGGGCTGTCCCGGATCGCCGACGGGAGCCTCGACGGCCACCTGCGGTCCTGGGCCGAGGGGATCCGGTCGCTCGGCTACCCGGTGGCCATCCGGTTCGCCCACGAGATGAACGGCGACTGGTACCCGTGGTGCGAGTCGGTCAACGGCAACCGCCCCGGCGACTACGTCCGGGCCTGGCGCCACGTCCACGACCTGTTCGAGGAGGTCGGGGCGACCAACGTCACCTGGGTGTGGAGCCCGAACGTCAGATGGGACGATTCGGACCCGAAGCTGTCCACGTTCTACCCGGGGGACGCCTACGTCGACTGGGTCGGTCTCTCCGGCTACTACGGCACGGGGGCCTTCGCGGCCTACCTGTCCTTCGACGCGATCTTCAAGCGCAGCATCGACGAGATCCGCACCTTCAGCCGCAGGCCGCTGGTCGTCACCGAGACCGGCGCCTCCGACGCCGGTGGCCGCAAGGCCGAGTGGATCACCGAGACGTTCCGGGTGCTGCCGAGCCACCCGGACGTCATCGGCGTCATCTGGTTCGAGGTGAACAAGGAGCGGGACTGGCGCATCGTCAGCTCACCCGCCGTGGCCAGGGCCTTCGCCAAGGCGGTCGCCGTCGCCCAGTACGACTTCGGCTGGTCGCCGGACACGGTCCCGCGCACCGACCTGCCGAAGTAGACGGCGTCGGCCTCACGACGCCCCGCAGGGCCGCGGCGAGCGGCCACTCCAGCAGGGGACGCGGCAGCGTCGCCGACCGGTCCATGCGCCGCTGCGAACCGCGCCGGCGCACCACCTCGTCGAGCGGGTCCGACGGCGGGAAGTCCGCCAGCGGCGCCGCCTCCGGCCAGGGCGCCCCGACCCCTCCAGGCCGCCGTCGACCTGGCCCGCCGGCACCGGGTGGCCGAGCAGGACAACGGCCTGGAGCGCTTCCTCACCTGCACCCGACGGCAGAACTTCCTGATCCCACCCCGCCGCCACCGCGCCTTCCCCCTGCTGGAACTCGCCGACTGACCGGCTGGTCGCCGCCCCGGGGCGGGGGTCACCCGAGCTCGGCGGCGCGGTCGATCAGGGTCGCCAGGTCGCGCACCTCCCGGTCGCCGGTCGCGTCGGCGGCCCGCCGGGCGGTCCCGGCGAGATCGGTCAGGCGCACCTCGCCCCCGCAGCACCTCCGCGAACCAGGCGGCGCAGTAGCTCGTCCACAGCCGAGGGGACGCCTGGTCGAACCCGCCGGACAGGTCGTCCACCGTGACGGACCGGCTCGCCTCGGCGGCGGCCCGGTCGGCCGGATCGAGCCAGCGCACCTCGACCCGGGCCACCGGCGCCGAGCGGGCCGCCTCCTCGGTGAGCCGGACCGCGTACAGCGCGGTCCCGCTGTGCCCCGGGCCGATCTCGCCGCCGTCCACCCGGTCGTCGTCGGCGACCGCCCGGTTGTCGTAACCGATCAGCCGGTACGAGCGCACCGTGGCCGGGTCGAAGGTGACCTGCGCCTTCGCGTCCAACGCCCGCACGCGCAACGTCGCCGGCAACTGCCGGACGAACACCTCCCGGGCCTGGGCGCGCTCGCTGACGTACACGACCAGGCCGTCGCCGGAGTCGGCGAGCCGCTCCATCAGCGCGTCGCCGTACTCGCTGCCGACGCCGACGCCGAGCAGCGCGATCTGCTTGTCGGCCTCCTCGCGGACCTGGCGCAGGATCGGGTCGGCGTCGGTGCTGCCGACGTTCGCCAGGCCGTCCGACAGCAGGATGACCCGGTTGGTCGCCCTGGCCCGGAACCCGCCCCGGGCGACCCGGTAGCCGAGCGTCAACCCCGCCTCCAGGATGGTGCTGTCCTGGACGCGCAGGTCGTCGATGGCGTCGTGCAGCTCCTCGGCGTCCGCCACCCGGGTCATCTCCCGCACGGTCCGCGCCTTCGTGCTGAACGCGACGAGCGCCACCGAGTCGGTCGGCCGCAACTGGTCGACCAGCGTGTGCAGGGCGTCCTGGACGAGGTCGAGCCGGCCCGGCTCGCCCATCGAGCCGGAGACGTCCACCACGAAGGTGAGGGCGGCGTCGGGGCGGTTCGCCCGGTCCTCCGAGCGGGTCTGCAGGCCCACCCGCAGCAGCCGCACGTCGCCCGCCGGCTCCGCCCGGTGCGACCCGGGCAGCCGGGAACCGTCGGCGTGGACGGCGAACCCGTCGCCCTCCGGCTCGGGGTAGTGCGTGAACGAGTTGACGAGCTCCTCCGGCCGGACGGCCGTCCGCTCGGGCAGCCGGCCGTCCATGATCAGCCGCCGCGCGTTGCCGTACGACGCGGTGTCCACGTCGAGGGCGAAGGTGGACCGGGCGTCGTCCTCGGGGGCGGTCTCGCCGCCGACCCCCCACGGTGTGTCCTGCTGGGGAGCCCCGCGCTCCCGGTCGGCGCGGCCGGACGTACCGGGACCGCTGCACCCGGCGCCGGCGAGCGCGGCGGCGAGGACGAGCGCGGCGGCGGTCGGCCGTCGCAAACCCGTGGGCAAGCCGTTACCTGCGCGGAACCCCGACGAGACCGGCAGCCTCCACAGTGGCACTTGGGCGACGGCCGCTCACCCTCATCCGGCGGGGAGGATCACCATCCTGCCCTCGCCGTCGCTGGTGAGGGACCGGCTCAGCAGGCTCGGCGCGTCGTCCAGCCGTACCGTCCGGATCGACGGGGCCGCGACCTGGCCCGCCACGACGGCGTCCGCGAGCCGCGCGAGCAGGTCCGGTGTCATGTTGACCGCGAAGTTGATCGCGCTGATTCCGTAGTCGGCCAGGTCGTCGACGTCGGCGGCGAAACGGGTCGACAGGGCCGTACCGCCGACGCGGACGAGTGGCGCCAGCGCGGCGAACGCCTCGGCGTCGCTCGCCAGGTCGACGAGGACGGCGATGCCGTCCGGGCACGCCGCGCCCACGGCGTCCGGGATCGAGACCGCGGCGCGGTCGAAGTTCTCCGCCGCGCCGTACGCGCGCAACCGGTCCGCCGCGCCCGCCCGAGCGACGGTGAGCACCCTGGCGCCGGAGGCGGCGAGGAACTGCGTCAGGAAGGACCCGACCCCGCCGGCCGCGCCGACGATCAGCACGGTCTCGCCGGTCAGCGGCCCGAGGCCGTCGGCGATGTTCAGGGCGGCGCCGCCGGCCGTGGGCAGCGTCGCCGCGGTCTCCAGATCCAGCCCGGGTGGCACCCGCGCCAGGTTCGCCTCCTCCGGCGCCGCGACCTGCTCGGCGTACGTCCCGGTCGAGCCGAGGGGCGGCAGGAACAGTTGGCCGAACACGGCGTCGCCCGGCGCGAACCGGGTCACGTGCTCGCCGACGGCCTCGACGACCCCCGCCATGTCGATGCCCATGATCAGGGGAAATCTCGCGTCCGCGCCCCGGGCCGCCCATTCTCCGTTGGCGATCGCCAGGTCGATCGGGTTGACGCCCGCCGCACGGATCGCGACCAGCACCTCCCCGTGCCCGGCCCGGGGATCGGGAAGTTCCATGATCGTCGGACGCGCGCTGTAGTTCGCGACCGCCACCGCTCGCACCCGAGATCACCTCATCCGGACTGGGTATTTGGCCCGATAAGGGTATCCCAGCAGGAATACCCGCAAAGGCGAAAGAACGCGCAGAGCGGCCGGTGGCTGAGGCGAGCCCGCCGTCGGCCGTGACCAGGATCAGGTGTCCGCCTCTCCCACACCACCAACCCGGCGCTGCCCAATCCGGTGGCCCAGGCTCGCCACGAGATGTGGGCGTCGACGTAGGATGCGCAGACCCGCGTACCCCTCGGCCGGCCCCGCGGGGCATCGCCTAGGCTGCGCATCGAGGACCGGCCCGGGTGGAGGGAGACGACCATGTCGCGCAGTGGCGCCGAAGGCCGAAGCGAGGGTCTCCCGCCGTCCGGTGTGGACGTCTCCGCCCCGCACTCCGCCCGCGTCTACGACTGGTGGCTCGGCGGGAAGGACAACTTCGCGGCCGACCGGGCGATGGGCGCCGCCATGATCGAGGCGATCCCCACGCTTCCGGCCATGGCGAAGGAGAACCGACGCTTCGTCCACCGGGTCGCCCGCTACCTCGCCACCGAGGCGGGCATCCGTCAGTTCATCGACGTCGGCACCGGGATCCCCACCCGGCCCAACCTGCACGAGGTGGCCCAGGCACTGGCACCCGAGACGCGCGTGGTCTACGTCGACAACGACCCCATCGTCCTGGCGCACGCCCGGGCACTGATGATCAGCAGCGAGCAGGGGCGTAGCGAGTACATCCACGCCGACCTGCGCCAGCCGGAGCAGATCCTCGCCGACCCTCGCCTCACCGACACGCTCGACCTGGGCCGGCCCGTGGCGCTCACGCTCGTCGCGGTGCTCATGCTGCTCCGCGACGAGGACGACCCCAGGGGCAGGCTCGCCACCCTGATGAACGCCCTGCCCTCCGGCAGCTACCTGGCGATCACCCACCCGACCCAGGAGTTCAACCCGGCGGAGATGAACGCCGCGGTCGCCGCGGCGACCCGGGGCGGCATGACGCTGGTGCCGCGCACCCACGCCGAGGTGGAGCGGTTCTTCGACGGGTGGGAGCTGGTCGAGCCGGGTGTCGTACCCGTCAAGGCGTGGCGGCCGGACGACGGCGACCCGGCCGACCCGAAGTCCGCCTACTACTGGGCCGGCCTCGCCCGCAAGCCCTGACCGGGGCGGTGCACGTGAAGGCCCGCGCGCGGCACCGTCGGCTTGCCCGCGGCGGGCGCGGCCGGGCCCCTTCCCGACCCAGGGAAGGGGCCCTCGCATATCCTGATCAGCGACCCCGCGTGTCGTGGCGACCATGTCCGCGTCGATTTCCTCGTCGCTCACAACGTGCGGTTGGATCTTCCAGCTGACCATGCGGCACGCCACTCGATCACACTCGCACTCGCTGCCACGTCAGGCCACCTTCTGAGGCGCGGCGGCTCAGCCGGTGACGTCGAGGCGGAACAGGGCGGCGACGTTGCACCAGGCGACCCGTTGCCGCCCGCCACCCCGACTGTCGTCACGGTCCGGTCAGTCCTTGACGCCGATGACGACCCCGTTCGCGCCGGCTGCGACGAACGGCAGGGTACGGATGTCGGAGAACTTGGCATCCTGTAGCCAGTTCATGTACTCGGTTTCGGAGTAGTTCTTGCCGGCCGTGGTCTCGATGAGCATGTTCATACCCATCAGGGCGGCCTCGGCGGGGCCGGTGCGGTCGGCATTGAGCATCAGTTCGCTGATGATGACCACACCGCCGGGTGCCAGTGCCTCGTGGGCGCGTCGCAGCAGTTCCCGGTCGGTGTCCTCACCCCAGTCGTGCATGATCATGCTGTACAGGATCACGTCGTAGCCCGCAGGCAGCGCGGCGTCGCGCAGGAAGTCCCCGGCAACCGTGGTGATCCGTCCACTCAGTCCAGCATCGGCGATCTTCGAATCAGCGATCGGGCACACGTGGGGCAGGTCGTACACCGTCGCCGACAGGTGCGCGTAATGGCGGCACAGCTCGATCGGGAACGCTCCGGAGCCGCCCCCCACATCCAGTAGACGGGAGTGCCTGCCGAAGTCGTAGACCTCACCGAGAGCACGGGCGGTGAATGTCGAGATGCAGTGCATCGCGTCCCAGAACAACTGCAGCATCTGCGAGTCCTCGGCCACGAACGGAGAGTCTTGGACCTCCGGGTCCCAGGCGGTCGGCTTGTCCGTCCGAAGCGCATCGAGAACACGATCCCACGCCGGGTACTCGCGCTTGTCGTAGAACCGTACCAACCCACCGAAATAGTAGGGGCGTCCTTCGACCAGGAACTTCTCGGCGAGTGCGGTGTTTCCGTACCCGTCACCGCGTCTCTCCAGTAATCCCAGCGAGGCGCAAGCGGTGAGCAGCAGATCCGCCGGACGATGCGGTAGTCCGAACTCGGCAGCCGCCTCCGACACGCTCATCGTCCGACCGTCGGCGAGCCGGGTGAACAGACTCAACTCCACTGCGGCGGCGAAGGTCTTGAAGCTCGAGAAACCACTACTCAGCTGCAGCAGCGGCAGGGGAGTCAGATTCGATTCATCCATTACTGTCATTTTCAGTCCGGAGCACGGCACTTGCTGGTCCGCACCCCTCCTCCTTTCGAATACCGCATTTGCGGCTTTTTCGCACGCGGCGCGCCGATGACCTTTGGGCCGCCGCCGCGCCGTCCACGGATGTCGTACAGCGCCTCGGGGCCCAACTTGTTGAACCAGGCATCAGTCGGGCCAGGGGCAGTAGTTGGCGCACGAGCCGCGACCTCCCCCACGGAAGGACACATTTCGTCGGGCGGAACGACAGTGCATTCAATCGCGATGAGAGGAAGAATCCCGAGACAAAGGCGAGTTCTAATTTCGACAGTGACATTGGAAGGGGGACCACAAGCCAAGCGCCACCGAGGTGGCGACTAGCCGCCAACAGCACCGATAAGCAGACAGTAACGAGCGACTTGAGGGTCAGCGAAAGCTGCGCAGCAACGCATCTGGTCGCCGTCCATCATGGACAGTAAACTACTTGATCCTTTGTGTTGGGTGTCACCGTACACCGCCCTCGGAGTTGCCTACAAGACGTGACTGGTCAGCAGGTTCTTGGCCGCCTGGCTTGATCTTGGTGGTGGTCTGAGCATCCTGACCGTCGTGTCCGACTCGCCGGTGGTTGTGAGGCGGCTGGAGCGGCTTGCCCGGGTGGAGCAGGCTCTGGCCGAGCGGGACGCGCGGATTGAGGTGTTGACGCAGCGGGTCGCGGAGTTGGAGGCGAAGCTGCGCAGGGATTCGCGGACGTCGTCGAAGCCGCCGTCGTCGGATGGGCCGGTCAAGGCGCCCAGGCTAAGCTCGCCGGCATGCCCGCCGTCGCCCGACCGATCGTCGACCTCCTGTCCAACTTCCGCCCGCAGGACCCGACGGAGGCCGCCGACGTGGCCCGCGTACGCGAGCTGCTGGCGACCGCCGAGGACCCGTGGCTGCGGTCGACGCCCCTGCACCTCACCGCGTCCGCGCTGGTCGTGCATCCCGACAGCGGGAGGATCCTGCTGCGCTGGCACCAGCGGCAGCAGGCGTGGCTGCAGGTCGGCGGTCACGGCGACCCAGGGGAGACCGACCCGGTCGACATCGCGCTGCGCGAGGGCCGCGAGGAGACCGGCCTGACCGACCTGGTCCCGTGGCCGGACGCGGCGCTGCTGCACCTGGTGATCGTGCCGGTGAACGCCAGGGGCGACGAGCCCGCCCACGAGCACGCCGACCTGCGGTTCGTCCTGGCCACGGCCGAGCCCGCGGCGGCCCGCCCCGAGACGCCGGACGCGCCGCTGCGCTGGTTCACGCCGGCGGAGGCCCGCGCGGCGACCAGCGAGGACAACCTGCGGGAGAGCCTGACCCGCGTGCGGCGGCTGCTCGACGACGCCCGGCCCGTCGGGTAGGACTCAGAGCCGGGCGTCCCGCCACGGCACGCGGGTGAGGTGGCGGCGCAGGACGAGGTGGGCGAGGCGTTCGAGCAGCCACGGGCCCGCCGTCTCGTGGCGCTCGTAGCCGAGGAGCCGACCCCACCGTCCGGCGGTGACGATGAGGGCGGTGACGCGCTCACGGCCCTCGCCGTCGCGGGTGGTCTCGATGTCGGCGACCCGGCCGAGGACGCGACCGTCGGCGTCCCGGACGGGACGCCGCAGCAGGGCGCCGGCGCGCAGCGTCTCCCCGGACCGGTCAGCCCGCATCGGTCGCTCCGGGGATGCGGGCGACCAGGGCGTCGCGCAGCCAGGTCTCCAGGGGCGGGTCGGGCAGGATCTCGCGACGCACGGAGAGGGTGACCGCGCAGCGCGGTCGAGGCGCCGTCGGGGGCGAGCGCGCTCCCGAGCTTCTTCTGCGCGCCGGCCACGGCCCGTACGGCGTCGTCGTAGGCGGTGCTGGCGACGGGGTCGAAGAGGCGGACACGCAGCTGCTGGCGGCCGACCAGCGCGCCGGTGGCGGCGGCGCCGTGCGCCGAGGCGGCCACCTGCAGCGCGGTGCGCAGGTAGCCGGACGCGTCCTCCGGTCGCGTCGCCTGGTACGCCAGCCCCGCCCAGAGCCCCAGCACGGCCAGGGCCGCGACCGTCAAGCGGTACGTCCTCGTCACCTGGTCGTACCTACCCACGCCGTGCGGCCCGCCAACCCTGTCCGCGAGGCGTTTCCCGTGTCACGCGACCCCGTCCGGCCGGCGGCGTGACCGGCCGTCGGGTCAGGGCCGGTCGCCGCGCGGGTGCCCCGGCCGGCGGTCCGTCGGCCGGCGGGGCGCGACCGGCCCGCCGGGGAAGTCCCGGCCGCCGGTCCACAGCGCCGGCACCGCGTCCAGGCTGCGGGCCAACTCGTACGCGATGCTCTCGTAGTTGACCCGCCAGCCGCGGAAGTGCGGCCAGGACTCCTCGGCCGAGCGTTCCAGCACGAAGCCGGCCCGCTGCACGTGCGCCACCGCCTCCGCGTACTCCTCGAACGTGAGCTGGAGCGGGCCGTCCGGGCGGGGGTCGGGATCGAACGGGACGCGGACGAGCCGGGCGATGTCGCGCAGCGCGGTGAAGCCCGAGCGCAGCATCAGCCGCGCGGCCGGGACCGGCGCCGCCGACGGGGCCAGGGAGATGTGCATGGCGGCGGCGTCCATCACCGCGGTCAGGGCGATCACCCAGCTGCGGTACGGGCGCGGCGAGCGGAACGACAGCAGCACGGGGTAGTTGGTGTGGGTCTCGCCGATGTCGGCGGCCAGCCGTTCCCAGTCCTCGTACAGCCCGCGCAGCTCGTCCACCGTGCCGACGAGGGCCTGCCGGGCCAGCAGCTCCGGCCCCCACGCGGGCAGGGAGACGCGGGACTGCAACAGCGTGACCTCCAGCTCCCGCCGGTTGTACGCGCCGTACAACGTCGGCAGGTAGGCGATCTGCAGCGCGATGACCAGCGGCCCGCTCGCGGCGGCCGCGAAGTCCAGCGGGGTGAGCCGGCTGCGGGGGCCGGAGGCGAACCCGAGGGTGAACAGGCTGGACCCGGCCTCCCGGAACGCGTCGGGCCACGACAGCCCGGAGGCGGAGTGCATGAGCAGCCCGTACGCGGCCAGCAGCCCGGCCAGCCAGGACCACAGCATCGCGAGCAGCACGATCGGCGGCAGCCAGACGAGGAGCCGGTCGCGTGCGTCGTAGCTGCGGAAGGGCGCCGCCGCGCCGCGCAGCAGCCGGCGCGCCGACCGCCACAGCACCCGTACCAGCAACGAACCCAGGCCGCGCGGGACCACCAGGTTGCGCAGGACGCTGCCCACCGTGACGACCAGGACGGCCAGGCCGAGCACTCCGGAGACCCACCGCATCAGGCGACCCCCCGGCCGGTCAGGACACGCAGTACACGTCGCCGGAGTTGGCGGCGTGCGGCAGCGCGTCCAGGTGCGCCGCGATCGCCTCCGCCGACAGCCACCCGGGAAAGGTCAGGGCCATGTCGTCACCCAGCGCCATGTTGAAGCCGTGGAAGCCGAGCGCCGCGAGCCGGTCGAGGCAGCGTCGCGCCAGCGGGCGCTCGATCGTGGTGAACTCGAAGGACAGCGCGGCCAGGGCGCGGCTCAGCCCCGCCAGCACCGCGTCCTCGAAACCCTCGACGTCGATCTTGACGAAGGCCGGCTCGCCGTGCTCGGCGATGAGCCCGTCGAGGGTGACGGACCGTACGGTGAGCGTCGAGTCCCACACCTCGCCCTCCCACCCGTCCGCACCGTCCGCCGCCTGGACGAAATGGGAGGAGGCGCTGGACACCGTGGGGTTGGCGGAGTTGACGTGCAGCTCGACGCCGCCGCAACGGGCACCGCACGCCGCCTCCACGACCGTGACCCGGTCGTCGCCGCCGTACAGGGCGCGGAGGGCGCGTACGCACAGCGGCTGCGGCTCCACGGCCACGACGCGGGCGCCGAGGCGGCGGAAACTGCCGACCCGGTCGCCCACGTGCGCCCCGACGTCGAGGACGAGGTCACCGGCGTGGACGAACTGCGCGTACAGCTCGTCCATGGCGGTGTCACGCTCGGGGTGCCCGTAGTAGGAGTCGAGTGAACGGCGGAGCGCGGACAGCTCCGGATCGGTCCTGAGCGCCTGGATCGCTCTCGTGCGGGCGTCCACGCGAAGACCGTAGCCCCGACTGCGCCGGATTCTGCCCGATTCAGCCGAAAACGGTCCCCTGGGGAGAGCAGAAGTCCGCGTCGCCGTACCGCGTGTCGGTTCCGCCACCGGACCAGCCATGCCGACCGGCCCCGGTGATGAGTTGTCGCGCCCGCACCCGCGTCACACCTACGACGGGACACGACGAGGCGGAAGGATGACGTGATGAGTACGGACACGCGGCTGGAGGAGCTGGGCGGGAGCGGGCTGGGCGAGGTCGACGAGCCGGCGTTCTCGGGGCTGGCGGAGCGGCACCGGCGGGAGCTGCACGTGCACTGCTACCGGATGCTCGGGTCGTTCGAGGACGCCGAGGACACCGTGCAGGAGACGTTCCTGCGTGCCTGGCGGCGGCGGGAGACCATCGAGGGGCGGTCGACGTTCCGGGCCTGGCTGTACCGGATCGCCACCAACGCCTGCCTGGACCTGCTCGCCAAGTGCCGCCCGCAGCCTGCGACCGGCGGCGAGGTGCGGTGGCTGCAGCCCTACCCGGACCGGCTGCTCGACGAGCTGCCCGCGGCCGACGCGGACGAGCCGGAGACCGTCGCCGTCGCGCGGGAGGCCGGCGGCGACCACCTCGTCTTCCACGGCTGGATCAACAACTACAGCGCCCGGGGGATGTACGTGGCGGCGCGCGGCTGCGCCGGCGAGTACCCCGTCGTGCGGGGCAGCCGGGTGCGCTACGAGACCGAACGCGGAGTGCTCAACCACTGCGCCGTGCGCAACACCGCGACCGCCTCGCAGGGCCAGGTCGTGGCGTACATCGACTACGCCGACAGCTGGGTCGACGTCACCCCGCCCCCGCCGCCCGGACGTCCGTCACGTCCTCGGCCAGCCGCCCGAGCACCCAGGCCACGGCGGGGACGTTGGTGTCGAGGGCCTGCCGGTTGAGGCTGTCGAGCCGGTCGCAGGGCTGGTGGTAGCAGTGGTCGAACATTTGCCCCGCCTGGCCGCCGAACAGGCCCTGCTGGGCCGGCGTCTTGACCCCCAGGTTGCCGCCGTCGATCCCGCCGGTGGGGATGCCCACGGCCTCGAACGCCAGGTGGTCGGACCCGACGGAGTCCGGGCTGGTCCGCTCGTACGGCAGCCCCCGACGGTCGAAGTACCCGACGAAGAGGCCGGCGATCACGTGCCCGCCGCCGGTGCCCCGGTCCCAGACGAAGCGCCCGTAGTTGGGGGAGGCGATCAGCTCCCCGTTGAGCACGGCCGCGACGCGCCGCCGCTCGTCCGCGGACAGGGTGGACACGTAGTGCCCGGAGCCGACGTTGACCATCTCCTCCGCGCCCCACCACACGAACCGCACCTTGTTGGTCACCGCGTGCTGGCGTCCGGCCAGCGCCAGGGCCACCTGGAGCACGGTGGCGGCCATCGCGCCGTTGTCGTTGATGCCGGGCGCCTCCGTGACGCTGTCCAGGTGCGCGCCGAGCAGCACCACGTTGTCCGGGTCGCCGCCGGCGGTCTCGGCGATCAGGTTCACCGTGGTCCGCTCGACGTTGCTGGCCCGCAGCGTCAGGTGCGCGCGTACGCCGCTGGCGCGCGACGCCCGCGCCAGCTCCTCGCCGTCGCGCTGCGACACCGAGGCGACCGGGATCGTGAACGCCTGCGGGACGAAGGCGTGGAACCGGTAGCTGTTCTCCGGCGACGGGGTGACGTAGTACAGCAGCACGGCGCGCGCCCCGACGCCGGCGGCCACCTGCTGCTGCCGCGTGTAGCCGCAGGCCGCCCGCGCGACCACTACGACCGCCCCGGCGGCGCCGACGCCGTCGTAGTCGGCCGGGTCGCACCCGGTACGTCCGGCGATCGGCGCCACCACGGGCGCCTCGATGCCGTCGGCCGGCGTCGACGGGGTGAACCGGGTCATCAGCACCGGCACGTCCGTGACGGCGGCCCCGTCGACCCGCAGCCGCTCCGTGGTGACATCGAAGTCGGTGTAGGGGACGGGCTGCTCCACGACCCGGTACCCGGCCGCCCGCAGCAGCGTGCCGACGTACTCCGCCGAGCGGGTGAACCCGACGCGGTTGTAGGCCCGGTTGCCGCCGCTGGCGTCGGCGATGAGCTGCAGCGCCGCCGCGTGGGCGTAGACGTCGGCGCCCGTGACGGCCGCCGCCAGCCGGTCGGCCAGGGACGCGGCGACGCCGGGCCGCGCGGCCTCGGACCCGGCGGTGCCGGGCGCGGCCCGGGCGGCGCCACCCGGAGGCAGGGCGGCCCCGGCCAGCAGCAGCACGCCGACCAGGCCGGCCAGTCTCTTGTGGAACGCGGTCAAGCTACGCACGACACCTCCGGTCGTCGGTGGGATTCGGGGGTACGCGTCGACGGGGCGGCTGCCGTCGAGCCCGTCTGGTCCGGTCAGCCCGGCTGGTCAGCCCGGCGCACCGAGACGGGAAGCTCGGCCAGGCCCCGCAGGGTGGCCGTGGGCTCGTACGCGGCCGGGCCCGCCGGCGTGAGTCGCAGGCCGCCGGCGCGCAGCGCCGCCAGCACCTCGCGCAGCTGGAGGGACGCCAGCCCGGCGCCGAGGCAGGCGTGCGCGCCCCGCCCGAAGGCCAGGTGCAGGCCCCGACGCCGGTCGAGGCGCACGACGTCGGGCTCGGGGAAGACCGCCGGGTCCCGGTTGGCCGCGGCGAGAAAGAGCACCAGCACGTCGCCCCGCCGGATCGGCTGGCCGCCGACCGTGCTGTCGTCGACGCACACCCGTGCGTCGGCCTGCACCGGGCCGTCGAGCCGGAGCAGCTCGTCGAGCAGGGCCTCGGTGGCGTGCGGGGTCGCGGAAGCGGCCAGCAGCTCCGGGTGCCGGACGAGCCGGGCGAGGACGGCGCCCAGCAGCCGGCTGACCGACTCGTAGCCGGCGTGCAGCACCGCCCGCAGCGAGTTGGCCAGCACCGCCGCCGGTACGTCCTCCGTGCGCGCGGCCCGCCGGGCCGCCCCGAGGAAGCCCCGTTCGTCGGTGTCGGCCAGCCACCCGGCGACGAGCCGGCTCAGCTCCGCCCGCGCGTGGTTGCCGGGTTCGGCCCGGGCGGGATCGAGGCCCGCGTCCATGCTCCGCACGATCGCGTTGGACCACTGCTCGAAAAGCTCGCCGTCGGGCGGCGGCACGCCCAGGAAGGCGGTGATCGTGCGCAGCGCCACCGGGCGCGCGAAGCGGCGCACCAGGTCGACCGGCCCCACCTGCCCCGCCAGCTCGGCGAGGTGGTCCGCGGCGATCGCCGCCGCCTGCTGTCGTACGGCCTCCAGCGGCTGCCCGTGCAACGCCGAAACGAGCAGGTGCCGAATGGCGCCGTGCTCGGGCGGATCGAGTGACTGCACGCTCAACTGGGTGTCCGGGATATCGACACCGACGCGGCGGAAGTCGGAGCCGAAGTCGGTGGTGTCACCGAGCACCTGCCGGCACTCCGCATACCCCGTGACCACCCAGGAATCCAGCGCCTCGTGCCAGTGGACCTTATTCGTCTCCCGGAGTTTCCGATAGTGCGGGTACGGGTCGGCGATCACGGGCGGGGCCAGCGGATCGTAGCTCGCGTCGCGTACCGCCGCGGTGGTCTCGTCCGCCACAGGGCGCGTCCCTTCCGAGGTGGTGGGCTTGTTTGCGGGCAGGTGACACCGCGGCCGTCCGGACCCGCCCGGACGGCCGCGGCGACGCGACGTGTCAGTGGATGTAACGCATGAGCGTCTCCCTTCCACTCGGTGCCAGGATCATCGGTAAATGCTGACGACGACCGGCGGAAATCCCTGATGCGGGTCGGAAGAGGCCCGGAGTGCTGCGCTCCGGAAACGACGCAAGCCGTTGAAAAAATCTTCCGAGCGGCTTTTCCCCGCGCCATTCGTCAACCTGCCACAGCGGCTACCCGGGTGTCAACATTCGGCGTCGGACAATGGGCCGGCCTTCATATGGTGAACCTTGCCGGGCGGTGGACACATAGTCGATCGTCATTTGGCTGGCTGGCAGGCAGGCAGGCGGCCGAGGCGCCGGTGGGGCTGGCGCCGGTCGCTGCCGGTCGCTGCCGGCGGCGGCGCCGCGGCGGAGCGCGCCCGGTCGCCGCGTCGCCGTCGGGGCGCCCGCACGTCGGCGCGCCGTCGTGCCCGACGCGGCGCACCGTCGACCGCGGCGCCCGTTCCCGGCTGTGTGGCGCCCGTTTCGGCTGTGCGGCGGTGCCCGTTGTGTGGCGTCCGTGTGTGTGGCGTCCGTTTCGGCTGTGCGGCGGTGCCCGGCCCCGGCTGTGCCGCGGTGCCCGTTGTGTGGCGTCCGTGTGTGCGGCGTCCGTTTCGGCTGTGCGGCGGTGCCCGGCCCCGGCTGTGCCGCGGCGCCCGTTGTGTGTGGCGTCCGTTTCGGCGGTGCCCGTTCCGGTGTATCTCGGCGGCCCGTTCCCGGCTGTGCGGCGGCGGCCCGATGGTGTCCGTGCGCGAGTGCCGCACGTCGGCTGCCCGCTGATCAACTCCATGGCGGCGACATGGGCGCATCCCGATTCGGCTCTCCGCAATCTTGGTGCGAAATGGCCCCTGGAGGGGCCGATTTCCACCAAGATCTCGGGTCAACTCCACAATGTCGGCGACATGGAGTGGATCACCCGAGCCGGGTGGGGGAGAGATTCGCTGGTCTGGCAGGCGTCGGCGTGTGCGATATCCGGCTGGGCTGCCGTCGGGTGTGACCGGCGGCTTCGGGAGCCGGCGGGGGGTCGCGTCGCGAAATCGGCCGGCGGCCCGTCCAGGTTGTCGTTCGCGCCGGTGCGACCATGCCAACGGGGCGTTCGGTCGGAGGGGATGTCGTCGGTCGAGGAAGACCGGTCGAGCCCGACCATCCTTTCCCGACGTTCGGCTCCGGCGCGGACGCCGCACAGTGTCCGGAGGTCGTCCGATCGGCTGGCGTCGAGCCGTTCGGCCGGCCGGTCGGGATGCCGACAGAGCGGGCTCTGAGGCGCCCGTCCGGGACCGGGCGAGCCGGGCCTTCCACGGCCGCTGTATCCGTGCTGATCGATTGGACTGCTGCTGGCTTCGCTGGTTGTCGTGGGTACGGGTCGGTCCGCGGACTCGGCCAAGCGGGGCTGTCAGTCCTGTGTGGACGCGATCGCCACGAGTCCCGGCCTAGTGCCACCGATCGGCCGAGACCGGCCAAAAGTGACGGTCCGATCTGTCTTGCCAGATCGTCGAGTCCCGCTGATAGCATCCGGCCGAGCGATCAGTTGAAGACTGCGTCGGGGGGACGTCGCCACGGTCGTGGCGGATTGCTCACGAGTCGTCCGGCCTTCGGGCCACCAGCCGTCTCGTTTCTTTCCAGCTTGTTACGAGCGGGTTGGCTTGCTGGTAACAACCTGGGTTGGCCTGGCTTCGTGTATTGGGGGGTGCTGTGGGTGAACTGCCACGGCGTAGCGATGTCTTTCCTGCTCGACGGGTCACGTCACCCGTGCGGATCACGCCTTTCGCCCCCGCCCTGCCGGACATGACCAGCCTCTCACGGCAATTGCCTGGTAAGCCGGTTCGCTGCCTTTCTGGTCACCGCCAGCCGAGGCTCCCGCTGTCTCGCAAGCCTCCTTCCGTGGGCGGTCCGCAGCGGAACCGCCCATCGACAACAGGTGCGGGCGCGGGGGCGCAGCGGCCCCGAGTGGCTCGCCGTTCCCTTCCGGCCAGCGGCCGACGGCCGTCTGGCTCGTGGCCGTCGGAACCATGCTGAGCTGCGAATATCCGCCCGCGCCGCACGAAGGCGGCACCACTTCCTGACCCGACTTCCGCGCCTGCTCCCGGCCCACCGGCCGCCTCTCGGCCGGCAGCGTCCGCATCTCGCCCCGCCGCGAGGATGCCGGGTGCCGCCCTTCAGGCAGGGGATTCTCTCGTTTAGGACACGTGCATGCACCAGGACGACCAGGAATCAGTCCGTCGTGATTCGCCCACCGCCTCGGCCGTGGAGAGTTTGCTCCGGGAACACCTGGCCGAGTTGCTCGGCCTGGATGCGGCCGGGCTGGACAGGCAGGAGCGTCTCAGCCGCTACGGCCTCAATTCGGCGCGCGCCGCAAGCCTCATCGCGGCGCTTTCCCGATACCTCGGGCGACCGCTGCCGGCGACGCTTGTCTGGGGCTATCCGACGATTGACGCACTGGTCCGTTTCCTCACGGAGGGCGGCGACTCGCCATCTCCCGTCGTGGCGCGTCGGGCGGTTCGGGAGTCCGAGCCGATCGCCATTGTGGGAATGGCCTGCCGGTTCCCGCGCGCGAAGGACATTGACGCCTACTGGAAACTGTTGACGGCGGGTGTCGACGCCGTCACCGAGGTGCCCGGCGACCGGTGGGACGTCAACGAGTTCTTCAACCCGTCGCCGACGGCCACGGGCAAGATGAGTACCCGCTGGGGCGGGTTCCTCGACCAGGTCGACGGGTTCGACGCCGAGTTCTTCGGCATCGCACCACGCGAGGTCGTGCAGATGGACCCGCAGCAGCGTCTGGTCCTCGAACTGGCCTGGGAGGCGCTGGAGGACGCCGGGATCGCCCCCAAATCGCTGAAGGGGACCGCGACGGGCGTGTTCTGCGGTGCCATGTGGCACGACTACGGGCAGCTCTTCGGCCACCACGCGGAGGACATCACCCCGCACACCGCGACCGGGCAGGACCTGAGTGTCGTCTCGGCCCGCGTCTCCTACGTCCTCGGCCTGCAGGGGCCGAGCCTGACCGTCAACACCGCCTGCTCGTCCTCGCTCGTGGCGGTGCACCTCGCCTGCCAGAGCCTGCGGACGGGCGAGTCCACGGTGGCGCTCGCCGGCGGCGTCAACCTCACCATCGCCCCGGAGAGCACCGTGGCGATGTCGAAGTTCGGGGCGATGGCCCCCGACGGCCGGTCCAAGGCGTTCGACGCCCGCGCCAACGGCTACGTCCGCGGCGAGGGCGCCGGGATCGTGGTGCTCAAGCCGCTGTCCCGGGCCCTGGCCGACGGCGACACCATCCACTGCCTGATCCGCGGTTCCGCGGTCAACAACGACGGCTTCAGCAACGGACTCACCGCGCCCAACCCGCAGGCGCAGGTGGCGATGCTCCAGGCCGCGTACGCCGCGGCGGGCGTGTCCCCCGACCGGGTCCACTACGTGGAGACCCACGGCACCGGCACGATCCTCGGCGACCCGATCGAGGCCAACGCGATCGGCTCCGTGCTCGGCGCGGCCCGCCCGGCCGACCGCCCGTTGGTCATCGGCTCGGTCAAGACCAACATCGGCCACCTCGAGGCGGCCGCCGGCATCGCCGGCCTGATCAAGACCGCCCTGGCGATCAGGCACCAGACGATCCCGCCGAACCTGCACTTCGACGAGCCCAACCCGCACATCGCCTTCGACCAGCTGCGGCTGCGCGTGCCGCGGACGGCGGAGCCGTGGCCCGTGCCCGACGAGAAGCCGCTCGCCGGGGTCAGCGCGTTCGGGTTCGGCGGCACCAACTGCCACCTCGTCCTGGAGGGAGCGACCACCCCACCGGCCCAGCTTCTGCCCCTGTCGGCGCCCGACGCCGCCACGCTGCGCGAGGTGGCCGCCCGCGTCCGGGACCTCGCCGCCGGCCCCGTCGCCCTGGCGGACCTCTGCTACACCGCCGCCCGGCAGCTCTCGGCGCAGCCGCACCGGCTCGCCCTGACCGCGCGTACGCCCCAGGCACTGGTCGGCCAGCTCGACAGCTGGCTCGACGCCACCTCCGCGGAGACCAGCCCGGCGCCGTTGTCGGTTCCTCGGGTGGTGTTCGTGTTTCCGGGGCAGGGTGGGCAGTGGTTGGGGATGGGTCGGGAGTTGTTGCGTCGGGAGCCGGTGTTCCGGGAGGTGGTGCGGGCGTGTGACGCGGCGTTCGCGGGGTTTGTGGATTGGTCGTTGGTGGAGGTGCTTGAGGCTGGGTCGGTTCCGGGGGGGATCGATGTGGTGCAGCCGGTGTTGTTCGCGGTTGAGGTGGGGTTGGCGGCGGTGTGGCGGTCGTGGGGTGTGGAGCCTGCGGCGGTGGTGGGGCATTCGATGGGTGAGGTCGCGGCGGCGTGTGTGGCGGGGGCGTTGTCGTTGTCGGATGCGGCGCGGGTGATTTGTGAGCGCAGTGGGTTGATGCGGCGGATCAGTGGTCGTGGGGCGATGGCGGTGGTGGAGTTGGCTGCTGCGGAGGTTGAGGAGGTGGTGGCTCCGTTTGGTGGTGCGGTGGTGGTGGCGGCGTTGAACGGGCCGGTGACGACGGTGGTGGCGGGGTCGTCGGAGGCGGTGGATTCGGTGGTGTCGTCGTTGTCGGGGCGGGGGGTGTTCGCGCGGCGGGTGCAGGTGGATGTGGCGTCGCACAGTCCGCAGGTGGATGGGTTGCGGGATGAGTTGGTGGCGCGGTTGGTGGGGGTGTCGCCGGGGTCGGCGTCGGTGCCGTTGTATTCGACGGTTCGGGGTGAGGTGCTCGACGGCGGGGAGTTGGATGCGGGGTACTGGTGGGAGAACCTGCGTCAGCCGGTGCGGTTCGCGCCGATGGTGCAGCGGTTGCTCGATGACGGGTTGACGTGCTTTCTGGAGATCAGCCCGCATCCGGTCCTCGCCACCGCCGTCGAACAGAGCCTGGCCCGGCACGACCGACCCGGCATGATCCTGGCCTCGGCCCGCCGTGACGAGGACGAGCGCGGCGTGCTGCTCGACACCGCCGCCACGCTCTACCGGCTCGGTCAACCGCTCAACTGGCCGGCGCTCTATCCGCAGGACGTCACGCCGGTCCCGCTGCCGCCCGAGCTGGCCGGCCAGCCCGCCGGCAACGCCGCGCAGGCCGGTGCGGGCGCGCCCGTGGCCGCCGGGGACGACCGCGAGTGCCCCACGGCCGCCGATGCGCCGCGGCGGCCCGCCAAGCCCGGCGACCCCGAGGCCGGGGACGCCGTGCTGCTGCCCCTGTCCGCGCACTCGCCGGCCGCACTGACCGAGCTGACCCGACGCACCGTGGAACTGCTCCGCCGGCACCCCAACATCCGGCTGCGGGACCTCGGCCACACCGCCGGCGTCCGCCGTACCCACCACGGCACCCGGCTCGCCGTCGCGGCCGCCTCCCGCGCCGACCTGGTCGCCCAGCTGGAGGCCCGGCTCGCCGACGAGCACCCGCCCTCCACGGTGCCGTCGTCGGTTCCTCGGGTGGTGTTCGTGTTTCCGGGGCAGGGTGGGCAGTGGTTGGGGATGGGTCGGGAGTTGTTGCGTCGGGAGCCGGTGTTCCGGGAGGTGGTGCGGGCGTGTGACGCGGCGTTCGCGGGGTTTGTGGATTGGTCGTTGGTGGAGGTGCTTGAGGCTGGGTCGGTTCCGGGGGGGATCGATGTGGTGCAGCCGGTGTTGTTCGCGGTTGAGGTGGGGTTGGCGGCGGTGTGGCGGTCGTGGGGTGTGGAGCCTGCGGCGGTGGTGGGGCATTCGATGGGTGAGGTCGCGGCGGCGTGTGTGGCGGGGGCGTTGTCGTTGTCGGATGCGGCGCGGGTGATTTGTGAGCGCAGTGGGTTGATGCGGCGGATCAGTGGTCGTGGGGCGATGGCGGTGGTGGAGTTGGCTGCTGCGGAGGTTGAGGAGGTGGTGGCTCCGTTTGGTGGTGCGGTGGTGGTGGCGGCGTTGAACGGGCCGGTGACGACGGTGGTGGCGGGGTCGTCGGAGGCGGTGGATTCGGTGGTGTCGTCGTTGTCGGGGCGGGGGGTGTTCGCGCGGCGGGTGCAGGTGGATGTGGCGTCGCACAGTCCGCAGGTGGATGGGTTGCGGGATGAGTTGGTGGCGCGGTTGGTGGGGGTGTCGCCGGGGTCGGCGTCGGTGCCGTTGTATTCGACGGTTCGGGGTGAGGTGCTCGACGGCGGGGAGTTGGATGCGGGGTACTGGTGGGAGAACCTGCGTCAGCCGGTGCGGTTCGCGCCGATGGTGCAGCGGTTGCTCGATGACGGGTTGACGTGCTTTCTGGAGATCAGCCCGCATCCGGTCCTCGCCACCGCCGTCGAGCAGAGCTGCCGCCGACACGGCGGCGACGGCGTCGTCCTGGCGTCCCTGCGCCGCGACTCCGCCGAGCGGTTGGCCATGCTGGACACCGCGGGCGAGCTGTACCGCATGGGCGTACCCCTCGACTGGAGCGCCCTCTGCCCGGCCCCCGGTGAGGTGGTCCGGCTGCCCGGGTACCCGTGGCAGCGGGAGCGGTACTGGCCGGACGGCCGCGCGACCGGGGCCCGGCGGACGGTGGGCCACCCGCTGCTCGGCCGCCACGTCGAGTCCTCGCTCGACCGGGGCACCCACCTGTGGACCACCGAGATCGGCGTCGAGCTGCTGCCGTACCTCGACGACCACCGCGTACGCGGCCAGGTGCTCCTCCCGGCGGCGGCGTACGTCGAGATGGCCCTGAGCGCGGCCACCGACCTGCTCGGCACGCGGGCCCACACCGTCGAGGATCTGCGGGTCACCCAGCCCCTCGCGCCCTCCCACGAGGGGCCCACCACGATCCAGGTGACCCTCACCGAGCGCACGCCCGGTGTGCTCGCGTTCCGCTGCGCCAGCCGCCAGCCGGACGAGTCCGGCCAGTCCTCCGGCTGGCTGGTGCACGCCTCCGGCACGCTGCGCGGCCCCGCCGACGACCGGCCCGTCCCGGAGGCGGACGACGCCGGGCTGCGGCACCGGGTCGCGGAGCGGAGCGGCGACGACCACTACGCGGCGATGCGGGCCCGGGGCCTGGAGTACGGCCCCCGCTTCCAGGGCGTGCGGCAGCTCTGGCGCACGGCCGGCGAGGCGTCCGCGCTGATCCAGCTCGCCGAGGAGCCGACCCACGGGTACGCCGTTTACCCCGCGCTGCTGGACAACTGCCTCCAGGTCGCGGTCGCCGCGCTGCCGGACCAGCCCGCCGACACGTACGTGCCGGTCGGGATCGCGCGGTTCGAGCTGCGCGAGCCTCCCGGCGCGACGCTGTCGTGCCACGCCCGGATCCGGCCCGCCGACCCTGGCGACGACCAGCTGCACACCGCGGACCTCGTCGTGCGCGACGACGACCGGGTGCTGCTCACCGTGACCGGCCTGCGCCTGCGCCGGCTGGAGCGGACCACGCCCGCCGGAGGCGACCTGCTCCACGAGATCCGGTGGCAGCCGGCGCCCGCCCTCGCCACCCCGCCCGCCGAGGCGGACTGGAGCGGCCGGTGGCTGCTCCTCGCCGACTCCGACACCACCCTGGACGCCGCCCTGGCGGCACGGGGCGGCACCTGCGTCGTCGTCCGACCCGGGGACACCTACCGGCGGCTGGGGGTGGACGCCTACCAGGTCGACCCGACCGACCCGGCGCACCTGCGTGACCTGCTCGCCGACGCGTTCGGCGCGGACCGGCCCTGCCGCGGCATCATCCACCGCTGGGCGCTGGACGCCGGCGGCGCCCGGCCCGACCCGGCCGCGCTGGAGCGCGGCCACACCCTGGTCGCCGACAGCGTGCTGCACCTGGTCCAGGCGCTGCACGAGGTTCCCGCCGCCGGGCGGCCCCGGCTGTGGCTGGTGACCCGCGACAGCCAGGCCGTCGTCCCGACCGACCGGGTCCCGGCGGTCCTCCAGGCGCCCCTGTGGGGGCTTGGCCGGACCATCCAGCACGAACACCCGGACCTGCACTGCACCCGCGTCGACCTCGGCGCGGACCTCGCCGACGAGGACGCGGCGCTGCTGACGGCGCTGCTCGCGCCGGCGGACGAGCCCGAGCTGGCCGTGCGCGGCGCCGACGTCCTGGTCTCGCGGCTGGTCGCCCGGGCGGCCCCCGAGCAGCCCGCCGCCGCCCCGCGGCCCGCCGGGGACCGCCCGTTCCGGCTCGAGCTCGACCGCACCGGCACACTGGACCACCTCCAGCTGCGCGCCTTCACGCCGGTCCAGCCCGGCCCCGGCGAGGTGCTCGTCGAGGTCCGGGCCAGCGGGTTGAACTTCCGCGACGTGCTCAAGACCCTCGGGCTCTACCCCGGCGCGGACGAGGGGGACCTCACCCTGGGCGACGAGTGCGCCGGAGTGGTCGCGGCGGTCGGGCCGGACGTCACGGACCTGCGGGTCGGCGACGAGGTGGTGGCGGTGGCCCTGCGCGCCATCGGCACGCACGTGCTCGCCGACGCGCGGCTCGTCGCGCCGAAGCCCGCGCGGATCACCTTCGACGAGGCGGCGACGCTGCCGATCGCGTTCCTCACCGCCGCGTACGCCCTGGAGCACCTCGCCCGGATGGAGCGGGGCGAACGGGTTCTCGTCCACGCCGCGGCGGGCGGCGTCGGGCTGGCCGCGGTGCAGCTCGCCCAGGCCGCCGGGGCGGAGGTCTTCGCCACCGCCGGCAGCGAGGAGAAGCGCGCCCACCTGAAGTCGCTGGGCGTGCCGCACGTGATGGACTCCCGCACGGCCGCCTTCGCCGAGCAGGTGCTCGCGGAGACCGACGGCGCGGGCGTCGACATCGTCCTGAACTCGCTGGCGGGCGACCTCATCGCCCACGGCATCGCCGCGCTGGCCCCGTACGGGCGCTTCGTGGAGATCGGCAAGCGGGACATCTACCAGGACCGCCACATCGGACTCGGCGAGTTCCGCCGCAACCTGGCGTTCTTCGCGGTCGACCTGGACCGGATGTTCCGGGAACGGCCCGCGCTGGTCGGCGCGCTGCTGCGCCGGATCGTCGCCCGCGTCGACGCCGGGGAGCTGCGGCCGCTGCCGATGCGCCGGTTCGCCGTCGCCGAGGCGCACGACGCCTTCCACCTGATGGAGCAGTCCGGGCACATCGGCAAGATCGTGCTGTCGGTGACGGACCGTCAGACGGTGCCCGTCGCCCCGGCCACGGCCGGCGCCGCCCCGATCCACGCCGACGGCAGCTACCTGATCACCGGCGGCTTCGGCGGGCTCGGCCTCAGCGTCGCCCGGTGGCTGGCCGACCAGGGCGCGCGCCAGCTCGTCCTGGTTGGACGGAACGGCGCCACGGCCGCCGCGCGGCCGGCCGTCGACGCGCTGACCCGGGCCGGCGTACGCGTCGCCGCCCTCGCCGCCGACGTCACCTCCCCCGACGAGGTGAGCCGGGTGCTGGCGTACGTGCGGGAGAACCTGCCCCCGCTGCGGGGCGTCGTGCACGCGGCCGGCGTGCTGGACGACGGCATCCTGCTGCAGCAGACCGCCGAGCGGTACCGCCGCGTCGCCCGGCCCAAGGCCGACGGCGCCTGGCACCTGCACGAGCGCACGCGCGACCAGGACCTCGACTTCTTCGTCCTGTTCTCCTCGGTCACCTCGGTGCTCGGCTCGCCCGGCCAGAGCGGCTACGCCGCCGCGAACGCGTTCCTCGACGCGCTGGCCCACACCCGGCGCGCGGCCGGGCTCCCGGCGCTCAGCGTCAACTGGTGCCCCTGGTCGGCGGTGGGGATGGCGGCCCGGCTGGAGCAGGGCGGCCAGGAGGCGCTGCGCGGCCTGCGGGCGATCACCCCCGAGCAGGGCGTGACCGTCCTGGGCACGCTGCTGGGGCAGGACACCGCGCAGGTCGCCGTGATGCCGTTCGACGCGGCCGAGTGGGTGGCGGCGTACCCGACTGCCGGCCGGACGAACCAGCTCGCGCTGCTCGGCCCGGGCGCGGCGCCGCAGCCGGCGGTTGGCGGCGCCCGCGCGGAGTTCCTGGCCGCCGAGCCGGGCCGGCGCCGCCGCGGCGTGATGGAGGCGTACGTCCGCGAGCAGGCGTCCCGGGTGCTGCGGCTGGCGCCCTCCCGGATCGGGGTCGGCACGCCGCTGCGCAGCCTGGGGTTCGACTCGCTGATGTCGCTCGAACTGCGCAACCGCCTCGAAGCCGGCCTGCAGCTGCCGCTGCCGTCCACGGTCATCTGGAACTACCCGACGATCGAGGTGCTGGTGCCCTACCTCGCCGAACGGATGCAGATCCCGCTGGACGCGCCCGCGCCCGACGGCGGCGACACCGCCGACGACGTTCGCCCCGAGCCGTGGGCGGGGCCTGCGGCCGGTGCGCCGTCCGGCCCGGACGACCTGAGCGAACTCTCGGTCGACGACCTGGAATCGCTGCTCCTGCAAGAACTCGACGACCTCGATTCCTGAGAAGGCGACAAGAACCCACATGTCCTCAACGGAACAGCCCACGGCGGCGGCGCTGCGGCGCGCGCTGACCGCGGTGCGCGACATGCGCGCCAAACTCGAGGCCACCGAGCGCGCCCGGACCGAGCCCATCGCGATCGTGGGCATGAGCTGCCGGTTCCCCGGCGGTGCCGACAGCCCCCAGGCGTTCTGGGAGCTGCTGCGCGACGGCGTCGACGCCATCTCCGAGGTGCCCGCCGACCGCTGGGACGCCGACGCCCTCTACGACAGCGACCCCGCCGCGCCGGGCCGGGTGAGCAGCCGCTGGGGCGGCTTCCTCGACGAGGTCGACCGCTTCGACGCCGCCTTCTTCGGCATCGCCCCACGCGAGGCCGACCAGATGGACCCGCAGCAGCGGATCATGCTCGAGGTCGCCTGGGAGGCCCTGGAGAGCGCCGGCCAGACCAGCGACCGGCTCGCGGGCAGCCCCACCGGCGTCTTCGTCGGCGTGCACAGCCACAGCAACGACTACGCCTGGCTCCAGTTCGCCGACCCCGAGCAGATCGACACCTACACCGGCACCGGCACCTCGCACAGCGTCATCGCGGGGCGCATCTCGTACCTGCTCGACCTGCGCGGCCCCAGCCTCGCCGTCGACACCGCCTGCTCGTCGTCCCTGGTCGCGGTGCACCTGGCGTGCCAGAGCCTGCGCGCCGGCGAGTGCGGGACCGCGCTGGTCGGCGGGGTGAACCTGGCCCTGGGGCCGCACTTCGGCATGGCCACGACCAAGATGCGCATGATGGCCGCGGACGGCCGCTGCAAGACCTTCGACGCCAGCGCCGACGGCTTCGTCCGCGGCGAGGGCTGCGGCGCCGTGGTGCTCAGGCGGCTGTCGGACGCCCAGCGCGACGGCGACCCGATCCTCGCGGTGATCCGCGGCTCCGCGGTCAACCAGGACGGCCGGACCAACGGCCTGACCGCGCCCAGCGGCCTGTCCCAGCGCCAGATCGTCGGGCAGGCGCTGCGCAACGCGGGCGTCGACCCGGCCGCGGTCGGCGCGGTCGAGGCCCACGGCACCGGTACGGCGCTGGGCGACCCCATCGAGATCGAGGCGCTGATCGAGGTGTTCGGCGCGGCCGGCCCGCAGTCCCCGCCGATCGCGCTCACCTCGGTCAAGACCAACATCGGGCACCTGGAGGCCGCCGCCGGCATCGCCGGCCTGATCAAGGTCGTGCTCTCGCTGCGGCACGAGGCGGTCCCGGCGCACCTGCACTTCCGGACGCTGAACCCGAACAGCTCCCTGGCCGGGTCGCGCTTCGTCATCCCCACCGAGCTGCGCCCCTGGCCGCGCGGCGAGCAGCCCCGGTACGCCACCGTCAGCTCCTTCGGCTGGTCCGGGACGAACGGCTGCCTGGTCGTGGGCGAGGCGCCCGACGCCGACCCCGCCGACGCCCCCGACGCCGACCCCGCCGACGCACCCGACGCCGGCCACTCCGACCGGGCCGAGCTGCTGCCGATCTCGGCGCGCAGCCCGCAGGCGCTGCACGCGCTGGTCGGCGCGTACCGGTCGGTGCTGGCCGCCGGCGACGTGCCGCTGCGCGACCTGTGCGCGACGGCGAGCCTCCGGCGCAGCCACCACCCCTTCCGGGTGGCCGTGGCCGGCCGCAGCCACGCCGAACTGGCCGACTGGCTGGCCGTCCTGGCCGACGCCCCCGCCCCGGTGGACGCGGTCGCCCCCGACGCGCCCGCCGGCCCGGTCTTCGTCTTCTCCGGCCAGGGCGCGCAGTGGGCCGGCATGGGACGCGACCTCATGACGCAGGAGCCGGTCTTCGCCGAGGCGATGCGCCGCTGCGACGAGCTGTTCCGCGCCCACGCCGACTGGTCGCTGCTGGACGAGGTGCTCGCCGACGAGGACCGGTCCCGGCTGGACCGCACCGAGATCGCCCAGCCCGCGCTCTTCGCGGTGCAGGTGGCGCTCGCCGCGCTCTGGCGTTCCTGGGGCGTCGAGCCGGAGACGGTGATCGGCCACAGCGTGGGCGAGGTCGCCGCCGCGCACGTCGCCGGGGTGCTCTCCCTCGAGGACGCGGTGCGCGTGGCGTTCCACCGGGGCCGGGTGATGCAGCAGGCGCACGACCTGGGCCGGATGGCGAGCGTCGCGCTGCCGCCGGCCGAGGCCGAGGCGGCCGTCGCCGGGTACGGCGACCGGCTGTCGGTCGCCGCCGTCAACAGTCCCACCTCGACCGTGCTGGCCGGCGACCCGGACGCGCTGGCCGAGGTGCTGGCCGCGCTGACCACGCGGGGGGTGGCCAACCGGATGCTGCGGGTCCGGTACGCCTTCCACAGCCCGCAGATGGAGCCGTTCCGGGAGCCGCTGGTGCGGGCGCTGCACGGCGTCACGCCCCGCCCCGCCACCGTGCCGATCGTGTCCACGGTGACCGGCCGCCCGGCCACCGGCGACGACTTCGGTCCCGCGTACTGGGGGCGCAACATCCGCCAGCCCGTCCGGTTCGCGGCGGCGCTGGCGCAGCTGGGCGTCGAGGACGGCACCCGGACGGTCGTCGAGGTCGGCCCGCAGCCGGTGCTGGCCCGGCCGATCACCGAGCAGCTCGAACAGAGCGGCCAGGCCGGCGTGGTGGTCGCCTCCATGCGGGCCGGCGCGGACGCCCGGTCCACCCTCCTGGCCGGGCTCGCCGCCCTCTACCGCGCCAACCACACCGTCGACTGGCAGCGCCTGCACCCGAGCCCCGGCCGGCCCGTCGCGCTGCCCGCCTACCCGTGGCAGCGCCGCCGCCACTGGCTGCGGCCCACGCCCCGCCCCGCCGGCGGCCCCCTGGCGCCCCCGGCGGCCGGGAGCCACTCCCTGCTGGGCCGCCGGGCCCGGACGGCGCTGCCGACCTTCGACACCGCCCTGGACGCCACGGTCGGCTACCTCGGCGACCACCGGATCCACGGCGCCGCGCTGCTGCCGATGACCGCGTACCTGGAACTGGCCCTGGCCGCCCACGCCGGCACCGCCCCGGCACAGGTCACCGACCTGGTGCTGCACGAGGCGCTGGCGCTGCCCGACGACGCGCCCCGGCCGGTCCAGGTCGTGCTGGCCCCCGGCGCGGACGGGACGACGTTCCAGGTGTTCAGCCAGCCGGCCACCGACCCCGACCGGCAGCCCTGGACCCGGCACGCGACCGCCACGGTAAGGGAATACACCCCCCAGCCGGGGGAGCGGCCGGCCCCGGCCGCGCTCCGGGACCGGCTCGCGCCGGCCGACGTCGCGGGGTTCCACCAGGGGCTGCGCGGGATCGGCATCGAGTACGGCCCGGCCTTCACCGGGCTCGCCGAGCTGTGGCGGGGCGCCGACGAGGCGCTGGGCCGGGTCGCCCTGCCCGACGCCCTCCGCGCGGACAGCGCCGCCTACCACTGGCATCCGGCGCTGCTCGACGCCGCCCTCCAGGTGGCCCTGGCGGCGTTCCCGGGTGACCTGTCCGAGTCCTGGCTGCCGATCGGGCTGGACCGCTTCGCGCCGCTGGCGTCGCCCGGGCCCGAGGTGTGGAGCCACGCCCGGCTGCGCACCCGCGGCGCCGAGACGGCCGTCGCGGACGTCGAGCTGCGCACCGCCGACGGCACCCTGCTGGCGCTGGCCGAGGGGCTGCTGCTCAAGCGGGCCGACCACCGCGCCCTGCGGCGCGCGACCGCCCCCGGCCTCTGCTACGAGATCGCCTGGGAACCCGCCCGGGCCGACCGGCCCGCCACGCCCCCCGGCGCGGGCGGCTGGCTGGTCGTGGGCGACCGAGGCGGTCGCGGCGCCGCCCTCGCCGACCTGCTGCGCTCGCGGGGCGACGACGTCACGCTGCTGCCCTCCGAGTCGGGCGACGACCCGGCGGCGCGGCTGCGCGGGCACCTGACCCCCGACCGTCCCTGGCGCGGCATCGTGCACCTGGCCGGCCTCGACGCGGCGGCCGACGAGCCGACCCTCGACGAGGTCATGTCCGCCCACGAGCACGCCGTCCGCGCGGTGCTCGACCTGGTACGCGTCCTCTCCGCCGAGGGCGCGCCGGCGCCCCACCTGTGGCTGGTCACCCGGGGGGCCCGGGCCGTCACGCCCGGCACCCCCGTCGCCGTCGCGCAGGCCGCCGCGTGGGGCCTGGGCCGCGCGCTCGCCCGGGAGGCGGACGGGATCGCCTGCACCTGCCTCGACCTCGACCCGGCCGACCCCCGGCCGGTTCCCGAGGACCTGCCCGACCTGCTCCTCGCGCCCGGCGACGAGGACCAGCTCGCGCTGCGCGACGGCGTCGTCCACGTGCCCCGGCTGGTGCCGGCCGCGCCGGCCCCACCGGCCGCCGCGCAGCCCGTGCACCTGCGGGTACGCGAGCGCGGCGTGCTGGAGAATCTCGCCCTCGAGCCGGCCGCGCGCCGGGACCCCCGACCGGACGAGGTCGAGATCCGCGTCCACGCCACCGGCCTGAACTTCCGCGACGTGCTGAACGCCCTCGGCATGTACCCCGGCGAGGCGGGGCCGCTCGGCCTGGAGTGCGCGGGCGAGATCGTGGCGGTGGGATCGCAGGTCCACGACCTCGCCGTGGGCGAGCGCGTCCTGGCCCTGGCCCCGGAGAGCTTCGGCACGTACACCACCGTCGCGGCCGCCCGCGTCGCGCCGGTGCCGCCGGCGCTGAGCCACGCCGAGGCCGCCACGATCCCGGTGGCGTTCTGCACCGCCGCGTACGGCCTGCGCCACCTGGCGCGGCTGCGCCCCGGCGACCGGGTGCTGATCCACGCGGCGGCCGGCGGCGTGGGACTGGCCGCCGTGCAGCTCGCCCAGGCCGCCGGGGCGGAGGTGTTCGCCACGGCGAGCCCCGCCAAGTGGCCGGTCCTGACCGACCTCAACGTCCGGCACGTCTTCCACTCCCGCACGCTGGACTTCGCCGACGAGATCCGCGAGCGCACCGGCGGGGCCGGCGTGGACGTCGTGCTCAACTCCCTGACCGACGAGTTCATCCCGCGCAGCCTCGGCCTGCTGCGCGAGGGCGGGTGCTTCCTCGAGATCGGCAAGCGCGGCATCTGGGACGCCGACCGGGTCGCGCGGCTGCGGCCCGACGTCGCGTACCACCCGTTCGACCTGGGGGTCGTCGCCGACGACGACCCGGCCCTCGTCCGGTCGATGCTGCGGGAGATCACCGAAGCCCTCGCCGAGGGCCGCCTGTCGCCGCTGCCGCTGCGCGCCTTCCCCCTGGCCCGGGCCGTGGACGCGTTCCGCCACATGGCCCAGGCCCGGCACGTCGGCAAGGTCGTCGTGGAGCACGCGCCCCCGCCCGCCGTACGCCCCGACGCGACGTACCTGGTCACGGGCGGTCTCGGCGGGATCGGCCCGGCGATCGCCCGCTGGCTGGTGGCGAAGGGGGCGCGGCACCTGGTGCTGCTCGGGCGGAGCGCGCCCTCGGCGGAGGTCGCCGCCACCCTGCGCGCCCTGCACCCCGACGCGCGGATCCACACCCGGCAGGCCGACGTGACCGACCCGGCCGCCCTGGCCGGCGTGCTCGCCGAGATCGCGGCCACGATGCCGCCGCTGCGGGGGGTCGTCCACGCCGCCGGGGTGCTCGACGACGGCGTGCTCGCGCGGCAGACCTGGCAGCGCTTCGCCGGCGTGCTCGCCCCCAAGGTCGCCGGCGGCTGGAACCTGCACCTGGCGACCCGCGACCTGCCGCTGGACTTCTTCGTGCTCTGCTCGTCGGTCGCGGCGCTGCTCGGCTCGCCCGGCCAGAGCGGGTACGTCACCGCCAACACCTTCCTCGACGCGCTCGCGCACCACCGCCGCGCCCGCGGCCTCGCCGCGACCAGCGTCGACTGGGGCCCCTGGGCCGCCGGCGGCATGGCGGCGCGGATGAGCGAGCAGCAGCGGCAACGCCTCGCGGCGCAGGGCTACCGCCCGATGACGCCCGACGAGGCCACCGAGGCCCTCGGCCTGCTGCTCGACGCCCACGTGACGCAGGCCGGCGTGTTCTCCGTCGACTGGCCGACCCACCTGCGCCAGCACGGCGACGAACCGCCGCCGCTGCTCGCCCGCCTGCACCGCGCCGGCCCGGCCGCCGCCGTCCCGGCCCCCCAGGGCGGGGCCCGCGAGCGGATCGCCGCCGCGCACCCCACCGAGCGCCGCCAGGTCCTCCAGGAGTACGTGCGCGGCACCGCCGTCACGATCCTGGGCCTGCCGCCCGGGCAGGCGGTCAACCCGCAGCAGCCGCTGCAGGAACTCGGCCTGGACTCGCTGATGGCGGTCGAGCTGCGCAACGCGCTCGGGCTCCTCGCCGGACGCGGCCTGCCGAGCACCCTCGCCTTCGACCACCCCACCGTGGCGAAGCTGACCGACTACCTGCTCCGCGAAGTGTTCGGGGAGCCCGAGACACCGCCGCCGACTGCCGACGACGACCCCGACGAGCAGGACGACATCGTGGCCCGGGTGGCGGCGCTCGACGACGCCGACGTCGAGGCGCTGCTGGCCGCGAAACTCACCGCCCTGGAGGTGACCCATGAATGACGCCGGAGCGGCCACCGCCGCGCTGTCCCCGCTCAAGCGCGCCCTGGTCGCGATCGAGACCCTCCAGGCCCGCCTGGACGAGGTGGAGCGCGCCCGGACCGAGCCCATCGCGATCATCGGCGTCGGCTGCCGCCTGCCCGGCGGCGCCAACAGCCCCGACGAGTTCTGGGCCCGGCTGCGCGACGGCGTGGACCTGGTCTCGGAGGTGCCCGCCGACCGGTGGGACGTCGACGCGTACCACGACCCGGAGCAGGCCACCCCGGGCACCATGAACACCCGCTACGGCGGCTTCCTCGACCAGGTCGACCACTTCGACCCGGGCTTCTTCGGCCTCTCCCTCGGCGAGGCCGCCAGCATGGACCCGCAGCAGCGGCTCCTGCTGGAGGTCGCCTGGGAGGCGCTCGAGCACGCCGGGCAGGTGCCGGGCGCGCTCGCCGGCTCGGCCACCGACGTCTACGTCGGGATCAGCACCTGGGACTACTCCCTCCTGCTGGGCGGCGCGCCGATCCGGGGGCTCTCCGGCACCGCGTTCAGCATCGCCGCGAACCGCCTGTCGTACCTGCTCGACCTGCGCGGCGCGAGCATGGCCGTCGACACCGCCTGCTCGTCGTCGCTGGTGGCCGTCCACCTCGCCTGCCAGAGCCTGCGCGCCGGCACCGCCCGGCTCGCCCTGGCCGGCGGCGTCAACCTGATGCTGTGGCCGGAGACGACGGCGGCGTTCTCCCAGATCGGCATGCTCTCCCCGGACGGGCGCAGCAAGACCTTCGACGCCGGCGCCAACGGCTACGTGCGCGGCGAGGGCGCCGGGGTCGTCGTGCTCAAGCGCCTCACCGACGCGCTCGCCGACTCCGACCGGGTCCTGGCGGTGATCCGCGGCTCGGCGATCAACCAGGACGGCCGCAGCAACGGCCTGACCGCACCCAACGGGGTGGCCCAGGAGGCCGTGATCCGGGCGGCCCTCGCGGACGCCCGGGTCGCGGCGAACCGGGTCGACTACGTCGAGGCGCACGGCACCGGCACCACCCTCGGCGACCCCATCGAGGTACGCGCGCTCGGCGCGACCCTCGGCCGGGACCGCGGCCGGGACGCCCCGCTGCTGCTCGGCTCGGTCAAGACCAACACCGGCCACCTGGAGGCCGCCGCCGGCATCACCGGCCTGATCAAGGTGGCCCTGGCGCTGCACCACGGGGAGATCCCCCCGCACCTGCACCTGCGCGAGCTGAACCCGCACGTCGACTGGGACGAGTTGCCGCTGCGCGTGCCGACCCGGCGCACCCCCTGGCCGTCCCCGGCCGGGGAACGCGTCGCCGGGGTCAGCTCGTTCGGCTTCGGCGGCACCAACGCCCACATCGTCCTCGCCGACGCGCCGCCGACCGGCGGTGCCGCCGAGGCGGCCGCGGCCGACGCGCGTCCGCTGCGGCTGCTGACGCTCTCCGCCCGCACCGAGGACGCCCTGCGCGCGCAGGCCGCCCGGTACGCCGACCGGCTCGCCGCCGCCCCCACCCCGGCGCTGGCCGACCTGTGCCACACCAGCAACGCCCGCCGCACCCACTTCCCGCACCGCGCGGCGGTGCCCGTGGCCGGCCTCGACGAGGCGCGCGCGGCGCTGGCCGCGCTCGCGGCGGGCGACGCGCCCGACGGGGTGCAGCGGGGCACGGTTCCCGCCGGCACGCAGCGCAGGATCGCCTTCCTCTTCCCCGGGCAGGGCGGCCAGCACGTCGGCATGGGGCGAGAGCTGTACGACAGCGAGCCGGTCTTCCGCCGGGTGATCGACCAGTGCGCGGAGCTGTTCGACGCCCACCACCCCTGGCGGCTGCGCGACGTGCTGTACCCGCGCGACGGCGAGCGCACGTACCCGATCGACGAGACCGAGTACGCCCAGCCGACGCTCTTCGCGATCCAGTGCGCCCTCGCCGAGACGTGGCGCTCGTGGGGGGTCGAGCCCGACGCCGTGCTGGGCCACAGCCTGGGCGAGTACGCCGCCGCCTGGGTCGCCGGGGTGTTCGACCTGGAGACCGGCGCGCGGCTGATCGTGGAGCGCGGCCGGCTCACCCGGACGCTGCCCCCGACCGGCATGATGGCCGCCTGCTCGGCGTCGGCCGAGGACGTCGCCGCCATCCTCGGCGACCACGCCGGCAGGGTCGCGATCGCGGCGGTCAACGGCCCCGAGCACACCGTCATCTCCGGGGAGAAGGCCGCGGTGCAGGCCGTGCTGGAGCGGCTGGAGGAGGACTTCGTCCTCACCAGGCCGCTGCGGGTGTCGTACGCGTCGCACTCGCCGCTGCTGGAGCCGATCCTCGACGAGTTCGAGAAGGCCATCTCCGGCCTGCCGTTCGGCGAGCCGCGCATCCCGTTCATGTCCACCTACCGGGCGGCGATGCTCAGGTCCGGGGTGTGCCACGACGCCGCGTACTGGCGCGAGCAACTGCGCGAGCCCGTCCGGTTCCTGGACGCCGTCCGGGCGCTCGCCGCCGAGGGGTACGACACGTTCCTCGAGACCGGCCCCAAGGACACCGTGATCGAGATGGGTAAACGCTGCCTGCCCCGGGGGACCGGCCGCTGGCTGCGGTCGCTGGACCCGGAGGCCGGCAACTGGCGGACGCTGTCGGAGAGCGCGGCGGCCCTGTACGCGCACGGCGTCGACCTCGACTGGACGGCGCTCTCCGGCGGCCCGCGCCCGCCGGTGGACCTGCCGACCTACCCCTTCCAGCGGCGTCGCTGCTGGCTCGACGCGGAGCAGATCGGGCAGTACCGCCTGCCGACGAAAGGCCTGAAATGAGCGAACTGGACACGCGGAAGGTGCTCGACGTGACCACGGTGGAGCCGGGCGTCGTCCGGCTCGCCATCTGCGACCCCGAGCGCGAGAACCGCCTGAGCTACGAGCTGGTCGACCAGATGATGGCGGCGCTGGACGACCTCGCCGCCGACCAGTCGGTCAAGGTGCTGCTGGTGACCGGCACGAAGGACATCTGGTGTGCCGGCGGCACGCTGCGGATGCTCAAGGAGATGGCCAGCGGCGAGTACGACGAGCGGCGCCTGCTCGCCCTGTCCGACCGGCTGCTGAGCTTCCCCGTGCCGGTGATCGGCGCCCTGGAGGGGCACGCGATCGGCGGCGGCCTGGCCCTCGCCCTCTGCTGCGACCTGACCGTCGCGGCGGACCGCAGCCGCTACAGCGTGAACTCCGCCAACATGGGGTTCACCCCGGCGATGGGGCTGTCGGTGCTGCTGCCCGCGGCGGTCGGCCACCACTTCGCCAGCGAGATGATCTTCACCGGCAAGTACTACAAGGGCCGGGAACTGGCCGACCGGCGCCTGTTCAACGCGGTCGTACCGGCCGACGAGGTGCTGGCCCGGGCGTTCGACCTGGCCGAGCAGATCGCCGAGAAGCCGCGCTACGTGCTGGAGCTGCTGAAGGAGACGCTGGCGCTGCCGAAGCGCCACCTCCTCCAGGACGCCATCGCGCGCGAGCCGCTGATGAACCGCATCTGCTTCAACCAGCCGGGCAGCGACGCGCTGCTCGACCAGACGTACCTGAACTGACTCGGAACGAGGAGACAACCCCCATGCGGGTAGGCATCGAGAAGTTGAACCTGTACGGAGGCCGCGCGTACCTCGGCATCGCCGACCTCGCCGAGGCCCGCGGCGGATCGCTGCGCGAGCTGGAGCGGCGCCAGATGGTGCCGTACGAGTCCCGGGCGATCGTGCCGCCGTACGAGGACCCCGTCACCCTCGCGGTCAACGCCGCCGAGCGGCTGCTCACCGACGAAGACCGCGAGCAGATCGAGCTGGTCGTCGTCGCCACCGAGTCCGCCGTGGACTTCGGCAAGCCCATCTCGACGTGGGTCCAGCGCCACTGCCGGCTCCCCGCGCACAGCCGCAACTTCGAGGTCAAGCACATGTGCTACGGCGGCACCGCCGCCCTGCGCGTCGCCGCCTCCTGGGTCGCCTCGAACGTGCGCCCCGGAAAGAAGGCCCTGGTCATCAACAGCGACCTGAGCCGCACCCGCAACCACGTGCAGACCGAGGACGACGACCTCGGCGAGCTGATGGCCGGCGGCAGCGCCGTCGCCATGCTGGTCAGCAGCGAGCCGCAGGTGCTCGAACTGGAGCTGGAGAAGGCCGGCTACTGGACCAACGAACTGTCCGACGCGCTGCGGCCCAACTCCCGTACCGAGATCATCACCGGGCAGACCAGCTTCTACTCCTACCTGGACGCCCTGGAGGAGACCTACGAGCAGTACGAGCGGCTCGTCGGCGAGGTCGACTTCGAGACGTACTTCAAGAAGAACATCTACCACGCCCCCTTCCCGGGCATGACGATGATCGCGCACAAGACCCTGCTCAACCGCCTCGGCGTCGTGGACAAGGCCGCGATCGAGGCCAGCTACCGGGCCCGGGTCGCCGGCAGCACCCACTTCGCCCGGCGCATCGGCAGCGCGTACGGGGCGTCCACGTTCATCTGCCTGCTGGGCATGCTGCACTCCGCGACCGACCTCGACCCCGGTGACCGGCTGTCCGTCTTCGCGTACGGCTCCGGCTGCCAGGCCGAGTTCTACAGCGGCCTGGTCGGGCCGGCCGCCACGGCGTACGTCCGGTCCCTCGACGTCGACGCGCACCTCGACTCCCGCGTCCGGCTCACCGTCGAGGAGTACGAGCAGATCGAGAAGGCCTGCGAGGCCAACATCGACGAGCGCACGTACGAGCCGCTGACCCAGGACGTCGGCGACCTGTACGCGCGGCGCTACGAGGGCAACCGGCTGCTGGTCCTGGAGAGCGTCCGCGACTACCACCGCCACTACCGGTGGAGCTGAGCGGCGTGGATCGCGCGGTGCGCACCGAGATCGTCGACGGCGTCTGCTTCGTGACGCTGGTCGCCGCCGCCAACGGCAACGCCATCAACTTCGACCTGATCGACGGGTTGGAGGGGGCGCTCGACGCCGTTGACGCCGACCCGGACTGCCGGGCGATGGTGATCAGCGCCGAGGGGCCGACGTTCTGCCGGGGCCTCGACCTGGAGGCGTTCTTCGTGCACGGGAACCTTCCCGAGCGCGCCCGGCTCCGCCGGCTGCCCGCCTGCCTGGCCCGCATCCGGCGCGCCCGCGTACCCGTGCTCGCCGTGGCCGACGGCGAGGCGACCGGCGGCGGCGTCGGACTGCTCGCGGCCTGCGACCTCGTGCTGGCCACCGCGAACGCGCGCTTCATGCTGTCCGAGCCGATCGTCGGCCTGGTGCCCGCCACCATCGTGCCGTTCCTGCTGCTGCGGATCGGCCCGGCGCGGCTGCGGGCGATGACCCTGAGCACCCGCGGCGTCCCCGCGGCCGAGGCGCACCTCTACGGCCTCGTCGACGAGCTGGTCGACGGGCCCGTCGAGCCGGCCCTCCGCGCGCAGCTGCAGCGGATCTTCCGGTCCGCGCCCCCCGCGCTGGCCGAGGCCAAGCGCTACTACGACCAGGTGGGCGCCGCCGACCTCGACCGGCAGATCGAGGTCGGCCTCGACCAGTTCACCACCTGGCTGGCCCGCCCGGACGTCCTGGCGGGGGTCACGTCGTTCGGCGAGGGCTTCGCGCCGCCGTGGTTCGCACGCTATCGAGGGCGGATGGATGTTCCAGGTCATTCGGGTACGTGAGCCGGAGCCCGGCATCGCCGAGCTGACCCTCGACGACGCCGAGCACGAGAACCGGCTCAGCGACCGCCTCTGCGACGAGTTCCTGGCCGCCCTGGCGCAGCTCGCCCGGCAGCCGCAGCTCAAGGTCGTGATCCTGCGCGGCCGGCCGGAGGTGTTCTGCGCCGGCGCCACCATGGCGGCGCTGCAGCGGGTGCTCTCGGGCACCCTCCACGTCAAGGATCTGCTGCTGTCCCGGCCGATGCTGGACTTCCCCGTGCCGATCGTCGGCGCGCTCGAGGGCCACGCCGTCGGCGGCGGCCTGGTGCTGGCGCTGTGCTGCGACCTCGTCGTCGCCGCCCGCAACCGGCGCTACAGCATGAACTTCGCGCGGATGGGGTTCACCCCGGCCATGGGCACCACGACGCTGCTCCCGGCCGCCGTGGGCAGCGGCACCGCCGCCGAGATGACGCTGACCGCCCGCTACTACAAGGGCGGCGAGCTCGACGGGCGCGGACTGTTCAACGCCGTCGTACCGGCGGACCAGGTCTTCGACACCGCCCTCGACCTGGCGCGGCGCATCGCCGAGAAACCCCGCCACGTGCTGGAGCTGAGCAAGGAGACCCTCGGCCAGCCCCGGCGCCAACTGCTGCGGGAGGCGATGTCCCGCGAGCACCTGATGCACCGGGTCTGCTTCGGCCGGCCCGAGGTCGCGGACATCGTCGCCGAGACCTACCTCAGCTAACAGCACCGATCGAGAAGGAGACAGAAACATGGACCGTCAGCAGGTGGTCGACGTGGTGACCAAGCACATCCGCCTCAACGCCGAAGGGCTCGACGACAAGCCGATCGACACGTCGAAGTCCATGAAGGAGTTCGCCCTCGGCAGCCTGGACATCGTCGAGATCGTCTCGGCCTCGATGCGCGAGCTGAAGATCCGGGTGCCGCGTACCGAGCTGGCCAACCTGGCCAACATCGACGAGCTGGTCGACCTCTTCCTGCGCGTCAAGCAGGAGCAGTAGGCAGCACCTCCCGAAGGAAGGGTTGAGCCAGTATGGCCCCGGAGCGCAGCCGCCAGCCGGCCCGCACGTCCCAGTCCGCCGCCGAGCCGATCGCCGTGATCGGCCTGAGCTGCCGTTTCCCCGGCGCGTCCGACGCCGACGCCTTCTGGCGTCTGCTCGCCGCCGGCGGTGACGCGATCACCGAGATCCCTCGGGACCGCTGGGACGCCGACGCCCTCTACGACGCCGACCTCGCCGAGCCCGGCAAGATGAACAGCCGCTGGGGCGGATTCGTCGACGGAGTCGACCAGTTCGATCCCGGCTTCTTCGGCATCTCGCCGGGCGAGGCCGCCAGCATGGACCCGCAACACCGCATGTTGCTCGAGGTCACGTGGGAGGCGCTGGAACGGGCGGGCGTGGTCCCGGCCCGGCTGGGCGGCAGCGCGACCGGGGTCTTCGTCGGCATCGGCACCGACGACTACGCGTCGGTCGCCTTCGACGACCTGGACAACCTCAACGCCTACTTCGTGAGCGGCAACGCGCTCAGCATCGCCGTCAACCGGCTGTCGTACCTGCTGGACCTGCACGGCCCGAGCCTGGCCCTGGACACCGGCTGCTCGTCGTCCCTGGTCGCCGTCCACCTGGCCTGCCAGAGCCTGCGCTCGGGCGAGTCGGAGGTGGCGCTCGCCGGGGGCGTCAACCTCATGCTGTCGCCCAAGGCCAACATCGGGCTCTCGCAGACCTGGATGATGGCCGCCGACGGGCGGTGCAAGAGCTTCGACGCCGCCGCCGACGGCTACGTCCGCGGCGAGGGCTGCGGCATGGTCGTACTCAAGCGACTGGCCGACGCGCGGCGCGACGGCGACCCCGTCCTGGCCGTGATCCGCGGCTCCGCGATGAACCAGAACGGGCGCGGGGAGGCGCTGACCGCCCCCAACGCCCGGGCCCAGGAGGACGTCGTCCGGCACGCGCTGCGCGACGCCGGCGTCACGCCGGACCAGGTGAACCTGATCGAGGCGCACGGCGTCGGCACGCCGCTGGCGGACGTGGTGGAGGCGCAGGCACTGACCAGCGTCTTCGGCGCCGCGCGCGGCGCCGCCGCGCCGTGCGCGCTCGGTTCTGTCAAGACCAACATCGGGCACCTGGAGATGGCCGCCGGCATCGCCAGCCTGATCAAGGTCGTGCTGGCCCTGCAGCACGGCACCATCCCGCCCCACCTGCACCTGACCGCCGTCAACCCGCGGACCGGCCTCGCGGACGCGCCGTTCGTCCTGCCCTCGGCGCCCCTGCCGTGGCCGGCCGGGGAACGCGCCCGCGTCGCCGGCGTCAACTCGTTCGGCCTCGGCGGCGTCAACGTGCACCTGGTGGTCGCCGACCCGCCGGCGGACGACACCACCCCGGCCGATGACACCACCCTGGCCGACGACAACCTCCCGGCCGGCGACGCCCCCGCGCCGGCGCCCCGGATGCTCCCGCTCTCCGCGCGGAACGCCGCCGCCCTGCGCGACCTCGCCGAGCGGTACGCCACGCTGCTGGACGCCCCGGACGCCCCCGACCTCGCCGCCGTCTGCGCGACCGCCGCCTCCGGACGCACCCACTTTCCCCACCGCCTCGCCGTCGTCGCGACGGACGCCGCGACCGCCGCCGACCGGCTGCGGGCCTGGCTGGACGGCGCGGACGACCCGCACGTCGCGCACGGCGTGGTCGACCCGGCCGCCGCGCCCAGTGGCGAGGACCTGGCGGGCGAGCCCGACGCGGCCGACCCACCGGCACCCTCGGACGCCGCCGACGCCGCGACCCGGTACGTCCAGGGCGCCGAGCCGCAGCCCGCCACCGCCGACCGGCTTTCCCGGGTGGTCCTGCCGAACTACCCGTTCCAGCGCAGGCGCTACTGGATCGAGTCCCGCCGGCCGGCCCCCGGCGCCGCCGACCCGGCCCCCGAGATTCCGGCGCTGGTCCGCGAGATCGCCGCCGCCCCGCCCGCCGACCGGCGCGCGCGCCTCGTGGACGCCGTCAGCCGCCTGGTCGCCGACACCCTCGGCGCGGACGCCGACACCCCGCCCGACCCGCGGCAGGGCTTCTTCGCCCTCGGCATGACCTCCCTCATGGCGGTCGACCTCCAGAACCGGCTCCAACGCGCCCTCGGCGACGCCCACACGCTGCCGTTGACCGTGGTGTTCCAGTACGCGTCGATCGCCGCCCTGAGCGACTACCTCGCCCGCGAGGCGTTCGGGCTGGACACCCCCGTCCCGGCCACGACGACCCGCACCCGGGCGGACGCCGAAGCCCTCACCGCCGACCGGCTGGCCGCCCTCTCCGAGGAGGAGGCCCTGACGCTGCTCCGGGCGCACCTGGCCGCGACCGGGGACGCCGCCGGGCTGTCGCCGGTCAAGCAGGCGCTGCTGGCCCTCGGTGAGCGCCCCGCCCCCCGACCGT
This sequence comes from Micromonospora sp. NPDC048830, assembly GCF_043198215.1. Lineage (NCBI taxonomy): Bacteria > Bacillati > Actinomycetota > Actinomycetes > Micromonosporales > Micromonosporaceae > Micromonospora > Micromonospora sp. NPDC048830. Next base: position 66,290 of record NZ_JBICUP010000037.1, read on the forward strand.
CCCACGACGAGCCGATCGCGGTGGTGGGTGTGGGGTGTCGTTTTCCGGGTGGGGTGGATTCGCCTGGTGCGTTCTGGGATTTGTTGGTGCGGGGGGTGGATGCGGTTGGTGAGGTGCCGTCTGGTCGGTGGGATGTGGATGCGTTTTTTGATCCGGATCCTGAGGTGGCGGGGCGGATGTATTCGCGGGCTGGGCATTTTGTGGATGGTGTGGATGGGTTTGATGCGGGGTTCTTTGGTGTGTCGCCGCGTGAGGCGGTGAGTTTGGATCCGCAGCAGCGGTTGTTGTTGGAGGTGGCCTGGGAGGCGTTGGAGGATGCGGGGCAGGTGCCGGGGCGGTTGGCGGGCAGCCGCACCGGCGTCTTCGTCGGCCTGATCAGCAACGAGTACATGCAGCTGCAACTCAAGCTCGACGACCCCACCGCCATCGACACGTACTACGGCACCGGGGGCATCGGCAGCGCCGTGGCGGGCCGGCTGTCGTACCTGCTCGGGCTGCACGGCCCCAGCCTGATGGTCGACACCGCGTGCTCGTCGTCGCTGGTCACCGTGCACCTGGCCTGCCAGAGCCTGCGCTCCGGGGAGTCCGACCTGGCGCTGGCCGGCGGCGTCAACCTGATGATCATCCCCGAGTCCAGCATCTTCCTCTCCCGGGCCCGGGCGTTGTCGCCGGACGGTCGGTGCAAGACGTTCGACGCGTCGGCGGATGGTTACGGCCGTGGTGAGGGCTGCGGCGTAATGGTGTTGAAGCGGTTGTCGGACGCGCGGCGTGACGGTGACCGGGTGTTGGCGGTGGTGCGGGGTTCGGCGGTGAACCACGACGGGCCGAGTAGCGGGTTGACGGTGCCGAACGGGCTGGCTCAGCAGGAGTTGATCCGGTCGGCGCTGGCAGACGCGGGTGTCGAGCCGGGTGAGGTGGACTACGTCGAAGCGCACGGCACGGGCACGCCCCTCGGCGACCCGATCGAGGTGGCGGCACTGGGAGCGGTCCTCGGCGAGCGCCGCCCGGCCGAGCGGCCCCTGCTGCTGGGCTCGGTCAAGGCCAACATCGGGCACCTGGAGGCCGCGGCCGGCGTCGCGGGCCTGATCAAGTCGGTGCTGGCGCTGCGGCACGAACAACTGCCGCCCCAGGTCAACTTCACCACCGTCAACCCGCGCATCTCCCTCACCGACATCCCGGCCGAGATTCCCGTCGCCCCGACCCCCTGGCCCCGCGGCGAAAAGCCCCGCGTAGCCGGCGTGAGTTCCTTCGGGATGAGTGGGACGAACGCGCACGTGATCGTGGGTGAGGCGCCGGAGGTGGTGCCGACTGTTGTGGAGTCCGTTCGTCCGGTGCACGTGTTGGTGTTGTCGGCGCGTGACGTGGGTGCGTTGCGGGTGTTGGCGGGCCGGTATGTGGAGTTGCTGGAGTCGGTGGAGGCTCCGGGGTTCGGGGTGGTGTGTGCGGCGGCGGCGGTGACGCGGTCGCACTTCGCGTGCCGGCTCGCGGTGGTGGCATCGGATGCGGTCGAGGCGGTCGCGAGGCTGCGGGGTTGGTTGGCCGGTGAGCAGCACCGTCTGGTGGTTGAGGGCGTGGTGGCCGTTGGTCGGCGTCCGCGGGTGGGGTGGTTGTTCACGGGTCAGGGTTCGCAGTGGGTGGGGATGGCTCGTGCGTTGTACGAGTCGGAGCCGGTGTTCCGGTCGGAGTTGGATCGGTGCGCGGAGTTGCTGGCCGGTGAGTTGGAGCGGCCGCTGCTGGAGGTGCTGTTCCCGTCGTCGGATGCGGATGCCGACGTGGCGGGGAAGGTGTTGGAGCAGACCGGGTTTACGCAGCCGGTGTTGTTCGCGGTGGAGTGGGCGCTGGCGTGTCTGTGGCGGCGGTGGGGTGTGCGCCCGGACGTGGTGCTGGGCCACAGCGTGGGTGAGTTGGTGGCGGCGTGTGTGGCGGGGGTGTTGTCGCTGGAGGACGGGCTGCGTCTGGTGGCGGCTCGTGGCCGCCTGATGCAGCAGCTTCCGGCGGGTGGGGCGATGGCGGCGGTGTCCGCGCCCGTGGACGAGGTGCGTCCGCTGTTGGAGGGCACGCCGGTCGTGGTGGCGGCGGTGAATTCCCCGGTGGAGACGGTGGTCGCCGGTCCGGGTGAGGCCGTGGAAGGGGTCCGGCAGCGGCTGGCCGAAACCGGGGTCGACTCCAAGTCCCTGCGGGTGTCGCACGCGTTCCATTCGCCGTTGATGGAGCCGATGTTGCCGGCGTTCCGGCAGGTGGCGCAGAGCGTCGGCGTCCGTCCGGCGCAGTGTGCGGTGGTGTCGAACGTGACGGGTGGCCTGGCGGGGGAGGGTTTCGGTTCGGCCGGCTACTGGGTGGAGCACGTGACGTCCCCGGTGCGGTTCACCGAGGGCATGACGGCCCTGGTCGAGTCGGGCTGCACTGTGGTGCAGGAGGTTGGTCCGCATCCGGTGTTGTTGGCGGCGGGTCGGCAGTGTGTGGACGATGACGGTGAGCGGGTGTGGTTGCCGTCGTTGCGACGGGGTCGCGACGACTGGCAGCAGATGCTTGCCGCGGTCGCGGGCCTGTTCGTGCGGGGTGTGGAGCTGGACTGGGCGGCGATCGTCGGGCCGGTGCCGGCCGGGGCGGTCGGCCTGCCGACGTACCCGTTCCAACGCCAGCGCTACTGGATCGACACCTCGCGCCTGCGGCAGGGCTCCGCGTCACCGGCGCCGGTCGAGACCGACTGGCTGTACGCGCAGACCTGGCAGCCACGCCAGCTGACCGGTACGGACAGCGGGCCGGAACCCGGCCGCTGGTTGATCTTCGCGGACGCCGGAGGCGTCGGGGAGGCGGTGGCCGAGGCGCTCCGTGCCCAGGGCGGCCAGGCGCACCTGATCCGATCGGGCGACCGCTACGCGGCCCTGCCCGAGGACGGGTGGCAGGTGGCGGCCGACCGGCCCGAGCACTTCCACCAGCTTCTCGCGGAGGCGGGCGGCGCCGCGATCAGGGGCGTCCTCCACCTGTGGAGCCTCGACCACGCGTACGCGACGCCCGAGGACCTGCCCGCCGCCCACGAACGGGCCTGCGCGAGCCTGCTGCACCTGGTGCAGGCGCTCGCCCCGCTGGAGCTGGCAGAGTCGCCCCGGATCTGGGTGGTCACCCGCGGCGCCCAGCCGGTCGACGGCGAGACCACACCCGGCATGGCGCACCAGGCCCCCGTCTGGGGGCTCGGCACCGTGATCGGGCTCGAACACCCGAGCCTGTGGGGCGGGCTGATCGACCTCGGCCACGACGAGCACGACCCGGCCGCGGCCGTCGTCGAGACCATCCGGACCGCCGGCGGCGAGAACCAGATCGCCTGGCGGAACGGCCGCAGCCTGGTCGCCCGCGTGACCAGGGCGGACGCGCCGCGCCCGACCGCGCCCGCGCTGATCTCGGCGGACGGCACCCACCTGGTCACCGGTGGCCTGGGGGCGCTCGGGCTGCTGGTCGCCCGGTGGCTGGTGGAGCGGGGCGCACGGCACGTCGTCCTGGTCGGCCGCCGGGGCCCGTCGGAGGCGGCCGAGGAGACGCTGCGCGCCCTGGCGGCTCAGGGCGCCCAGGTGGAGGTGCTGCGGGGCGACGTCGGCCGCGAGGACGACGTACGACGGATCCTCGCCGAGATCGAGGCGTCGATGCCGCCGCTGCGCAGCGTCTTCCACGCCGCGGGCGTGCTCGACGACGGCGTGCTGCACCAGCAGAGCTGGGAGCGGTTCGAGCGGGTGTTCGCGCCCAAGGTCGACGGTGCCTGGCACCTGCACACGCTCACCCGCGACGTGCCGCTGGACCACTTCGTTCTCTTCTCCTCGATCGCGTCCCTCATCGGGGCGCCGGGCCAGGGGAACTACGCGGCGGCGAACGCGTTCCTGGACGCCCTGGCGCACCACCGGCACTCGCTCGGGCTGCCCGCGGTCAGCGTCAACTGGGGTGCGTGGGGCGACTCCGGCATGGCCGCCGCGCTCACCGACCGCGACCAGCAGCGCTGGACCGACCGGGGGATCGGGATCATCCCCCCGGACCAGGGCATCCGCCTGCTCGAACGGGTCCTGGCGCTCCGGGTGCCGCAGCTCGGCGTCATGCCCGTGGACTGGCCCCGCTACGCGGAGCGGTACCCGCTCGGCGCGAAGCGCCCGCTGCTGGCGGAACTGGTGCAGCCAGCCGAATCGGGCACCGGCCCGGCCGGCGCGACCACCGGACAGCCCCGCCTGCGGGAGCGGTACGCAGCCATGCCGGAAGTCACCCGCCTGGTGGCGCTCGCCGAGTACGTCACGGCGGAGCTGGCCAGGATCCTGCTGCTCGACGAGGACTCGCTCGACCCGCACAAGGGGCTGTTCGACCTCGGTATGGACTCGCTGATGGCGCTGGAGTTCAAGAACCGCGTGCAGGCCGCCTTCGACCACGAACTACCCGCCACGCTGCTGTTCAACTACCCGACGGTCGACGCCGTCGCCGGCTACCTCCAGACGGCGATCTTCGGCGCACGGCAGGCCGAGGAGGAGACACCGCGGCAGGCGGACCCGGACGACGACCTCGAGGCGCTGCTCGACAACCTCGAGCAGTTGTCCGACGACGAGATCGACCGATTGTTGGCAGACCGATCAGCAGCAGAAGGACAGGCATAGATGAGCGAGCTTCAGGACCGGCTGGCCAACCTGCCGCCCAAGCGCCTCGCGCTGTTGGTACTCGACCTGCAGAAGCGCCTCGACGAACTGAAGCGCTCCACCCCCGAGCCGATCGCGGTGGTGGGTGTGGGGTGTCGTTTTCCGGGTGGAGTGGATTCGCCTGGTGCGTTCTGGGATTTGTTGGTGCGGGGGGTGGATGCGGTTGGTGAGGTGCCGTCTGGTCGGTGGGATGTGGATGCGTTTTTTGATCCGGATCCTGAGGTGGCGGGGCGGATGTATTCGCGGGCTGGGCATTTTGTGGATGGTGTGGATGGGTTTGATGCGGGGTTCTTTGGTGTGTCGCCGCGTGAGGCGGTGAGTTTGGATCCGCAGCAGCGGTTGTTGTTGGAGGTGGCCTGGGAGGCGTTGGAGGATGCGGGGCAGGTGCCGGGGCGGTTGGCGGGCAGCCGCACCGGCGTCTTCGTCGGCATCGGCACCGACGACTACTCGCTGATGCTGCGCTCCGCCGACCCGGCGAGCATGGACGCGTACACCGGCACGGGCAACGCCTTCAGCGTGGCCGCCGGGCGGCTGTCGTACCTGCTCGGGCTCCAGGGGCCGAGCATGGCCGTGGACACGGCCTGCTCGTCGTCGCTGGTCGCCGTACACCTGGCCTGCCGCAGCCTGCGCTCCGGAGAATCGGACCTCGCGCTGGCCGGCGGCGTCCACCTGATGCTGACCCCCCAGGGCAGCATCTATCTGTCCCGCACCCGGGCGTTGTCGCCGGACGGCCGGTGCAAGACGTTCGACGCGTCCGCCGACGGTTACGGCCGTGGTGAGGGCTGCGGCGTGGTGGTGTTGAAGCGGCTGTCGGACGCGCGGCGTGACGGTGACCGGGTGCTCGCGGTGGTGCGGGGTTCGGCGGTGAACCACGACGGGCCGAGTAGTGGGTTGACGGTGCCGAATGGTTTGGCGCAGCAGGAGTTGATCCGGTCGGCGCTGGCGGATGCGGGTGTCGAGCCGGGTGAGGTGGACTACGTCGAGGCGCACGGCACGGGCACGCCCCTCGGCGACCCGATCGAGGTCGACGCCCTGGCCGGCGCCCTGGGACGGGGACGCGCGGCGGGCCGCCCCCTGCTGCTGGGTTCGGTGAAGACGAACATCGGGCACCTGGAGGCCGCCGCCGGGGTGGCCGGCCTGATCAAGACGGTGCTGGCGTTGCGGCACGGGCAGGTGCCCGCGCACCTGCACCTGCGTACGCCGAACCCGCACATCAAGTGGGACGACCTGCCCGTCCGGGTCGCCGCCGAGACCACGCCGTGGCCGCGTGGCGAGCGCCTGCGGATCGCGGGCGTGAGCTCGTTCGGGATGAGCGGCACGAACGCTCACCTCGTCCTGGCGGAGGCCCCCGACGCAGCCGCCGCGAACGGCGTCGAGGAGTCGGGCCGTCCCGCTCACCCGTTGGTGTTGTCGGCGCGTGACGTGGGTGCGTTGCGGGTGTTGGCGGGCCGGTATGTGGAGTTGCTGGAGTCGGTGGAGGCTCCGGGGTTCGGGGTGGTGTGTGCGGCGGCGGCGGTGACGCGGTCGCACTTCGCGTGCCGGCTCGCGGTGGTGGCGTCGGATGCGGTGGAGGCGGTCGCCCGGTTGCGGGGTTGGTTGGCCGGTGAGCAGCACCGTCTGGTGGTTGAGGGCGTGGTGGCCGTTGGTCGGCGTCCGCGGGTGGGGTGGTTGTTCACGGGTCAGGGTTCGCAGTGGGTGGGGATGGCTCGTGCGTTGTACGAGTCGGAGCCGGTGTTCCGGTCGGAGTTGGATCGGTGCGCGGAGTTGCTGGCCGGTGAGTTGGAGCGGCCGCTGCTGGAGGTGCTGTTCCCGTCGTCGGATGCGGATGCCGACGTGGCGGGGAAGGTGTTGGAGCAGACCGGGTTTACGCAGCCGGTGTTGTTCGCGGTGGAGTGGGCGCTGGCGTGTCTGTGGCGGCGGTGGGGTGTGCGCCCGGACGTCGTGCTGGGCCACAGCGTGGGTGAACTGGTCGCGGCGTGTGTGGCGGGGGTGTTGTCGCTGGAGGACGGGCTGCGTCTGGTGGCGGCTCGTGGCCGCCTGATGCAGCAGCTTCCGGCGGGTGGGGCGATGGCGGCGGTGTCCGCGCCCGTGGACGAGGTGCGTCCGCTGTTGGAGGGCACGCCGGTCGTGGTGGCGGCGGTGAATTCCCCGGTGGAGACGGTGGTCGCCGGGCCGGGTGAGGCCGTGGAGGAGATCCGCCAGCGA
>NZ_JBICUP010000038.1:0-21583 GCF_043198215.1 Micromonospora sp. NPDC048830
CCTTTCGGATCCAGGTAAGCCATCGGACCCAGGAACCTCCCTTCGAGTTCCTCCCGGCTGCGCCGGGGATACAACCAGGCGCCTCGTGGCGCACCCCCTCGTTCCAGCTTGCCCACCCACCGGAAGTCAACGTAATGCGCAGCGACGTCGCGGCCAGGGAAGGCTCGCGCCAACTCGGCGTTGACCGCATCTGCCAGCTCGGCGCGGGACAAGGACTGCCCCGGCCTGTTAGGCGACCGCGTGCGAGCGCGGGCATTTCTCAGCTGAGCGTTCGGCGTGATCACCGTCTCCGCGTGGCGAGCCACGCAATCCTCCTCTTTGCAGAAATGCCATCACGTGTTGTGCGGCGATCTGAAGGTTGTGCGTTCAGCATGCCCTTGACGCTGGCAAGCCGCCACCCTTCTTCCCCGTTGCCGGAGCGGCTGGACATCGCGTAGCTGCACCCGACCCGAGCGGCGGGTGAGGCAGCAGCGCGGTAGGTCCGAGCCGACGGCGAAGCATTGTTGGTGGCCCGTTGCTCACAATGTCTCCTGGCGGTAGGCCAGGCCGGAATTGCGATGCTCTTCGAGCTGGCGCGATTACTGTGGGCTCGCGACACTTCGGGGGAGGGCGCTCGGTGGTGGAACTTCGCGTCGAGCCGGCGGTGCTGGCCAGGGCAGCACGGTTGCCAATGAACTGCGCGACGAGCTGCGAAAGAGTGCGGCCGACCTGGTAGGCGAGACCAATGCCGCAGCGGCCGAACTTGGTGGATGGCAGACGCGGTCGGCGCTCGATCAGTTTCGATAGTCATGGTCGGAAGACCTGTCGAGGTGGAGGGGCCGTGCGTGTCGTGTAGCGGATGTGTGACGACGGCGACCCCCGCCCGTTCGGGGTCGCCGTCTGGTCACCGCCTACCCGGGGGACTGGGTGAGGTCGATGGTCCGGGTCAGGTCGAGCGGACGGGCGGTGACGGTCAGCGGGGCGGCCGGGTCGGTCCGGACCGGGCCGCCGTGGCGTTGGAAGCTGGCCGTCCACCGCTGGAAGCCCCGACCGGTGGCCCGCATGACGTCCTTCGCCGGCACCGGCTCGCCGTCGCGGCCGGTGGCGGTGATGACCACCGCGTCGACGCCGGGGTCCTTCCACGCCCCTTCCTGGAGGGCCCCGGTCTGCTCTTCGTCGATCACCTCGACCACCAGCGACAGCCCGTTCGGCCCGTCGACCACACCCCAGTGCAGCAGGGCGATGCCGGCGACTCGGCCGAGCAGGGCCGGCGGGGCGAGCAGCCGCGGTGTGGGAACCTGCATGGCGGTCACCCTATCCATCCACCGGCCCTGGCCTGGGTCACATCGAGCAGGACAGCACCGGCTCGTACGTGCCCACGGCCCCGCCGATGTAGACGCCTCGGGCGTAGACGTCGACGGTGTTGCGGTACTTACGGCGGCCAAGGTTGTCGCAGCCGAGACCGCCGTAGGCCGACGCCACCCGCTGGCTGCGCCAGCCGGAGTCGATGGACCCCTCCTCCTGAAAGACGACGCACCACCAGTCGGAGCAGGTCGACTCCAGCGTAACGATGATCCGATGCGGCCAGTCCCGGTAGTTGTCGCAGGTCTGCTCGCCGCCGAAGTCCAGCGTCCAGGTCGAGATCATGCGCGGCCCGGTGAAGTTGCCGGTGCAGTACGAGATCGGGTAGGCCAAGGTGCCGGCCCCGCCGGGCTTCTGAGCCTGCTGTACCTGCCAGCGGCCGTCCTCGTTGACGACCAGTTTCAGGCCGGCCTTCTGCGCCTCCGGGCTGGTAGTGGCCGTGTAGGTCACCTTCGGCTGGGTGCCCTGGTCGGCGGGGACGGCGGGTTCGGGCGTGGCGGCCTGCGCCGGGGCCGCGGCGACGAGGCCGGCGCCGGCCAGGACGACGGCTGCGGCGAGCCGGAGGAGATGCGGGGTGCGCACGTGTGGTGCCTCCTTCTCTAGGAATGGTTGCTCTCGAGCGGCCGGGTGTGCCGTACGAAGCCTCACCGAGTACGCCTTACACGCTCACTTATCGTGAACGAGGGAGGAATACCGACTTGCGGTCCGACTTCGCTGTCGCCCCGTGTCGTATCCCGCCATGGATGCCTGGCAGGTGGATGATCTAGGCCGTGTCTGGTCGATCTCGGGTGAGGTCGTGTAGCCAGATCTTCATCGTGGCGATGTCGACGGTGGCCCGGTACATGTAGTCGCGCTTGTCGTACCTGGTCGCGACCGCCCGGAACTGCTTGAGCTTGTTGAACGCCCGCTCAGCGGTGTTGCGCTGCTTGTAGCGCTCCCGGTCGAAGGTCGGTGGCCGGCCGCCGCGAGATCCCTTCTTGCGGCGGTTGGCCACCTGGTCAGCCTTGACCGGGATCGTGGCCTAGATGCCGCGGCGGCGTAGGTGAGAACGGATGGTCTTCGAGCTGTACGCCTTGTCAGCCAGGACAAACCCGGGGCGCGTACGGGGCCGGCCGACCCGGCGGGCAATCCGGATGGCGGCCATGACCTGCGTGAAGCCGGGTGCAGTCGGCCCGCTGCCCGCACGTGGTGTGCCGGGCGATCGGACGGCAACGCCGGTCAGCCAGGTACCGTCCATCGCCCACCTACGTTTCCGCTGATAGACCGTCTTCCACGGACCGAACCGCTCCGGCAGGTCACGCCACGGAATCCCAGTACGTTCCCGGTACAAGGTCCCGGAGATGGTCGTCCGGTGATCACGCCACCGGCCCCCACGCGACGAGTCCGCTGACAGCAACGGCGCCAGCAGCACCCACTCGTCATCGGTCAGTTCATGCCGTCACGACATGCCAATCTATCTACCGGATCCACCCTCGAAGATCCACAAGACTCGCCCTAGGAGACCCGCTCGCCGCGCAGTTCGGCGACCGCCACCCTCGCCGCCTGCGCGATCAGCGCGTCGTCGTGGGAGGCGTCCCTGTCGTCGCGGCGGGACAGCACGGCGAGCACGATCGGGTCGCCGCCGGTCGGCCACACCACGGCGATGTCGTTGCGGGTGCCGAACCCGCCCGTGCCGCTCTTGTCGCCGACCTCCCATCCGGCGGGCACCCCGGCCCGGATCAGCGTCGCTCCGGTCGGGTTGCCCCTGAGCCAGTCCACCAGCACGGCGCGGTCCTCGGCGGAGAGGGCGTCGCCGAGCGCGTACCCCCGCAGGTCCGTCGCCAGGGCTCGCGCCGTGCTGGTGTCCCGGACGTCGCCCGGGGCGGCCTCGTTGAGGTCGGGCTCGACGCGCGCGACCTCGGTGACCCGGTCGCCGAGGTCGCGCAGCGCCCGCTCCAGCCCCTCCGGCCCGCCGAGCCGGGCCAGCAGCAGGTTCCCAGCGGTGTTGTCGCTGTACCGCACCGCCGCGTCGGCCAGCGCCCGCAGCGTCATCCCGTCCGCGACGTGCTTGCCGGTGACCGGCGAGTACGGCACGAGGTCGCTCATCTTGTAGCGGACGACCTCGTCGAGCTGCGCCGACGACGTCTCGTCCAGCACCGCCGCGGCGGCGAGGGCCTTGATCGTGGAGGCGTAGGCGAACCGCTCGTCGGGGCGGTATGCGACGGTGCGGCCGGACCCGGTGTCCACCGCGTACACGCCGAGCCGCGCGCCGAAGCGGGCCTCCAGCCGCCCGAAGCCCGGGTCCGACGAGCCGGTGGCGGCCGGGCCCGCCGACGCGTCGGCGGCGGAGGCGGGCGGCGCGGGAGCCGACGGGGTGGGGGTGTCGGTGGACGTGCAGGCGGCGGGCGCGGCGAGCGCCAGGACGGCGCACGCCAGGACGGCGCGGCGTCGGGCAGAGAACGTCATCCCCGTGGTTCCCTCCGTGAAACGCCCCCGACGGGAGCGTGTCGACACCGTCACCGTACGCTCACGTCGGCGACACCACGGGGCGGATGGCCTCCGAACAGCGGGCGGGATACGCCGGGAGAGGGTCAGAGGGCGACGACGGCGGCCGTCTCCGCCGGCAGCTCCAGTCCGTCGCGCATCACCGTGACCCCGGTGCCGGTGGTCAGCAGTACGCTGCGCACCACGCCGGGCAGGGTGACCCGCTGAGGCTTGCCGGCGAGGTTCGCCACCACCAGGCACTCGCCGCGCCGCACGAGCAGGAACCGGTCGCCGTGGCGGACGTCGACGTCGTACAGCCGGGGGTCGGACAGGTCGGACCGGCTCCTGCGCAGCGCGATCAGCCGCCGGTAGAAGTCGTACATCCGGCGGTGTTCGGGCTTGTCCAGCTCGGCCCAGTCGAGCCGGGAGCGCAGGAAGGTCTCCCGGTCCTGCGGGTCCGCCACGTCGCCCGCCGGCCAACCGTGGGCGGCGAACTCCCGCCGCCGGCCGGCGGCCACCGCCGCCGCCAGCTCCGGCTCCGGGTGGCTGGTGAAGAACTGCCAGGGGGTACTGGCCGCCCACTCCTCGCCCATGAACAGCATCGGCGTGAACGGGGCGGTGAGCAGCAGCGTCGCCCCCACCCGCAGCAGCGCCGGGGACAGCGTCGCGGCGAGCCGGTCGCCGGTGGCCCGGTTGCCGACCTGGTCGTGGTTCTGCAGGTACGCCACGAAGCGGTGCCCCGGGACGCGCTGCCGGTCGACGGGGCGGCCGTGGCTGCGGTTGCGGAAGCTGGACCAGGTGCCGGCGTGGAAGTACCCGCCGGTGAGCACGTCGGCCAGGCTCTCCAGCGAGCCGAAGTCGCCGTAGTAGCCCTGCCGCTCCCCGGTGAGCACGGTGTGCAGGGCGTGGTGGGCGTCGTCGTTCCACTGGGCGTGCAGGCCGTACCCGCCGGCCTCGCGGGGGGTGATCAGCCGGGGATCGTTGAGGTCGGACTCGGCGATCAGCGCCAGCGGCCGACCCAGGTGGGTCGACAGCGCCTCCACCTCGATCGCCAGTTCCTCCAGCAGGTGGGTGGCGCGGGTGTCCGGCATCGCGTGCACGGCGTCCAGGCGCAGGCCGTCGACGTGGTAGTCGCGCAGCCACATCAGCACGCTGTCGACGACGTAGCGGCGGACCTCGTCCGACTGCGGGCCGTCGAGGTTGACGGCGCGCCCCCACGGGTTGCTGCGCTCCCTGAGGTAGGGGCCGAACGTCGGCGCGTAGGCCCCGGAGGGCCCGAAATGGTGGTAGACGACGTCGAGGATCACCCCCAGCCCCTTGGCGTGGGCGGCGTCGACGAGGCGTTTCAGCCCGTCGGGACCGCCGTACGGCTCGTGCGGGGCGAACCAGCAGACGCCGTCGTAACCCCAGTTGCGCTCGCCGTCGAACGCGTTGACCGGCAGCAGCTCGACCATGTCGACGCCGAGGTCGACGACGTGGTCGAGGCGGTCGATCACCGCGTCGAAGGTGCCCTCCGGGGTGAACGTGCCGACGTGCAGCTCGTACAGGATGCCGCCGGGCAGCTGGCGGCCGGTCCAGGCGACGTCGGTCCAGCGGAACGCCGCGTGGTCGTAGAGCCGGCTCGGGCCGTGCACCCCGGCCGGCTGCCAGGCGGAGCGGGGGTCGGGCAGCGCCCGGTCGGAGTCGTCGAGGACGAAGGCGTAGTCGGTGCCGGGGCCCGTGCCGGGCGCCTCCGCCCGCCACCAGCCGCCCGACACGGAGATCATCTCGCGGTCGCGCCCGCCGGGCAGGCGCAGCCGGACGCGGGCGGCTTCGGGCGCCCACACCGTGAACTCGGTCATCGTGCCTCCACGGACTCGGCGGACGCCAGCAGCGCCACGGGGAAGGTGGCCAGGAGGTCGGAAAGCAGCAGCTCACCGCCACTGTAGACCCCTCCGGCGGTGGGGGCCAGGTCGAAGCCGGGGCGCACCCCCGGTACGTGGGGCCGACCCCCGCGCCCGCGGGGCCGGTCGAGGGGCGGAGGACGTGGTCACGGCGCCCGCTCCAGGACGACCAGTGAGCGGTCCGGGACGCAGATCGCGCCGCCCGCCTCGACGAGGGTCGACTTCTCCGGGTCGGGTTCGGCCGTGCTGATCACCAGCTCCCAGCGACTACCGAACTCCTGGCCGGGCAGGGTGAAGTCCAACGGCCCGTCGTGGGCGTTGAAGCAGAGCAGGAACGAGTCGTCCCGGTGGCGCTGGCCGTACTGGCCGCGCTCACGGATGCCGTCGCCGTTGACGAACAGCGCCACCGCGCGGCCGAAGTCGTCGCCCCAGTCCTCGCCGGTCATCTCCCGCCCGTCGGGGGTGTACCAGGCCAGGTCGGGCAGGTCGGAGCCGGCGGCCCGGCCGCCCACGGGCAGGCCGGTGAAGAACCGGCGGCGGCGGAACACCTGGTGCCGGCGGCGGAAGGCGACCAGCCCTCGGACGAACTCCAGCAGCGACCCGTCGGCGTGCGCCCAGTCGACCCAGGCCAGCTCGTTGTCCTGGCAGTAGGCGTTGTTGTTGCCGCGCTGGGTGCGGCCCAGCTCGTCGCCGTGGCCGATCATCGGCACGCCCTGGGACAGCAGCAGGGTGGCCAGGAAGTTGCGCCGCTGCCGCGCCCGCAGGGCCAGCACGCCGGGGTCGTCGGTGTCGCCCTCGACGCCGCAGTTCCAGGACCGGTTGTGGCTCTCGCCGTCCCGGTTCTCCTCGCCGTTGGCCTCGTTGCGCTTCGCGTCGTACGACACGAGGTCGGCGAGGGTGAACCCGTCGTGGCAGGTGACGAAGTTGATGCTGTGGAAGGGGCGGCGGCCGTCGTCCTGGTAGAGGTCGGCGGAGCCGGAGATCCGGGAGGCGAACTCGGCGAGGGTGGCGGGCTCGCCGCGCCAGAAGTCCCGCACGGTGTCGCGGTACTTGCCGTTCCACTCGGTCCACATCGGCGGGAAGTTGCCCACCTGGTAGCCGCCCGGGCCGACGTCCCACGGCTCGGCGATCAGCTTGACCTGGCTGACCACCGGGTCCTGCTGGACCACCTCGAAGAACGTGGAGAGGCGGTCGACCTCGTAGAACTCGCGGGCCAGGGTCGCGGCGAGGTCGAAGCGGAACCCGTCGACGTGCATCTCCTGCACCCAGTAGCGCAGCGAGTCCATGATCAGTTGCAGGGAGTGCGGGCTGCGCACGTTGAGGCTGTTGCCGGTGCCGGTGTAGTCGACGAAGTACCGCCGGTCGGACTCGGCGAGCCGGTAGTAGCTGGGATTGTCGATCCCCTTGAAGCTCAGCGTCGGGCCCAGGTGGTTGCCCTCGGCGGTGTGGTTGTAGACGACGTCGAGGATGACCTCGATGCCGGCGGCGTGCAGCGCCCTGACCATGCCGCGGAACTCCTGCACCTGCTGGCCGAGGGGGCCGGTGGCGGAGTAGCCGTGGTGCGGGGCGAAGAAGCCGATCGTGTTGTAGCCCCAGTAGTTGCGCAGCCCCAGGTCGGCCAGCCGGTGGTCGTGCACGAACTGGTGCACCGGCATCAGCTCGATCGCGGTGATCCCGAGCCGGGTCAGGTGCTCGATCATCGGCGGCGAGGCGATGGCCGCGTACGTGCCGCGCAGCTCGTCGGGGATGTCGGGGTGGCGCATGGTCAGGCCGCGCACGTGCGCCTCGTAGATCACCGAGTGGTGGTACGGGGTGCGCGGCGGCCTGTCGTTGCCCCAGTCGAAGTACGGGTTCACCACGACGGACCTCGGCACGTACGGGGCCGAGTCGGTCTCCGACATCCGCTCCGGGTCGCCCAGGTCGTGGTCGTAGACGGCGGGGTGCCACTCGACGTCCCCGTCGATCGCCTTCGCGTACGGGTCGAGCAGCAGCTTGTGCGGGTTGCAGCGCAGCCCCTCGGCCGGGGCGTACGGGCCGTGGACGCGGTAGCCGTACCGCTGCCCCGGCTCGACGCCCGGCAGGTACGCGTGCCAGACGTAGGCGTCGACCTCGCGCAGCTCGATCCGGCGCTCCGAGGTGGCGTCCCCTTCGTCGAAGAGGCACAGCTCCACCCGCTCGGCCACCTCGGAGAAGATCGCGAAGTTGGTGCCCATCCCGTCGTAGGTCGCCCCCAGGGGATACCGCTCGCCCGGCCAGACCTGCATGTCGCTCCCTTGTCAAGAACAGGAGCGCCCCGGATCGGCTGCCGGGCGCGCACGCCGCTAATGCCCGGCCGGCCGTCGACCCAATCCACCCGTTCGGGCCATCACCAGATCCGCCCAGCCGACCCGGAATCGGGCTTTCGGGTGTCTTCGCTCACGGACGGCCCTCCCGGGATGCGGTTCGGCCCCGGATGCCCTATTCCTTGATGCGGGCGTCCGCGCCCGACCCATCCGGCCCCCTGGCCGTCCCCTCTTCTTCTTTTCCGCCGGCATCGTCGCCGGCGCGCCTCACCCTGCACGGACGGAGTTTTGTTGTGAACATCCTGCGGTCCGGCGAGCCCACCGCCGCCGCCACCGACCGGGCCTGCCGGCCGGTCCCCACCTCGCGGCCCTCGACCCCGCAGTCCGCCGACCCGGGCCCGGCGCCGGGGACCCAGCGGATCCTGATGCTGTCCTGGGAGTACCCGCCGGTGCTCGTCGGCGGCCTCGGCCGCCACGTCCACGCCCTCTCCGTCGCCCTCGCCGCCGCCGGCCACCACGTCACCGTCATCACCCGCCACGCCCCCGGCGCACCCCTCGAGGAATACGCCGACGGCGTCCGCATCCTGCGCGCCCCCGAAGACCCCGTCACCTTCCCCCTCGCCACCGGCAGCCTCCTCGCGTGGACCATGGCCTTCAACCACACCCTCACCCGCACCGCCCTGCGCGCCAGCGAAGCCGAGACCTACGACACCATCCACGCCCACGACTGGCTCGTCGCCCACACCGCCATCACCCTGCGCGACCACCTCGACCTCCCCCTCGTCACCACCGTCCACGCCACCGAAGCCGGCCGACACCAGGGCTGGCTCCCCGACGAGATGAACCGCACCATCCACGGCGTCGAACACTGGCTCAGCACCGAGTCCAACCGCGTGATCGCCTGCTCCGGCTACCTGCGCGACGAGGTGACGGCGCTGTTCGGCGTGCCGACGGCCCGGGTCGACGTGGTGCCCAACGGCGTGGAGCCGCACCGCTGGCACGTCCCGGCCGCGGCGGTCGCGTCCGCGCGCGCCCGGTTCGCCGGCGACGGCCCCCTGGTCACGTTCGCCGGCCGGCTGGTGTACGAGAAGGGCGTGCAGCACCTGCTCGCCGGGCTGCCCCGGCTGCGGGAGCGGCACCCCGGGCTGCGCGCGGTGATCGTCGGCGACGGGCCGTACAAGCCGGAGCTGGAGGCCGACGTGCAGCGGCTCGGCCTCGGCGGCGCGGTCAGCATGCCGGGCTTCCTCGGCGGCACCGACCTGCCCGCGGTGATGGCCGCCTCGGACTGCTTCGCGGTGCCGAGCATCTACGAGCCGTTCGGCATGGTCGCCCTGGAGGGCGCGGCGGCCGGGGCGCCGCTGGCCGTCTCCGCCACCGGCGGGCTCGCCGAGATCGTGGAGCCCGGCGTCACCGGGATGACGTTCGCCCCGCAGGACCCGGACGGGCTCAGCGAGGCGGTGCACGCGCTGCTGTCGGACACCGAGCGCGCCCGGACACTGGCCCGGCGGGCCCGCGCGCTGGTGCACCAGCGGTACGGCTGGGCGTCGATCGCGCAGCGCACCGCGGCGGCGTACGCGGCGGCGGTCGCCTCGGCGCCGGCGTTCACGGCCGAGCGGGCCGCCCGGCGGATGGCCGAGGGCCGCACCGCGCCGCGGATCGCCGAGGGCAACCTGCTCGCCACCGCGGGCCTGCGGTAAGGCCCGTTGACACTTCCGGTGGAGCAGGGCGCCTGTTGACGCGTCTCCCGCCGGAACGCGGCGGGAGACGCGGACGGGCCGCCCACCCCGGCTGGGGTCGGCGGCCCGTCGTCGTGAGCCTGCGGGTCAGCGCTCCGCGAGCGGGGCGTACGCCCGCTCGGGGGAACCGGTGTAGACCTGCCGCGGCCGGCCGATCTTGGTCTCCGGGTCGTTGATCATCTCGCGCCACTGGGCGATCCAGCCGGGGAGCCGGCCGAGGGCGAAGAGCACGGTGAACATCTTCGTCGGGAAGCCCATGGCCTTGTAGATCAGGCCGGTGTAGAAGTCGACGTTCGGGTAGAGCCGGCGGGAGACGAAGAAGTCGTCCGCGAGGGCGATCTCCTCCAGCTGCACCGCGATGTCCAGCAGCGGGTCCGGCTTGGACATCCGGCCGAGCACGTCCTGGGCGGCCTGCTTGACGATGGCGGCGCGCGGGTCGTAGTTCTTGTAGACCCGGTGGCCGAAGCCCATCAGCTTCACGCCCTCCTGCCGGTCCTTGACCTTCTGCACGAAGGTCCGGACGTCGCCGCCGTCGGCCTGGATCCGCTGCAGCATCTCCAGCACGGCCTGGTTGGCGCCGCCGTGCAGCGGCCCGAACAGCGCGTTCACGCCGGCCGAGACCGAGGCGAAGAGGTTGGCGTTGCTGGAGCCGACCAGCCGCACGGTGGAGGTGGAGCAGTTCTGCTCGTGGTCGGCGTGCAGGACGAACAGCATGTCCAGCACCCGGGCCATCACCGGGTCGACCTCGTACGCCTCCGCCGGCACGCCGAACGTCATCCGCAGGAAGTTCTCCACGTACCCGAGGGAGTTGTCCGGGTACAGCAGCGGCTGGCCGATGGACTTCTTGTACGCGTACGACGCGATGGTGGGGACCTTCGCCATCAGCCGGACCATCGACATCTCGACGTGCTCGGCGTCGAACGGGTCCAGGCTGTCCTGGTAGAAGGTGGAGATGGCGCTGACGGCAGAGGACAGCACGGCCATCGGGTGGGCGTCGCGGGGGAAGCCGTCGAAGAACCGGCGCATCTCCTCGTGCAGCAGCGAGTGCCGCCGGATCCGCTCGCCGAACTCGGTCAGCTGCTGCTGGCTCGGCAGCTCCCCGTAGATCAGCAGGTAGGAGACCTCCAGGAAGGAGGACTTCTCGGCGAGCTGCTCGATCGGGTAGCCCCGGTACCGCAGGATGCCCGCGTCGCCGTCGATGTACGTGATCGCGGACGAGCAGGCCGCGGTGTTGACGAAGCCGGGGTCGTACGTCGTCATCCCGGTGTCCTTGAGCAGCTTGCTCACCACGAGCCCGTCGGGGCCTTCGACCGCCGACCGTACCGGCATCGAAAGCTGCCCACCGGGGTGATCGAGCTTGACTTCCGTCATGTGGTTCCTCGCTTCGCCGGCAGATCTGCGTTGAAATTGCCTTCGCTTTCACCGTAAACACGGTTGCGTGGACACCGCCCGCCGTGGTTCGGCGGTGAGGCATGCGTCACGCGATTCCCGACCAGCACACGGGGAAACCCGTCGGTCCGGGCGCCGCCGGGAGGCGCCGCGGGCGGTCAGGGGAATGTCCGGCAGGGCCCGGGGGACGCTCTCACGACACCGGGAAGCACCCGGGCGGCGCGCCGAACCGCGGCAAAGCGCCAAAGGGTCTCCTGCCAGGCGCGGAGGCGCTGACAGTGGCCCCTCCTTCCGAAACTCTCAGGAAAGACTCAGCCGGCGCAGGTCGTCGTCGGCCGCGACCCGGTACACGTCCAGGCGGTTGGCGCCGGCCCGGAACAGGGAGTCGTCGGCCAGCAGCGCGGCGAAGCGACGGCCGCCGGGGTCCGCCGGCACCACCGGCACGACGGCCCCGACCCGGCCGTTGACCGCCACCGCGAGCAGCGTGCCGTCGCCGACGGCCGGCGGGACGGTGCCCCAGACCAGGGCCGGCAGTTGGCCGCTCGCCGGGTCGACGGCGGCGAACGCGGCGAGGTTGGCGACCCGGGCCGTGCCGCCACCCGGCCGCTCCCCCACGGTCGTGCCGACCAGCGGGTGCGGCCGCGGCGCGGGCGGCGGGGCGGGCACCCCGCCGGGAAAGGTGACGGGCTCGCCGGGGCGGTCGTAGAACCGCTTGTCGGCGCGCTCGCGCGCCGGCTGTCGGGCGGAGCGCCCGTCGACGGGCCAGGGGATCCGCACCCCGGCGGCGTCGGCGACGGTGGGCAGCAGGTCGACGTGCTCCCAGTTGCGGTCGTCGATCCGGCCGGCCCGCTGGCCGGGTTCCTTGACGAACGTCGGTACCCAGGTCACCTCCCCGGGCGCCGCCCGGATGGCGTCCATCCCCCGCCCCTGGAAGCCCCTGGTGAAGCTGACCCCGTGGTCGGCGGTGACCACCAGCAGGGCCCTGTCGTACAGGCCGGTGGCGCGCAGGGTGCGCAGCGTCTCGCCGATCAGCCGGTCGGTGTACGCCAGCTGCGCCAGGTGCCGTTGCCGGGCCAGGTCCACCCAGCCCTCGCCGTCGTTCGGCAGGTCCTGCGGGGCGTCGTACCGGGCGCCGGACGGCAGGTACGTCCACGGCGGGTGCGGCATCAGCAGGTGCAGGAAGTGCAGGGTGGGCCGGTCGCTCGGGCGCAGCCCCGCGAGGAAGGTGGTGAACCGGGCCGGCTGGTTGTCGTTCAGGTTGGCCCAGCGGAACCTCGGGTCGGCCGGCGCCGGCTCGGCGGCGTCCAGGCCGGCCTCGGCGGCGGTCAGCTCGCGGTAGGACTCCTCCGGGTCGATCCGGCTGTCCACGGGGGCGGCGAGCCGGCCCAGCAGCCTGCCGCTCTCCCGGACCAGGGTGCCCAGCCCCTGGGCCGGGCTGACCGGCTGGTCGCAGCGGCTGGGCGGGCAGAGCCGGGTGATGCTCTCCTCGGCGCGGATGTCGTACAGGCCGCCGAGGGCGGTGAACAGGTTGTCGGGGTACTGCGAGTAGTGCGGGGCGAGCGGCTGCGCGGGATACCGGCCGGTGAGCATGGCCGGCAGCGCGTACGGCGTCCAGCCGCTGACCCCGGTGGCGTTGCGGTACCAGGTGGAGGCGTCCGCCAGCTCCGCGAAGTGCGGGTAGCGGGCGGCGTCGATCCGGCCGTCCGGGCCCAGCAGGGAGACCAGCGGCAGCTCGTCGAGGACCAGCATGACCACCGGCGGGTGCTCACCCGGCCCTGCCACGGCGGCGGCGCCGGAGTGGCCGCGCGGCAGCACCACCGCCGAGGCCGGGGATGCGAACAGGAACAGCGCCACGAAGACCAGCGGCCCGGCCGCGGCCACCCGCAGCACCCGGCCCGGCCCGCGCCACCGCCGGTGGGCGGCCGCCCCGGCCGCGCCGGCCACCGCCGCCACCAGCAGCAGCGGTACGCCCCGCAGCGGCGTGGCCTGCCGCCCCACCTGGACGGCGAGAGCCGCGAGCAGCAGGCCGACGAGCCCGGTGTGCACCGCCGCCCGCACGACCCGCCCGGCCAGCCGGCTCGCCACGCCGAGCAGGGCGACCGGCAGGGTGGGCGCCAGGGCGACCAGCGCCACCAGGGCCAGGATCTCGCCCTGCGTGGCCCGGTGGAACAGGAAGAAGTCGGGGCTGCGGCCGAGCACGTCGAGCACCGGCTGGGTGACCACCAGCCCGACCAGCGCGACGACCTCCAGCAGCCGACCCAGCTCGGGCCGCCACCAGCCGGGGCCGCCGGTGCGGCCAGGGGCCGGGACGGAGGCCACCGGGTCGGGGGCCGGCCGGTCGGGCGCCGGGGCGGGGGCCGGCCGGTCGGGCGCCGGGGCGGGCGCCGGGGGCGCCGGGGTCGCGTCAGCCACCCACCACCGCCTGGTACAGCGTGCGGGTGCCACAGGGCAGCTCGACCCGCCGCTGCACACGGCACCGGGCGGCGAGCAGCCGCGCGAACTCCTCCGGGTGGTAGTCGGCGAAGAGGCCGGCCGGCTTGTTGGCCAGCAGGCGCCGGGCCATCGGGTCGTCGGGGTGGACGAACTCGACCACCAGCCGGCCGCCCGGGGCGCAGGCGGCGGCGAGCTGGTCGACCACCTCGGCCAGCGGCACGTTGCGCCCGATCGCCAGGTGGTGGACCACCGCCAGGGCCAGGACCAGGTCCGCGCGCGCCCGGGCGGTGAAGCCGGCCCGCTCGACGCCGCGCCAACCGCCGCCGGGCGACGGGTCGGCCAGGTCCATCACCAGCGGCAGGATCCGCCGCTCGTACCCGGCGCGCAGCGTCGCGTACAGCTGGTCGACCACGGCCGGGTCCTGCTCGACCGCGACGACGTAGCCGGCGTGCCGGGCGGCGATCCGGGCGTACCGGCCGTCGTTGGCGCCGAGGTCGAGCACCAGGCCGGGACGGGGGCCGTCGGCCAGCGCCACCTCGACGAACCGCTCCTTGGCCGCCCGGTCCTGCCCGGAGTAGGTGCAGGTGCGCTGGTAGTCGACCCAGTGGGTGGTGGCGGCGGCGGGCCGCAGCCGGCGGACCAGCCGCTCGATGCGGCGCACGGCGGCCAGGGCCAGCTCCCGGGAGTACCCGGCCGTGCGCAGTTCGGCCTGGACCTCGCTGGTGCTCGCGGTGGCGTGCCGCCGTTGCAGGGCGCCGTGCAGGTGCACGTGGGTGGGCACGCCGGACCGCAGCCGGCGTGCCCCGCCGAAGAGCCGCCGCATCTGCTCCGGGGGGATGCCGTCCACCTGGGCGCGCAGCCAGGGCTGGAAGTCCACGCCGAGGTGGGCGGTGAGCAGCAGCGGGTAGAGCATGGTCTGGCAGAACTGCCGGTACCCGGCCCACGGCTCGCCGTCGCGGGCGGGCTCGAACGAGCCGACGTCGATGAAGACCGGCCGGGCGCCCCGCCACTGCAGGTTGTAGGCCGAGCCGTCCTTCGTGGTGAAGCCGGCCGGCAGCGCCGCGCGCAGGATCTCCAGGTGCAGCAGCGTCGCGTCGCGCAGCATCCCGAACGACCACTCGTACGGGTGGGAGACGAACGGGATACGCTCGTGGCGCAGCACCGCCGCCCACGGCGTCCCGTCCGGCGTCGGGAACCGCGCCGGCTCGACCGGCTCGGTGCCGCACACCTTGCCCGCGGCGAGCAGGGCCGGGAAGAAGTCGCTGGCGGCCAGGGCCTGCCACTGCTCGGCCGCCCGGGCGCGCAGGCCACGCAGCACCTCGCCGCCGGAGTAGAAGACCTGGTTGTCGGGGTCGCGGAACGAGCCCGGCTCGACCCGGACGTCGGTGTCGGAGACGATCATGCGCCGCGCCCGGTCAGGGGCGGTCGGTGGGCTGCCGGCGGAACCGGGCCCTCAGCCGACGCCAGTAGAGCTTGGCGGCCACCGCCGCGCCGGCCGCCCCGCCGACCACCGCCTGCACGATGAGGCTGCCGGATCCCGCGTCCAGGTAGGCCAGGTGCATCACGGCCGTTCCTTCCCCTCGCCGTCGTGTGGGACCGGCGGACCCGGGCGCACCACGCTGGGGTGTTTCGACCCGGAAAGCCGGACTTGTTCCTTTGCCACCGTACGCTGCCCGACCGTCCCGCGTAGCCCACACCGACCACCCGGCCCGCGTCCGATTCGTTCAAGACGCCGGGCCGGGCCCGGCCGTACGGTTCGCGGCATGACACCTCGTTTCGACCTGATCGGCATGGCGGTCACCGACATGGCCCGCACCCTCGACTTCTACCGGCGCCTCGGCGTGCAGATCCCGGCCGGCGCGGAGACGGAACCGCACGTGGAGGTCGCCCTCCCCGGCGGCGTACGGCTGGCCTGGGACGCGGTCGAGATGGTCCGCACCTTCGACCCCGACTGGGCCCCGCCCACCGGCAGCCCCCGGATCAACCTGGCCTTCCGCTGCGCCGACCCGGCGGAGGTCGACCGCCGCTGGGCCGAGCTGACCGGCGCCGGGTTCCACGGCCACCTCGCGCCGTGGGACGCGTTCTGGGGCCAGCGGTACGCGGTCCTGCACGACCCGGACGGCAACGGCGTGGACCTGTTCGCCCCGCTGCCCGCCTCCTGACCACAGCCGCAGCGCGCAGCCGCCCGGCCGCTCCCGCCCCGGCGGCCCGGCCCCCCGCCACGCCACACCGCGCCACACCGCGCCGCGCCCAGCCTCCGCCCGCCCCGGCTCGGCCCGGTGATCAAGAGCTTTGCGTCACCCTTCGCGCCGCCGATGACGCAATTCTCTTGATCATCGCCCCGGCAACCGCTGCCCCGGCGACCGCGCCACGGGTGGCGGGTCAGCCGCGCAGCAGGGTGGCGGGCGGGACGCCGGCCAGGTCGCGGACGTCCCGGGTCAGGTGGGCCTGGTCGGCGTACCCGGCCCGGGCGGCGGCCTCGGCCAGCGGCACCCCGGCGCGGGCCAGGTCGAGGGCACGGCGCATCCGCAGGATGCGGGCGAGGGTCTTCGGGCCGTACCCGAACAGGTGCCGGCAGCGGCGGTGCAGCGCCCGCGCCCCGAGCCCGACCTCGGCGGCGCCGCCGCGACCGGCGCCCCGGCGGCCAGCCGGACGGCCAGGCGCGCACCGAGCGGATCGGCCCCGCCGGCGGCGCGCAGCCGGTCCCTGGCCAGGGACTCGAGGACGGCGGCGGGCCGGCCGGCGGCGGCCCGCTCGGCCGGCGCGGCGGCCGAGGGCCCCCACAGGTCGGCCAGCGGCGCCCGCCGGTCCCGCAGTTCGTCGGCGGGCACCCCGAGCACGGCCGGCGCGGCTCCGGGCGGCAGCCGCAGGCCCACCCAGCGCTCCCCGGGCCCGCTCGCCGACAGGTGCGCGGTGCGGTCCGGACCCGCGACGAGCAGCCCGCGCCGGCTCGACCAGAGCAGGTCGACGCACCCGTCGGGCAGCACCCGGACGGGCGCGACGCCGTCGCTGACGCTCTCCCACACGACCGCCCCGCCGACGACCCGGCTGACCCGCTCCCGGTACACGCCCCCCACCCTGCCACGCCACCGCCGCGCCTCGAACGGTGATCATGGGGTTGACGGTCGCTACGGGGCGCGGAACCGCCGCCAACCCCATGATCACGGGGCAGCCCGACGGGGACCCGGGCCGGCGGCGCCAGCGGGGCCCGTCCCAACTGCTCGCGCAGCTCGGCCAGCGGCACCGCGCCGGTCAACAGGGCCCGGCCGAGCCGGCCGACGCCGCGCAGGTCGGCCAGGGCGGTCGCCACGATGTCGACGCGGCTGTCCGGGTCGTCGACCCGGTCCACGGGCACCTCGTGGCTGCGCAGCCCCGCCCGCTGGTTCCCATGAGCGACCTATGCGTCGGCTGTGGAGTCCGCCGCCGGCAGGCGCACCGTGAACACGGTGCGGCCCGGCCGGCTCGCCACCTCGACCCGGCCGTGGTGGGCTTCCACCACGGCGGCCACGATGGCCAGGCCGAGGCCGGTGCTGCCGTGCGCCCGGGAGCGGGAGCTGTCGCCGCGGGCGAACCGCTCGAAGACCTCACCCTGCAGCTCGGCGGGGATGCCGGGGCCGTCGTCGGCGACGTCGAGGGCGACGCCGCCGGGCACGGCCGCGAGCCGGGTGGTGACGGTCGTCCCGGGTGGGGTGTGCACCCGCGCGTTGGCCAGCAGGTTGGCCACCACCTGGTGCAGCCGGGGGGCGTCGCCCGGCACGACCAGCTCCGCCTCGGGCAGGTCGAGCTGCCACCGGTGCTCCGGGCCGGCGACGTGCGCGTCGCTGACCGCGTCGACGACGAGGGCGGTCAGGTCCACCGGCTCGACGGCGAGGGGCCGGCCGGAGTCCAGCCGGGCCAGCAGCAGCAGGTCGTCGACGAGGCTGGTCATCCGGGCGCTCTCCGACTCGACCCGGCGCAGCGCGTGGGCCACGTCGGGCGGGACCCGGTCCCGGCCGCGCCGGGCCACCTCGGCGTACCCGCGGATCGCCGCGAGGGGCGTACGCAGCTCGTGGCTGGCGTCGGCGACGAACTGGCGTACCCGGGTCTCGCTGGCCTGGCGGGCGGCGAGCGCGGCGGCGACGTGGCCGAGCATCCGGTTGAGCGCGCCGCCGACCTGGCCGACCTCGGTGCGCGGGTCGGTGTCGGCGGCCGGCATCCGCACGGACAGGGCCACCTCGCCCCGGTCCAGGGGCAGCTCGGTGACCCGGGTGGCGGTGGCGGCGACGCGGCGCAGCGGGCGCAGCGTGACCTGGATGATCAGCGCGCCCAGGGAGCCGGCGACGAGCAGGCCGGCGGCGGCGACCCCGGCCTGGGCGAGCACCATCGCCCAGACGGTCTGCTCCACCTCGGTCAGCGGCAGCGCGAAGACCAGCACGTCGCCGTCGGGCGACCGCCGGGCGACCGCGCGGTAGTCGCCCTGCGCGCCGAGCTCCACCGTGCGCGGCCGGCCGTCGGCGGGCAGCCGGGCCAGCGGGGCGGCGGTGTCGGTCGCGAGGGTCTCGGTGGAGCTGGTCGCGGTACGGATGCGCGCCGCGTCGATCCGGCCGTCGGCCAGCCGTACGGCGATCGACCCGGTCGGGTACCCGGGCGGCGGCTCGATCTCGCGGCGCGACTCGACCGCGCCGGCGAACCACGGCGGCCGGGCGTCACGCCGCCGGTCCCCGGCCGTGAGCTGGTCGTCGACCTGACCCACCAGGTAGTGCCGCAGGGCCACCGTGGTCAGCCCGCCGATCGCGACGCTGACCAGCGCGAACAGCGCCACCACGGCGGCCACCAGCCGGGTACGCAGCGAGCGCCCGGCCAGCCAGCGGCGCAGCCGGTCAGTCGGCCGGCTTGAGGACATACCCCGCGCCCCGCAGCGTGTGGATCATCGGCTCCCGCCCGACGTCGATCTTCTTGCGCAGGTACGAGATGTAGAGCTCGACGACGTTGGCCTGCCCGCCGAAGTCGTAGTTCCAGACGTGGTCGAGGATCTGGGCCTTGCTGAGCACCCGCCGGGGGTTGCGCATCAGGTAGCGCAGCAACTCGAACTCGGTCGCGGTGAGCATGATCAACTGCCCGCCCCGGCGCACCTCGTGGCTGTCCTCGTCCAGGCTGAGGTCGCCGACGGTGAGCACCGCCTCCTCGCGGGCGGCGATCGCGAAGCCGGAGCGGCGCAGCAGCGCCCGCAGCCGGGCGATGACCTCCTCCAGGCTGAACGGCTTGGTGACGTAGTCGTCGCCGCCGACGGTGAGGCCGGCGATCCGCTCCTCCACCGCGTCGCGGGCGGTGAGGAAGAGCACGGGCACGGTGGGGCTGTGCTCGCGCAGCCGGCGCAGCACCTGGAAGCCGTCCAGGTCCGGCAGCATCACGTCGAGCACCACCGCGTCCGGCTGGAACTGCCGGGCCGTGTTGAGCGCCGCCGTCCCGGTGCCCGCCGTACGGACCTGCCAGCCCTCGTAGCGCAGCGCCATCGAGAGCAGGTCGGCCAGCGTCGACTCGTCGTCGACCACCAGCACCCGCACCGGTTCCCCGTCCGGCCGGCGCAGCTCGATCCGGCCCTGCGCGGCCTGTCCCTCCATGACCATGCCCCCATCGTGGGAGGGCGGCCTGTACGCCGCCTCGGCGGATCCTGTGTACCAGCTGTGCGGTCAGGGCCGGGCCCGGCCGCGCGGGTCACTCGGTCATGCCGGGCCCGGCCGCGCGGGTCACTCGGTCATGCCGAGCGCGTCGGTGCGGACGAAGCGCATCGTCCAGACGCCGGTGGCGTCCCGCCGGTCGCGCTCGTAGAGGTGGTCGGCCTGGGTGCCGGCCGGGGCCGCGGAGCCGTCCGGGTGGCGCAGCACCCACCGCGACGGCGGCGCCCCGTCCGGCCCGGCCGGCACCTCCCGGACCAGGTCATGGGCTGGCCCACCGACGAAGCGTACGGTCACCTCGGCCATCGCCCCTCCGTCCCGCCGCCGGCCGGGGCGCCGGGCGGATCGCCCCTTCCGACGGAAGCTACCGCACGGGCCGGGCCGGCGGGAGCGACACCAACCGGCTCGGTTTGCCCTGTTGGGGGGCCGGGTACGGGCGGAAAGAGGGACACGCGGCGGCGGACGAGGCGAGGAGCGGTCGATGAGGACGCTGGACGGGCGGTACGAGCTCGAACAGCGTATCGGGGTCGGCGGGATGTCGGAGGTCTGGCAGGCCCACGACCGGGTGCTGGATCGCGCCGTCGCCGTGAAGCTCATCTCCCCCGGCCGGGACGGGGACGGGTCGGTGGAGCGGATCCGGACCGAGGCCCGCTCGGCGGCCCGGCTGGTCCACCCGAACGTGGCCAGCGTGCACGACTTCGGCACCGCCGAGGCGCTGCCCGGGCTGGCGGTGCCGTTCATCGTGATGGAGCTGGCCGAGGGCGAGACGCTGGCCGTGCACCTGCGCTCCGGGCCGTTGGACTGGCGCATCGCGGTGCGGGTGTGCGCCGAGGTCGCGGCGGCCCTGGCGGCGGCGCACGCGCACGGCATCGTGCACCGCGACGTGAAGCCGGCCAACGTGATGCTCACCCCGACCGGGGTGAAGGTGCTGGACTTCGGCATCGCCACCCCGGCCGGCGCGGCCGACGAACTGCCGGACGGCATGGTGGTGGGCACGCCGGCGTACCTGGCGCCGGAGCAGTTCGAGCGGCAGCCGGCGACGCCGGCCGCCGACATGTATGCCCTCGGCGTGCTGCTCTACTACTGTCTGGCCGGCCGGCTGCCGTACCCGGCCGACAGCACCACCCAGTTGCTCGGGGCGCGCCGCCGGCAGCCGCCACAACCACTGCCGGCGGTCGACGGCCTACCGCCCGAGGTCGCGCAACTGTGCGGGCAGCTGATGGCCGACGAACCGGCGCGCCGGCCGACCAGCCTGGTGGCCGCGCTGCTGCTGGCCGAGGCGGTGGACGCCCGGGTGTACGTGCCGATGCTGGCCGCGGCCCCGCCCAGGCAGCGCCGCGAGCGGGTGTCCCCGTGGACCGCGGAGGCCGCGGCCGAGGCGACGCAGGCCGCGGCGCTCGGCGAAGGCACGGCACTCGGCGAAGGCACGGCACTCGGCGAGGGCACGGCCGGCCCGGGCCGGCACCGGGCGTCCTGACGGCGTCCGACTGACCGGCCGCGTCGGTCACCCAGGTGTCCCTCGGGTGGGCAGCACCAGCGGTTTCGCCGGCTCCGGGCCGGGTAGCCGGGCGGATGACTGAGGGGGGAACGCGATGCCGGATCCGAGTTCCTGGCTGCACGAGGCCACCGCGACCGCCGAGGGTGGCCACGTCCGTACCGACGACGGAGGGCTGTCGACCGCCCTGGCATCACCGCTGGCGCCGCACTGCACGGGCCTGACGCCCGAGCAACTGCTGGCCGCCGCGTTCGCGTCCTGCCTGCACCATGCGGCGGTAGAGGCGGCAGGGGAGATCACGGACGAGGCGCACACCGTGCAGGTCCGGGCCGAGGCCCGGCTGGGCCGTGACGACGACGGCCGCTACCGGGCCGACGTGCACGCCTCCATCTCCTCGGCGGGGCTGACCCGGCAGCAGCTCGCCGAGCTGGTCGAACACGCGGACCGCCTCTGGCCGTTCTCCAGCGGCGACAACACCCGGCACCGGCTCACGGTCACCCCGGCCGACAACGGCCGCCGCTGACCAGGCGGGCCGGCCGGTGCTGGGCGGCACTGGGCGGCACTGGGCGGCACTGGGCGGCATTGGGCGACGTCCGGCAGACCACGTCCGGCAGACCACGTCCGGCAGGCGAACGCGGTGGGCGAAACGCAACCGGCGGACATGGTCGGCGAACGCAACCTGCGGACATGGCCGCGGACGCGACCGGCGAACGCGACCGGCGGACATGGCCGGCGGGCGGGTGCGGCCCAGGTGTGTCGCGCGGGCGCTGCGGGCGCCGACGCTTTGTTGATCCACTCCGTGTCGCCGACATAGCGGAATCACCTGGAAATCTTGGTGCGAATCGGCCCCTCGGGGGGGGCCATTTCATACCAAGATCGCCTGGCGGCCCCGCCGGGGACCGCCTCG
>NZ_JBICUP010000038.1:21679-70219 GCF_043198215.1 Micromonospora sp. NPDC048830
CTCGCGGCCCGCCGGGGACCGCCTCGCGGCCCGCCGGGGACCGCCTCGCGGCCCGCCGGGGACCGCCTCGCGGCCCGCCGGGGACCGCCTCGCGGCCCGCCGGGGACCGCCTCGCGGCAGGGCGCCGACCGCCTCGCGGCAGGGCGCGGACCGCCTCGCGGCAGGGCGCCGACCGCCTCGCGGCAGGGCGCCGACCGCCTCGCGGCAGGGCGCGGACCGCCTCGCGGCAGGGCGCCGACCGCCTCGCGGCCCGCCGGGGACCGCCTCGCGGCAGGGCGCGGAACGAGTCCGCGCCGAGCGGGTGGTGCTACCACCAGAAGGCGGCCCACGACGCATCCACCGATCAGTCATTTGATCATCACCTGTACGGCCCAATTGATCATGACTGGGCGTCGAGCCCGGGATGGCGGCGGTTTAGACCGACAGGAGGCGGCAAACCGCGATTAATCCGTAATACGCGATATGAACAAAAGACGCGGATGATGCCCCGGGACCGGGAATGGCCGGGCAGAATCCCGCAAATTGTGGCGCATGCCACCAAGCGCCCAGGCCACAGGCTGCCGCGGGTTGTCTAGCCTCGCCGGGTGCGCCCCGACGACTCCGCCAAGCAGAAGCAGACCGGAACGACATCGGATGACCGTTCGGCCGATGCCACCTCCGCCGTACGGCGGGTCGGGCGGCACCGCGCCGACCCGCCCCGTCGCGGCGGGGTGCTGGCGTCCACCCCGGTACGAGCGGCCCTGGCCACCGGTGTGACCTGCTGCCTCGGCGTCGCCGTGTTCGCCGGCACCCGGCAGGCCGACCAGCACCGGGAGCCGATGCGTGAGGCCCTGGCCGACCGGGCCGCGGTCGCCGCCGAGGCCGAGCAGCGCGCCTCCCGTTCCCTCGACCGCTCTCCCGCCGTCCCGGTCACCGTCTCGCCCAGTCCGACGGCGACGCCCAGCGCCACCCAGAAGCCGAAGCCCAGGCCCAAGCCGAGCCGGCCGAAGCCGGTGGCGGGGCTGAACCAGCGACAGATGGACAACGCCAAGATCATCGTGGACGTCGGCGTGAGCATGAAGGTGCCCCGCCGCGGCCTCGTGGTGGCGGTCGCCACGGCGATGCAGGAGAGCACCCTGCTCAACTACGCCAGCGGCGTGCTGCCCGAGTCGCAGAACTACCCGCACCAGGCCATCGGCTGGGATCACGACTCCGTCGGGCTGTTCCAGCAGCGGCCGAGCAGCGGTTGGGGCACCGTCCGCGACCTGATGCGCCCGGCGTACGCCGCGCGGGCGTTCTACGAGGCGCTGCTGGAGGTTCCCGGCTGGCAGGACATGAGCGTCACCGCGGCGGCCCAGGCGGTGCAGATCTCGGCGTTCCCGGACGCCTACGCCCAGCACGAGGACCGGGCCACCACGGTGGTCGAGGCACTGACCTGATCCGTCGCACCGGCTCAGCCTCCGGCGCCAGCGGGCTGATCCCGTTCCGCCGGCTCAGGCGACCCGGGTGCCGCGCTCGCTCGGCGGCTCGACCCCGGCGCCACTCGCCGCGGCCCGGGTCGTCGGCACCCCGGCGGGCGGCACGGCCGCCGCGGCGGTCGGGGTGTCGACGGGCACCGGCGCCCCGGCCAACCCGGTCAGGATCTCGTCCGCCCGGTCCTCCCGCCGGCGGCGGGCCGCGAGGGCTGCCTCGAACTCCCGGCGGGCCTGCACCGCCTCGGCGTACACCCGCTCGCGGACCTGCCGAGCCTCCTCACGGGCCGCGTCGAGCTCGAACCGGGCCTGGGCCAGGATCTCGGCGGCCTCCCGCTCGATCTCGCCCAGTTCGGCCCGCTCACCCGCGCCGCGGCGACGCTCGACGACATCGCAGAGGCGGGTCGCCTCGTGCCGGATCTGGTCCCACTCCCGACCGGCCCCCGCGAGGCTCTCCGCCCGCGCCGCGAGTCTCGTCAACCGGACTCCCAGCTCGTCGAGGCAGGAGTCGACCTGCCCCCGGTCGTAGCCGAACTCAACGACGGAGAACCTCATACTGTCGCCCCCCAGGCAGCCGATGTTTCCTTCCCCACGCCGATCCTCGACCGTGCCGGCGACCGCCGAGGGGGTTCGGGAAAAATGTTCAGCATCCGCGCGGCGGGGGCGCCGCGGCCCACGGGGCGGGTCAGGCCCGCTTGGGCAACACCACGACGCGGCCGAAGAACTCGTCGATCCGGCGCACCACGTCGTTGAAGTCGTCCAGGTCGATCGGCTTGGTCACGTACGCGTTGGCCTGGAGCGTGTAGCTGCCCACCACGTCGGTGTCGGCGTTGGAGGTGGTGAGCACCACGATCGGGATGGTGCGCAGGTCCTCGTCCTGCTTGACCTCGCCGAGCACCTGCCGGCCGTCCATCCGGGGCATGTTCAGGTCGAGCAGGATCACGTCCGGGCGCTGGGCGTCGGTGTGCCGGCCCCGGCGGTGCAGGAACTCCATCGCCTCCTGCCCGTCGCCGACCACGTCGATGACCTTGTCGATGTCGGAGTCCGCGAGGGCCTCCTCGATCATGAGGACGTCGCCGGGATCGTCGTCCACCACGAGGATGCGAACGGGTCCGGGGGTGCCTTCACCCATGGGAGCTACCTGCCTCGGATCGGGGCGGACGGGGACCTGCCGGTCACCCGCTGGCGGGAATCTAACCGATCAGGGGGCGGTCTGCGGCGGCGGGTGGCCGGCGTCGGGCTCGTAGCCCAGCACCTCGGCGAGACCGGTGATCCGCAGCACCCGCTCCACCCGCCCGGTGGCGCCGGTGACCCGCAGCCAGCCGCCCCTCGCCGCCGCCCGGTTGTCGCCCCGGACGAACGCGGCGATCCCGGTCGAGTCGCAGAAGGTCAACGCGCTCAGGTCCACCAGCAGGTGGCGCTCCCCCTCGGCGGCGAGCCGGTCGATCGCGTCGTTCAACTCGGGGGCGCTGCTCATGTCGAGCTCGCCGGCCAGGTGTAGGCATGCCCCGACGCCGTCCCGTTGCGCGTACGTGACGGTGAACGTCACCGTGGTCCCTCCCGCTCCACCGCAGGCAGACGCTTGCAGTGGAGCAAGTATAGACAGGACGCACGGTCACCGGGTCGGGGTGCCCGTGCGGCCCACCGAGCGCCGCGCGTCCCTCGGCCAGAACCCGGCCGCGCACGGGAAGTCCCGCAGCTCACGTCCGTAGTGCTCCAGGGTGAGCGCCACCGCCGACGGGGGCACCCGCCGGCTGGCCAGGATGCCGCCAGCCAGTCGACGAACTCGGTGAACAGCGAGGCGTCGTCGACGTAGACGCCCGCGGCGAGGAAGTCGATGAGATAGCCGAGATCGCCGACCGTGGTGTCGAGCTGCGCCGGCGTGTACCCGCGCACCGCGGGGACCCGGGCGCGCAGGTCGGCCAGCGCGCTGTCGATCAGCTCCCCGCGCCGCTTCGCGAGGCTGGCGTACTCGTCGTCGGCCAGGTGCGCGCCCACCGCCGGCCGACCTCCGCCTGCGCGGGGGCCCAGTGGTACCTCATGGGAGGAAGCCCGAGGTGACGCCGCTGACCATGGCCGTCGACCTGGCCGAGCCGGGCGCGCCCGTGATCCGGATCGGTGGCGACCTGGCCTTCACCACCGCCGCGCCGCTGCGCCACGAGGTGGACCGGCGGCTCGCCGAGCAACCGCCGACGCTCGTGCTCGACTTCGCCGAGCTTCAGTTCATCGACAGCACCGGGCTGTCGGTGATCGTCAACGCGTGGCGCGAGGGGCAGCAGAGCGGCACCAGCATCCGCCTGCGCTCGACCCCGCGGTTCCTGGACACCATCCTCGACATGACCGGCGTGACCAGGGGCCGGGGGCCGGCGAGGATGGCCTAGGTGGCGGTCACCGGCTGCAGGCGCGGTCCGGCGCCGCGCAGCTCGCCCGCGCCCGGCGGGGGTTCCGCGTCGTCCGGCGGTCCGGAGTCGGGCGTCTGGAACAGGTAACGGACGAACTCCCCACCCGCCTCGTTGTCGTCCGCCCCCGGCCACTGCCCGATGCAGTCCATTCCGACCACCTCGCGGCCGGTGCCGTCGGCTTCCTCCATCAGGGCCCACAGGCTCACCGGGTAGCACCGGGTCGCGTCGGGCGCGAGCCGCCAGCGGGCGTACCAGCCGGGTCGGGCGGGAACGATCTCGACGATCCTCTTCATGACGACCTTCCCTTCCGCGTGCGTCGGAAGTCTTCCGGTCCAGCCCGATCGTGGGGCGGGGTCGGGTGAGCGCCCCTCACCCCGGCCGGATGACTCTCCGGTCCGGTCCGGTCCGCCGGACCCGCGCCGGCCGCGCCGGCGCCCGTTTCGGCCCGGGCGGCGGCGGGAAGGCGACGGGCGAGACAGCGGATCGAAGAGGGAAGCAGAGGTGTGCCATGCGCAAGCAGATGGAGGGCGACAACCAGCGCCGTCGGACCCTGGCTCGACAGGCGCGCGAACGCGGCCTGCGGGCCAGCGAGACCGGCGCCTCGCTGAGCGCCACCAAACAGCTCGCCCACCTGGACCAGGGCAAGCGGGCGGGCCCGCCGCCGGCCGGGCGACACAAGCCGGCCACCGTCGAGGGCGGGCCGAAGCCGCCGCCGCCTCCCACGCCGTCGGTGCTGCGGTCCGGCCCGGCCCAGCCGCGCCCGGGCCGCTCGGTCGGCGGCGCGCCGGGCACGGCGGACATGGGCTACCGGGGGCTGGTCGACGACGTCGGCCGGCGCGCCGGGGTCGACTTCCCGACCGCGAAGGTGGCGGCCGAGGCCACGGTGCTCACCCTGGCCTGGGCGCTGGACCAGGCCGAACGGCAGCGGCTGCTGGCGGCCGTACCGTTCAGTCTGCACGACGTGGTTCCGGCCGACGGCGTCCAACGCCACCAGGACCTGCCCGGCTTCCTCGCCGAGGTGGCCCGGCTCTGCGGCCGTACCCCGGAGCAGGCCCGGTACCAGGCGGCGGCCACCCTCGCCGCGCTGGCCGACCGCGACGGCGAGCTGATCGCCTCGCTGCGCGTACCCGACGGGTTGCGCGACCTGCTCGCCACCCCGCCCGGCGGCTGAGCGGCCCGGCCCGGCGCGGCACGCGCCGGGCCCCTGGGTAGCGTGCCGGGGTGGACAGCAGCGGCGGGGTGGAGATCGTGGTCGACCCGGGCCGGCCGAGCGGGCGCACGCTGCTCGCCGACGGGGTCGCCCAGTCGTACGTCGACGTGGCCGACCCCCGACACCTGCACTTCGAGTACGTCCGCCGGATGGCCGACGTGGTGGACCTCGCCACGCCGCCCGGCGCGCCGATGGACGCGCTGCACCTCGGCGGGGGCGCGCTGACCCTGCCCCGCTACGTCGGGGCGACCCGGCCCGGCTCGGCGCAGCTCGTGGTGGAGCGGGACGCGGGCGTGGTCGAGCTGGTCCGCCGCGACCTGCCCCCGCCGCCACCGGGGGTACGCGTCGAGGTCGCCGACGCGCGGGACGCGGTCGCCGCCGCCCCGCCCGCCCGGTACGACCTGGTGCTCGCCGACGTCTACCGGGCGGCCCGGATGCCGGGGCACGTGGCCAGCGTCGAGTTCGCCGCCGAGGCGGCCCGGGTGCTGCGCCCGGACGGCATCCTCCTGGTCAACGTCACGGACCTGCCGCCGCTGGTGTTCACCCGCGCCCGGGTGGCCACCCTGCGCGCCGTCTTCGCCGACGTCTGCGTGGTCGCCGACCGGCGGATGCTGCGCGGGCGCCGCTACGGCAACGTGGTGCTCGTCGCCGCCCGGCGGGCGGGCCGGTTGCCGGTCGGCCGGCTGGCCGCGCGGGTGGCCCGCGACCCGGTCCCCGGCCGGGTGCTGCACGGGCCGGCCCTCGACGAGTTCGTCGCCGGTGCCCGGCCGGGGACCGACGCCTCCCTCGGCGTCGGGGCGGCAGGGGGCACCCTTCCCTGACACCCGTGGCACGTCAGGGGCGCGGACGGCGCGTGGGCGGCCAACGGGGTTTCCGGCGGCGCCGGCCGGGTAGCCGCGCCGGATGAGAGGGGTTTCCGGTGGCGTCCGCCGGGTAGCCGCGCCGGATGAGAAACGGCGACGACCGGACAACCGCCCGCCGGACCGCGGTCGTCATCGGGGTGGTGCTGGCGACCGTGGTGGTGCTCGCGCTGGTCTGGGCCACGCGGCGCGTACTGACCTGGGTCGTCGTCGCGGCGTTCTTGGCGGTCGCGCTGAAGCCGCTGGTCGACGCGGTCCAGCGCCGCCTGGTGCGGCGGCGCGCGCTGGCCACCCTGCTGGTGTTCGTCGTCGTGTTCGTCGTGCTGGGGGCGTTGCTCGCGGGGATCGTCCTGCCGCTGGTGGGCGAGGTGACCCGGTTCGCCGACCGGGCGCCGGAGCTGCTGCGGGAGGCCCGGGAGGGCCGGGGGCCGGCCGGCGAGCTGCTGAACCGGCTGCGGCTGCGCCAGTTCGTGGTCAGCCACTCCGACCATCTGAGCCAGCTCGGTGGGCGACTCGGGGGGCCCGCGTACGGGTTCCTGCGCAGCGCGGTGGAAACCGGCGCCGGCATCGCCACCGTGATCGTGGTGTCGTACCTGATGGTGTTGCAGGCTCCCCGGATCACCTCCGGGCTGCTGCGCATGGTCGGCGACGAGCACGACGAGCGGATGCGGCGGATCGGCCGGGGCGTGTCCCGGGTGGTGACCGGCTATCTCGGCGGGAACCTGCTCATCAGCCTGATCGTCGGCGTGCTGACCTTCGTCGTGCTGACCCTGACCGGGGTGCCGTTCGCCGGGGTGATCGCGCTGCTGGTGGCCCTCACCGACCTGATCCCGCTGGTCGGGGCGACCCTCGGCGCGGTCATCGCGGCGGCGGCGGCCTTCCTGCACTCCCCCACCGCCGGGATCGTCGTGCTGGTCTTCTTCGTGGTCTACCAGCAGGTGGAGAACCACCTGCTGGCACCGGTGGTGATCTCCCGCGCGGTCCGGCTCAGCCCGTTGAGCGTCGTGCTGAGCATCCTGCTGGCGGCCGAACTGGCCGGTCTGCTCGGCGCGCTGCTGGCCGTCCCCGCCGCGGGCATCGCCCAGGTGCTGCTCCGCGAGTTCCTCCCGCCCGAGCGCCGGCCCACGCCACCGGCGGTGCCGGAGGGTCCCGGCGGGCGCACCCCCTTTCGTGATCGTCTGCCGTTCGGCAAGAGGAGGCGCCGGCCGGAGTCACGCTGACGACCGTGCGCCGTCCGACGGCTCGCCGGGGGCTCGCCCGTCAGCCCCGGCGAGCGGTGGCCGTCAGCCCCGGCGGGCCACCTCCGGCGACGTGCTCTCCAGCGGCACGGCGTTCGCGGGTATCAGGCCGAGCTGCACGGCCGGACGGGACAGGGTGGCGTCGAGCAGCCAGTCCGCGCCGACCCGGGCCCGGTTCGACGGCATGGCCAGCAGGTGGTAGCCGCGGGTGACGGCCTTGGCGGGCAGCCCGGACATGGACACCTTCAGCGGGTTCGCGGCCGCGTCCTTGCCGCCGAGGTCGACCACCCAGCCCAGCTCGCGGTGCCGGTACGGCCGGCGCCGGCCCTGCCCGTACGAGGCGGCGATGTTGTGGGCGGCCAGCTTGCCCTGGCGCTGGGCGTGCTGCGCGGTCATCGCGCAGATCCTGCCGGGGTTGTTGGGGTCGGGCACCGCTGCGGCGTCGCCGCAGGCGTACACCTCGGGATAGCCGGGGACGGTCAGGTACTCGTCGACCGTCAGGCGGCCCTTCTCGGTGCGCAGGCCCAGCTCGGCGACGAACGGGTCGGGACGCACGCCGACGCACCAGACCAGCGTGCACGTCGGCACGTACTCCCCGTCGGACAGCTTGACCCCGTCCGGGGTGGCCTCGGCCACCGACGTGCCCATCCGGACGTCGACGCCGCGCCGGCGCAGCACCCGGTCGGCCGTGTCCGACATCCGCTGGTCCATCTCGGGCAGCACCCTCGGGGCCACGTCGAGCAGCATCCAGCGGGGCCGGACGTCGAGGTGCGGGCGCTGGGCGACCAGCCGGTCGGTGAAGAGTTGGCCGTGCGCGGCCACCTCGGTGCCCGTGTAGCCGGCGCCGACCACGACGAACGTGGCGCGCGCCCGCCGCTCCGCCGGGTCCTCGGCCAGCTCGGCCAGCTCGATCTGGCGGACCACGTGGTCGTGCACGTAGAGCGCCTCCGGCAGGCCGCGGAACCCGTGGGCGTACTCGGTGACGCCGGGGATGGGCAGCAGCTTGTTGACGCTGCCGACGGAGAGCACGAGCCGGTCGTACGCGAGCTTGCCGGTGTCGCCCTCGGGATTGGTGTAGCCCACCCAGCGGTTCTGCAGGTCCACCCGGTCGGCCTCGCCGACGACGACCCGGACGCCGTTCAGGGTGCCGCTGAGCGGCACGGAGATCCGGCCGGGCTCGACCACCCCGGCGGCCACCTCGGGCAGCAGCGGCAGGTAGAGGAAGTAGTCGGTCGAATTCAGCAGCACGATCTCGGCCCGGTCCCGGGCGATCCGGCTCAACGTCTTCGCCGCGTGGTAACCGGCGAACCCGGCTCCCACGATCACCACACGAGGTTTCGTCATGTCCGCTGCGGTTCCCCCCGGCCGGACGGGCAAACACTCAAGCCGGGAATTCAAGAACGGCAATATAGACAACGGGGGTGTTCCGGGGCGACGATGCCCGGATGGGAGCACACCACAGCGCCCGCGCGGATGCAGTCAGGCGAGGTTGGGTCGCAGCCACCTCTCCGCCTCGGCCACCGCGCAGCCGCGCCGGACGGCGTACTCCTCGAGTTGATCCCTGCCGATGCGGCCGACGGTGAAGTACCGGGACGCGGGATGGGCGAAGATCATGCCGCTGACGCTGGCGGCCGGGGTCATGGCGTACGACGCGGTCAGGCCGATCCCCCGCGACCCGGCGTCGAGCAGGTCGAACAGCTCGCGCTTCAGCGTGTGGTCCGGGCAGGCCGGGTAGCCGAACGCGGGCCGGATGCCCCGGAAGCGCTCGGCGTGCAGGTCCTCGACCTTCGGGTCGGCGTCGGGCTCGAACCACTCGCGGCGCGCCCGCAGGTGGACGTACTCGGCGAACGCCTCGGCGAGCCGGTCGGCCAGCGCCTTGACCATGATCGACCGATAGTCGTCGTGCTCGGCCTCGTACCGCGCGGCCAGGGCGTCGGCGCCGTGGACGGCGACCGCGAAGCCCCCGAGGTGGTCCCCGGCCCCGGCCACGTAGTCGGCCAGGCAGCGGTTGGCCCGCCCCTCCGGCTTGCCGGTCTGCTGCCGCAGCATCGGGAACCGGACCCCGTCGACCACGATGTCGTCGCCCTCGGCGTACGCGGGCCAGAAGCCGTACCCGCCGCGGGCCTCGAACGCGCCCTCGGCCTCGATGACGTCGAGCAGGGCGTTGGCGTCGTCGTACAGCTCCCGGGCCGCCGGCTGGTCGAGGATCCGCGGGAACTTGCCCTTCAACCCCCAGGCCAGGAACAGGAACTGCCAGTCGATCAGCGGGCGCAGCTCGCCGACCGGCAGCTCCACGGCGCGTACGCCCGTGAACGCGGGGGTCGGCAGGTCGGCGAAGTCGACCCGCTCGCGGTTGGCGCGGGCCTGCTCGAGGCTCAGCAGCCCCAGGCCGCGGCGGGTCAGGTGCTGCTCGCGCAGGCGCTCCTGCTCCGCCCGGTTGGCGGCGTCCAGCTTGCTGGCCCGCTCGGCGTCGAGCAGGTCGGACACCACCCCGACGACCAGGGACGCGTCCAGGACGTGCACGGTCGGGCCGTCGTAGGCGGGCGCGATCCGCACCGCGGTGTGCTGCTTCGAGGTCGTCGCCCCGCCGATCAGCAGCGGGAGGCGCAGACCGCGCCGGCGCATGTCGGCGGCGACCGTCACCATCTCGTCCAGCGACGGCGTGATCAGCCCGGACAGGCCGACGATGTCGGCGCCCTCGGCGACCGCGGTGTCCAGGATCTTCGCCGCCGGCACCATCACGCCGAGGTCGATGACCTCGTAGGCGTTGCAGCCCAGCACCACGCCGACGATGTTCTTGCCGATGTCGTGGACGTCGCCCTTGACGGTGGCGAGCACGACCTTGCCCCGGCTGTGTCCGGTGCTCTTCTCCTTGTCCATGTACGGCTCGAGGTAGGCGACGGCGCGTTTCATCACGCGGGCGCTCTTGACCACCTGCGGCAGGAACATCTTGCCGGCGCCGAACAGCTCGCCGACGACCTTCATGCCGTCCATGAGCGGACCCTCGATCACGTCGAGCGGGCGCCCGAGCAGTTGCCGCGCCTGCTCCGTGTCCTCCTCGACGAAGTCGACGACACCGTGGACCAGCGCGTACGAGAGGCGTTCACGGACGGAGCCCGCGCGCCAGGACAGGTCGGCGGTCCGCCTGGTGCCGGTTCCCGTGACCGTGGACGCGAAGGACACCAGCCGTTCGGTCGCGTCCGGGCGCCGGTCGAACAGCACGTCCTCGACGAGTTCCAGCAGGTCGGCGGGGATGTCCTCGTAGACCGCGAGCTGGCCGGCGTTCACGATCCCCATGTCCAGCCCGGCGCGCACCGCGTGCAGCAGGAACGCCGAGTGCATCGCCTCGCGTACCACGTCGTTGCCCCGGAAGGAGAACGACAGGTTCGAGATGCCGCCGCTGGTCCGGGCGCCCGGGCAGCGCTGCTTGATCAGCGGCAGGGCGTCGATGAACGCCTTCGCGTACCCGTTGTGTTCCGGGATGCCGGTGGCGACGGCGAGCACGTTCGGGTCGAACACGATGTCCTCGGGCGCGAAGCCGGCCCGGCCGACCAGGAGGTCGTACGCGCGGGCGCAGATCTCCACCTTGCGCCGCGTGCTGTCGGCCTGCCCCTGCTCGTCGAAGGCCATCACGACGACGCCGGCGCCGAAGCCGCGGATCCGCCGGGCCTGGGCGAGGAACTCCTCCTCGCCCTCCTTGAGGCTGATCGAGTTGACCACGCCCTTGCCCTGCACGCACTTCAGCCCGGCCTCGAGCACGCGCCAGTTCGAGCTGTCGATCATGATCGGGACCTTGGCGATCTCCGGCTCGGTCGCGATCAGGTTGAGGAACGTGGTCATCGCCCGCTCACTGTCGAGCAGGTCGGCGTCCATGTTGACGTCGAGGATGTTGGCGCCGCCGCGGACCTGGTCGAGGGCGACGTCGACCGCGCCCTGGAAGTCGTCCGCCTCGATCAGCCGCCGGAACCTCGCCGAGCCGGTGACGTTGGTCCGCTCACCGATCATCACGAAGCCGGTGTCCGGGCCGATCTCGAACGGCTCCAGGCCGCTGAACCGGGTCGTGGCCGGCGGGACGGCCACGGCCCGCGGGGCGACGTCCCGCACGGCGGTGGCGATCCGCGCGATGTGCTCGGGCGTGGTGCCGCAGCAGCCGCCGACGACGTTGACCAGGCCGGCGGTGGCGAACTCGCCGATCAGCCGAGCCGTCTCGTCGGGTGTCTGGTCGTACCCGCCGAACGCGTTCGGCAGGCCGGCGTTCGGGTGGCAGGCCACGTAGGCGCCGGCGAGCCGGGCCAGGTCGGCGACGTACGGGCGGATCTCGGCCGCGCCGAGCGAGCAGTTGAGGCCGACGATCAGGGGCTCGGCCCGCTCGACCGAGGTCCAGAATGCTTCGACGGTCTGGCCCGACAGGGTCCGGCCGCTGAGGTCGACGATGGTGACCGAGATCCACAGCGGCAGGTCGGGGGCCACCTCGCGGGCCGCGGCGATCGCCGCCTTCACGTTGAGCGTGTCGAAGGCGGTCTCGATCATGAGCAGGTCGACGCCCCCCTCGGCCAGCGCCGTCATCTGTTCGCCGTAGGCGTCCTTGACCTGGTCGAAGGTGACCGCCCGATACGCCGGGTCGTCGACCCGGGGCGACAGCGACAGGGTGACGTTCAGCGGGCCGACCGAGCCCGCCACGAACCGGCCGCCGGCCTCGTCCGCCACCTGCCGCGCGAGCCGCGCGCCGCGCAGGTTCATCTCGCGGACCAGGTGCTCCAGGCCGTAGTCGGCCTGCCCGATGCTGGTCGCGGTGAACGTGTTGGTGGTGATCACGTCGGCGCCGGCCGACACGTACCGCCGGTGCAGGTCCAGGATCAGGTCCGGCCGGGTCAGGTTCAGCAGGTCCGGGTCACCCGTCACGTCGCACGGGTGCCCCTCGTCGACCACGGCGCCGCGATAGTCGGCCGGAGCCAGCCCGGCGCGCTGCAACATCGTGCCCCACGCGCCGTCGAGGACCATGACCCGCTCGGCCATCGCGCGTCGCAGGGCCGCGACCACGTCGCTCCGGCTGCGTGAACCATCCATGCCAACCGCCTCCGTATCCACCGGAGGCGCCCTTGTCGTGAAGGTGAGCCGAGCGTGGCGGGCGGGGACGCCCGTTGCAGCGCCTCTCGACTCGGCCCCTGATCTTACCCGAGGGGTACGGGAAGATCGTGGGATTCCGATTCCTCGGGACGCCGGTACGTTCACCTGCCGGTGCGCACACCGCCGGTCCGTCGCACCGGGCCTTCCGCGCTCCGGGCGTGGATCCGTTTCGGGCCGCGCCTCCGACTCTCGACCCCGCCGAACAGGCAGCGAGGACCCGCCAGGAGCACCCTGGCGGGCCCTCGCCTTCCCGGGTCCGGCGGCGGGTCCGGCAGATCGTCATCAACCCCCGCATCCGGAATCGCCAGAATGGCCGATCCCGAATCGTCGACTCGATGTCGGCGACACAGGGGTGTCCGCGCCCTCCGGACGCCGCCATGTCGGCGACATGGGGCGGATCGGCCGCCCGGACCCGCCGACAGTTTCCGCCGTCGGTCAACCGTGCTGGTCGCCGGCCCGGAGTCGGCGGCCCGCGTCGAGCTGCTCGACGGTCGGGGGCGGACGATCGCCAGCGGGAGCCTGGAGGCCGGGGTGGGCGCGACGCGCGTGGATCCCCGCCAGGTCACCAAGCTGAAGATCTTCGACAGGGACGGCGGAACCATGCGGACCGCAGCCACGCCGAGCCTCGGCCCCGACCTCGGCCAACTCGGCGAACCGACCGTCTCAAACTGGTGACGCCGGCGCGTCGACAACTTCAGGGAAGATGCTGCCTGCCGGGCGCCGCGAGGCGGCATCTTCCCTGAAGTTGCGCGGTGTTCGGGGCGCGGCGTCGCGCCGGGGGGATCAGGCGGTGGGGTCGATGTGCTTGGCCAGGTCGACGAACGCCTGCCACGTCTTCGGGTCGAAGTGGAGCGTGCCGCCGTCCCGGTCCTTCGTGTCGCGTACGAGCACGACGCCGGGCAGGTTGTCGGCCACCTCCACACACGAGCCGCCGTTAGAACCCGAGCGGGTCGACTTGTGCCACCTGGCACCGGTCACGTCCATGTCTGCGCCGCCTCCCTGATCAGTTCGAGTGACTGCCTGCGCGAGAGGGCTTCACCTCTGACCACTTCCCACGTCCGCTGGAGGGTAGCAAGGTCGTCCACCCCGTCCACCACCTGCGCTTTGACCTGGTGGTCGAGGTGGGCCACCACCGCCCCGTCGCTCAGCGTGGCCAGGATGAAGGCTCCCTGCAAACCAGGGTAGAGCCCGGCGTCCTCGGCGACCACAAGGATCTGGACGTGCGGCAGTTCCGCCAGCTTGGCGAGGTGTTCGAGCTGCTCGGCCATCACGCCGGGGCGCCCGTTGATCGGCCGGCGCAGCACCATGACGTCGAGCACGGCGACCAGCGGGATGGGAGATTCCCGGGTCAGGATCTGCTGCCGCTCCAGCCGCGACGCCGCCCGCTGCTCAACCTCCTCAGGGTGGAGCAGGCTGTGCGCCATTGTGGCGCGGGCGTACGCCTCGGTCTGCAGCAGGCCCGGCAGGAATGCCGGCTCGTACCAGCGCAGCAGGGTGCCGTCGCGCTCCAGCTCGATCCACTCGCGCAGCCAGGTCGGCGTCACGTCCAGCTTGCCCAGGTCGCGCAGCATCCGCATGAACCGGCCCTCCCCGCCCGGCTGATACGCGGGGTCGTGCGCCCGGTCGACGGCCTCCATGTACTCCTTCGTCGGCGGGCGCCCGCCCGTCTCCACGGAGCTGACATGGGAGCCGGAGTACCCGATGGTCCGGCCGAACTCCTCCTGACTCGACCCGAGCGACGCCCGGAGCAGCCGAAGCTCGTTGAGTACGTAGTCGCTGGCGGTCCCCATCACTTCCCCAATTCCTGCTCGATCGTGCCGGCGAGACTTCCAGGAGCGCTCGTCCGCCCTTCCGACCTGCACGGACACGCGCGCGCGTTCCGACAGTAGCGGCGCCCTAAGCGGACTGTCACGGATGCGAACCCGTTACACGCCGAGAAGAACTGGGGCGTACTCCGCCAGGGCCGCCCCGGTCTCCCCCGTCACCCGGGCCCGAGACTGAGAGCCAGGGGTACAACGGTGCGGGCTCGCTCTTGCCATCTTGCAGTTGTGGTGCCACAAAAGCGGTCAACGCCCCACTTTGTCGGGCACCACACCTCCATGATCGACGCGCAGCAAACCGGCGAAGGCGGAACACCGCACTAGGCAATCAGGCCGGAGCGGTGATCGCCCAGCGCTCGTGGTCCCGCCACGCCCCGTCGATGAACAGGTAGTCCGGCGAGTAGCCCTCCAGCCGGAAGCCGAGCTTGCGGGCCACCCGCCGCGACGGCTCGTTGCCCGGCTGGATGTTCGCCTCCAGCCGGTGCAGGCCCAGGGCGGTGAACGCGTGCTCGACCACCAGGCCGATGCCGGCCGAGGCGTGTCCCGTGCCGCCGTACGGCAGGAACGCGGCATAGCCGAGGTACCCGCCGCGCAGCGCACCGAGCAGGATGCCGCTGATGTTGGCGTACCCGGCGATCGCCCCCGTGGCCCGGTCGCAGATCAGGTAGCCGGCGTGGTCCCGGCGACGGATCTTGCGCAGGTACGCGGCGTACGCCTCGGCGGTGTCCGGGGCGGCCAGCCACGGGTGGTGCAGGTCGTGGCTGCGCCGGGCGGCGGCGACGAACTCGGCCTCGTCGACGGGCCGGGGCCGACGGATGGCCGCCGCACCGGCCGTACGCAGGTATCTCACGGGGCCACTCTGACCGTGGCGGTGCGCCCCTGTCCAGCCGAACGGTGATCGTGAAACACCTCCCGCGAACGGCGACGACGCGGGCCGGCCCACACGTTCGGGACGGCCCGCGTCGACGTGGCGGGTCAGGATGCCTCGCGCTTGCGCGCTCCCCGCAGTCCGGCGGCGACCGCCAGGGCGCGGACCTCGGGGGCCGCCGTCACGCTGAGCGGTTCCCGGCGCAGCTCCCGGAGCAGCCCGGCGACCATGCCGACCATCACGAACAGGAACGGCAGCGCGGCGAGGATGGTCAGCGACTGCAGGGCGGACAGCCCGCCGGCGAGCAGGAGCACCGCGGCCACCAGGCCGGTCAGGACGCCCCACACCGCATCGGTACTCAGCACCTGACGGTTTCCGCCGCCCGGCGCGCTGGGGTTACAGCCGCGCGGCAAGGCGGTGGTAGGCGCCGCTCCACCGGAGTTCCCGCTGGAGCCTCTCCGGCGTGGCGTCCGCGTCGATGACCACGAGCTCCGTACGCAGCATCTCGGCCAGTTCGCGGAACTCCGGCGTGCCGACCGCCTTCGACAGGACGGTGTGGTGCGGGCCGCCGGCGAGCAGCCAGCACTCGGCCGAGGTCGACAGGGTGGGTAGCGGCTCCCACAGGGCGCACGCGACCGGAAGCCTGGGCAGTGCCTCCTCGGGCTCGACGACGTCGACCTCGTTGAGGGTGAGGCGGAAGCGGTCTCCCAGGTCGCTGAT
This sequence comes from Micromonospora sp. NPDC048830, assembly GCF_043198215.1. Lineage (NCBI taxonomy): Bacteria > Bacillati > Actinomycetota > Actinomycetes > Micromonosporales > Micromonosporaceae > Micromonospora > Micromonospora sp. NPDC048830. The sequence continues at coordinate 37,376 of NZ_JBICUP010000038.1, forward strand.
GCCCACCACCACGGCGGGGCCGGGGGCGGCAGTGAAGCGCAGGCGCACCGGGTCCTCCCGGTTGCCGATGCCGAGGGGGTGGATCTCGAGGGTCGGCCTGCGTCCGGCGATGCTGGGGCAGACCTCGAGCATGTGGGCGCCGAGGATCTTCTCCTGCCCGGGCACCAGGTGGTAGGTGTAGTCCTCCATGAAGCTCGTGCCGCCGGGACGGCCGGCTTCCATGACCTTGGTGGTGCGGAGCATGACCGAGGTCTTCCAGTCGCCCTCGCCGCCGAAGCCGTAACCATCGGCCATCAGCCGCTGCACGGCGAGGCCGGGAAGCTGGCGCAGGCCGCCGAGGTCCTCGAAGTTGGTCGTGAACGCCTGGAAGCCGCCGTCGGAGAGGAAAGCCCGCAGGCCCGCCTCGATCCGGGCGCCGTAGCGCAGGGACTCGTGGCGGTCCCCGCCCGGGCACAGCTCGGCCGCCACGTCGTAGGCGTCGAGGTACTGCTCGACCAGGTCGTCGATCTCCGCGTCGGGGATGTCGTCGACGACCTTTACCAGCTCGTTCACGCCGTACGTGTTGACGGAGACCCCGAACCGCAACTGCGCCTCGACCTTGTCCCCTTCGGTGACGGCCACGTCGCGCATGTTGTCGCCGAACCGGGCCAACCGTAGCGTCCGCAGCTCGTGCGCGCCGAGGGCGGCGCGCGCCCAGGCGGCGACCCGCTCCACCACGACGGGGTTGCTGACGTGCCCGGCGACGACCTTGCGGGCCACGCCGAGCCGGGCGGTGAGGTAGCCGAACTCGCGGTCGCCGTGGGCTGCCTGGTTGAGGTTCATGAAGTCCATGTCGATGGTGGACCAGGGAAGTTCCGCGCCGGCCTGGGTGTGCAGGTGCAGCATCGGCTTGCGCAGGGCGTCCATGCCCGCGATCCACATCTTCGCCGGGGAGAACGTGTGCATCCAGGTGATGACGCCGATGCAGCGCGTCGCCGCGTTTGCCTCCAGCACCCGGGCGTGGATGGCAGCCGGGTCGGCGAGGACCGGCTGCCAGACCACCTTGGCGGGCAGCAGGCTGCTGGCGTCGAGCTGCTTGGCGATGGCCTGCGACTGCTCAGCCACCTGGCGCAGGGTGTCCTCGCCGTACAGGTGCTGGCTGCCGGTCAGGAACCACAGCTCGGGGGCGTTCTGGGGGTCAGCAGGCATGGGTGGTCTCCTCGGGTGGCTCGGGCGGGTCAGCGCTGCCCGTAGACGTTCTGGTAGCGGTCGTAGAGCGAGTCGATCTCGTGCTCGGCGATGGGCAGCGGCTGGCCCAGTTGCCGGGCGATGTGGACGGTGCGGGCCACGTCCTCACACATGACGGCGGCCTTGACCGCTGCCCGGGCCGTCGGTCCGATGCTGAAGACGCCGTGGTTGCGCATGAGTACCGCCGGCGAGCGGCTCTGCGAGAGGGTCTGGACGATCCCGCGCCCGATGGAATCGTCGCCGATGAGCGCGAACGGGCCGACGGGGATGTCGCCACCGAACTCGTCGGCCATCATCGTCAGCACGCACGGGATGGGTTCCCCGCGCGATGCCCAGGCGGTGGCGTAGGTCGAGTGGGTGTGCACGACACCGCCGACGTGCGGCATGTGGCGGTAGACGTACGCCTGGGCGTCGGTGTCGGACGACGGCGCGCGGTTGCCGTCGACGACCCGGCCGGACAGGTCGCAGACGACCATGTTGTCCGGGGTGAGCTGGTCGTACGGCACGCCGCTGGGCTTGATGACCATGAGGTCCCGGTCGGGCACACGGGCCGACACGTTGCCGGCGGTCCACACCACGAGCTCGTAGTGCGTCAGCTCGACGTGCAGCCGGCACACCTCCTCGCGCAGGTGCCGGATCGTCGCGTCGACGTCGGTCAGAACGGTCACGGTCAGCTCTCCTTCCGGCCGGCGGTGGCCATCGCGGAACGGCGGATCTCCTTGAGTCGCTTCATGACCGGGTTCGCACCCCGGCCGAAGTAGTCGTGGAGCGCCAGGTACTCGGCGAACAGTGCGTCGTAGGCCGCTGCTCGTTCCTCGTCGGGCAGGTACGCGGCCCGGGTGACCCGGCCCATGGCCTTGGCCGCGGTCGTGATGCCGGGGTGGGCGCCGGCGGCGACCGCGGCGTGGATCGCCGAGCCGAGCGCGGGCCCCTGCTCGGAACCGAGGACCGACAGCGGCATCCGGGTCACGTCGGCGTAGATCTGCATGAGCAGGCGGTTTTTGGTCAGGCCGCCGGCGACGATGAGCTCTTCGACCGGTACGCCGCTGTCCCGGAACGTCTCTAGGATGACCCGGGTGCCGAATGCGGTGGCCTCGAGCAGCGCGCGGTAGGTGTCCTCCGGGCGGGTCGCCAGCGTCTGCCCGACGACGACCCCGGACAGCTCGTGGTCGACGAGGACCGACCGGTTGCCGCTGTGCCAGTCGAGGGCGATGAGCCCGTGCTCACCTACCGCCTGGCCGGCGGCCCGCTCGGTGAGCAGTTCGTGCACCGAGAAGCCGCGCTCCTGCGCCTCGGCCGCGTACGCCGCGGGCACGCCCGTGCGGGTGAACCAACCGAAGATGTCGCCCACCCCGGACTGGCCGGCCTCGTAGCCCCAGAGCCCGGGGATGATCCCGCCGTCCACGACGCCGCACATGCCCGGCACCTCGCGCAGCACGGTGCTGGACATGACGTGGCAGGTGGAGGTGCCCATGATCGCCACCAGCTGGCCGGGCTCGGTGGCCTGGGCCGCGGGCGCGGTGACGTGGGCGTCGACGTTGCCGACGGCCACCGCGATGCCCTCGGGCAGGCCCGTCCAGGCGGCCGCCTGCGCGGTGAGCCGGCCGGCCGCCTCACCGAGCTGGCCGATCGGGTGCTCAAGCTTGTCGACGACGAAGCGCGCGAAGCCGGGGTTGAGCACGGCGAGGAACTCCGGAGTGGGGTACGTCCCGTCCTGGAGGATGCCCTTGTAGCCGGCGGTGCACGCGTTGCGGACGTACCTGCCGCACAGCTGCCACACGATCCAGTCCGCGGCCTCCACCCAGCGTTCGGTCGCGGCGTACACCTCGGGATCCTCTTCGAGGACCTGCAGCGCCTTGGCGAACTCCCACTCCGAGGAGATCAGCCCGCCGTAGCGCGGCAGCCATGCCTCCCCGCGGCGGCGGGCCAGCTCGTTGATGCGGTCGGCCTGTCCCTGGGCGGCGTGGTGCCGCCACAGCTTGACGTAGGAGTGCGGCCGGTGGGCGTACGCCGGCAGCTCGCACAGCGGCGTGCCGTCGGCCGTGGTCGGCAGCACGGTGCAGGCGGTGAAGTCGGTGGCGATACCGATGACGTCGGCCGGGTCGATCCCCGCCCGCCGTACCGCCGACGGCACCGCCACCCGCAGGACCTCGCGGTAGTCCTGGGGCACCTGCAGTGCCCACTCAGGGGGCAGCGCCGGGCCGGAGGGGAGGGCGTCGGTCAGCACGGCGTGCGGGTACTCGTGCACGGCCGAGCCCAGCTCGGCGCCGTCGGAGACCCGGACCACGAGGGCCCGGCCCGACAGGGTGCCGAAGTCGACGCCCACCACGTACCTGTCGTTGCTCATGTGCTGGTCCTTGTCGGTGGCGCGGTGCTCCCACGCACCACGAGCTTGGGGGTGACCAACGGCGAGGGCTGGAGTTCCCCGCCCTGGATCGCCTGCGTGACGACCTCGATCGCCCGGCGACCGACGGCGTCGAAGTCCTGCTGGATCGTGGTCAGCGGCGGGATGAGGTAGGGCGCCTCGGGGACGTCGTCGAACCCGACGACGGAGATGTCCTCCGGCACCCTCCGGCCGGACTCGTGCAGTGCGCGGAGCACCCCGATCGCCATCTGGTCGTTGGCGGCGAACACCGCGGTCGTCTCGGGCATTGCGCTGATCCGCAGCCCGGCGACGTACCCGCTCTCGGAGCTCCAGTCGCCCCGAACCGGCTCGGCCGGGCGCAGGCCCGCCGCGCTCATCGCCAGGCGCCAGCCCTCGACCCGGGCGCGGGCCTCCGCCCAGTTGAGCGGACCGCTCACGTGCACGATCTCGCGGTGTCCGAGTCCCAGCAGGTGCTCGGTAGCCATTCGGGCGCCGAGCACCTGGTCCACCCCGACGGTGCGGGACGCCTTCGACAGGTCCCCCTCCACCACCACGAACGGGACCTGGGAGCGCTGCGTACGCACCACCTCGAGCGCCTCGTCGTGCCCGGCGATCATGACGATGCCCTCCACGCCGACACGCATGAGGTGCTCGGTGGCGTCGCTGAGCGCCCGCCGGGTCACCTCGGTGAGGTTCACCGAGGTGGCGAAGTAGCCGGCGGCGCGGGCCGCGTCCTCGACGCTCCGGTGGATGCTGGTCGGGCCGAACAGCGTCCGGGCGGTACCGATGATGCCGATGATCCCGGAGCGGCCGCGCACCAGCGCGCGGGCGGCGGTGTTGGGACGGTAGCCGAGCCGGTCGATGGCCTGGAGCACCCGTTCCCGCGTCTCCGGCTTGATGCTGGGCGACCCGTTGATCACCCGGGACACCGTCTGGTGCGACACGCCCGCCAGACGGGCGACGTCGGCCATCACCGGCGCCTTGGCCGCGGCCGCCGTCACGGCCGCCTCCGCATGAAGACCCGCTGCATCACGATGAAGAGGAGCAGCAGGGTTCCGATCGCGATCTTTGTCCACCATGAACTCAGCGTGCCTTGGAACGAGATCAGTGTCTGGATGACACCCAGGACGAGGACGCCGAGCAGCGAGCCGAGGACGTAACCGACGCCGCCGGAGAGCAGCGTGCCCCCGATGACGGCGGAGGCGATGGCGTCCAGTTCCATGCCGACGGCGTGCAGGCCGTAGCCGGAGAGCATGTAGAGGGCGAACAGGAGCCCGGCGATCGCGGAACAAAGGCCGCTGATGACGTAGACGCCGACCTTGACCCTGGCGACCGGCAGGCCCATGAGCATCGCCGAGTTCTCGTTGCCGCCGACCGCGTACGCCGTGCGTCCGAACCGGGTGCGGTGCAGGACCCAGACCGCCACCGCCACGACGGCCAGGGCGATCACCACGCTCCAGGTGATCGAGACGGTGCCGGACAGCGGGATCGCGGCGGTGGCGAAGGTGCGGAAGGTCTGGTCCTTGATCGAGATCGACTCCACGCCGACGACGAAGCACAGTCCCCGGGCGAGGAACATGCCGGCCGGTGTGACGATGAACGGCTGGATCTCGAAGTGGTGGATGACCAGGCCCATGAGCAGGCCGAACGTCGATCCCATGGCCAGCACCAGCAGCACCACGAGCGGCGCCGGAAGCCCGGCCCGCAGACCGGCGGCGGCCACCATCGTGGACAGCGCCACCACCGCGCCCACCGACAGGTCGATGCCCCCCGTGATGATGACGAAGGTCATGCCGACGGCCAGGACGATGAGGAAGGCGTTGTCGATGAACAGGTTGGCCACGACCTGACCGGACAGGAACCCGTCGTAGCGGGCGGTGCCGACCCCGAAGAGGAGCGCGAACAGCACGAACGTGGCGACCACCGGGACGACCCGGCCGGGAATCGACCGCCGGCCCGAAAGCGCCCTGAGCGGGACCCTGCCCTTGACGGGCGTTGCTGAGGTCGTCATGGCTGGGCCACCTTCTCCACCATCATCGGGGTCTGGTTCCGCGGGTTCGGTCGGGCCGCGGGCTCGGCGTCGGGATTCGGGGGCGCGTGCCGTCGCCGGGTGCGGCGCAGCAGGGCGGCCCGCGCCTTGGGTGCACCTCACCCCGGTTGATCTGCAGGTCGAGCGGCGCGGCCGAGCCCTTGCGGCCGATTCCGGTGGCCCGCAGCACGGGAACGGTGGCGGCTTCCTCGCCGGCCTGTTCGGCGAGCCGCTCCACCTCCGCCAAGGCGCCGAACTCCCGTCCGATCATGAGCGAGACCAACTCGAGCCGGCTGAGCTCGGCGGTGTGGTACTCCCCACCAGACGGCCGTTGCGCAACACCGTCATCCGGTCGGAGATCACCACCGCACCCGACCGGGCCGGCGGCCAGCACCACGCCGGCGACGGCCGCGAGGAACTTCTTCGACATCGGACTTCCTCCAACTTTCTGACGCCATGTGTGCCCTCCCGTGCGACCGGTCCCCGGCTTCGCAGCCCATCTGACGCAGAAGTGTGAGCGCTAACATCCGGCCACGTCAACCCCTGATGTTCTTCTTGTCGACGGCAGATGTCGCAGCAGGGAGAAGCGTTGACATGATCGGGATCCGTGCGTATGTTGGCGCTCACACGCGTACGTGTTAACGCTCACTTCACGGTCTCAACCACACCCTTCCCCGCGACCATCCGTCTCTCACCGTGCGACGGTCACTCCCCGTAAGTCCGCGCTCAGTTCGAGTGGGGCCATGGAAAGACGCCACGAGAGGTGAGCCTTGCGGGGATCCAGCGATCGGCCGGCTGCCGGGGCAGCGAAGAGTGAGGGCACCGCCAGCGCCGGCGACGTGGAACGGTGGATCGTCCGGCGGGTCGCCGAACGAGACGCCGTGCAGCATTTCGGCCGTCGGTTTCCTCGTCCCCGCCCGCCGAGTGAAGCGGGCCGCCAGCGAGGTGCCCATGGTGTGGGTCCTTTTCTGTCGGCCTCTTCCCGAACCGTGCTGGTCGGTTACCCTGACACACGGCTCTCCAGTGGTCAGCTCCGGTGGGATGTCGGTCACGTGTAACCAGCCAGAACGCGCGGTCTGGTCCTTCTGCGGGTGCTGTTTGACGGCTGCAGACTGTGCCACAATCCTGGTGGGCTGATTCGACATGGCTTCGACTCCTTCGAATCGGTTGGGTCACGCTCGTAGGCGCGGGCGTGACCCACTTCTCTACGCAGGTGTCTCGCGTTGATCATGGTTGGCTGGAGTTGAACCCCAGCGACTGAGCGCAGACCGCGAATAGCCGGTCAGTTCCGCGATCCGCCGGTATGGCACGCCGGCGGCCACCGCCTGCTGGACTCGTGGCCGCAACTGCTCATCAACCCGGTCCAGATCCCGAAGCAGTCGCAGGCGTTCCGTCCCCAACCCGACAAGCTGGGCCACCGCCGTTGCCCGGTCGTGCTCAGGGAGGTCCGGGGTATCAATTACCTCGTAGCGGTATCGCCCGACCTCAAATGCGCGACCCTCCTCGACCGTGACGTGTCGAGCGTCTCGGGCGAACCGTTCTCCCGGTCTCGCCGCCTTGCCGAAGACGACGATGCGGGCTCCCGGCAGGGGTGGCGGATGACCGGACGGCTGGGGAGCAGCGTGCAACGCGCGTCTTCTGCGGTGGCGCGTACACGCGGGTAGGGGCACGCGATCTGTCGCGGCGCCCCGGTGGGGCCCGAAGTGGTGGCTCGGCCGCGCAGTGCGGCGAGCCCGAAGGCTCGGGTTGTCCGTACCGATGTGGGGGTTGTGTCCTCGGTGGCCCAGCTTCGCGACGAGGGCTATCTGGGTACGGTGGGTAGTAGGGCGGTGACCATGGTGGCACCTCGTGGGCGAGTTGGAACAGGGCCTTGACCTAAGAAGATGTGAGCGTTAACAATGCAGCAACCTGGTTTTGTTATCGCTAACATCTAGCCCCCTCGGGGAGGCCTGTGACTCTGGTAGATGCGGCCGCTGCCATCGGCACTGCCACCCACTCCACCGCGCCGGACAGGTCGAGATGAACCCGAGCGGCCCGGTGGGAATGCCACGTAGACGCGGCAGCCGGCACTCCGTGGCGACGCGCTTCGGGCAGAGGCGGAGCACCCCGGCACGCCGCGGCTGGCCCCGCTCGGCGACGGCATGACCGAGACCGCTGTGTCACCGACTCGCGCGGCGGACTGTGAAAGCCCTCGCCGTGGCACTCCAACCGGCTGTCGGACACGTACATCTCAACCAATGACGAGGAGCAGGAATGGCGCGCATCAGGGTCGACGCGGACCGCGCGATCGGCACCGTGGACCGGAAGATCTTCAGCGGTTTCGTGGAACACCTCGGTCGGTGCATCTACGGCGGGCTGTACGATCCCGGGTCCCCTTTCGACGATGAGACCGGATTCCGCCGCGACGTCGCCGCGGCCCTGAAGGCATTGAACCCGCCGGTGCTCCGGTGGCCGGGCGGAAACTTCGCCTCGAACTACCAGTGGACGGACGGGATCGGCCCGGCTGAGAAACGGCCGAAGCGGCTCGAGTTGGCGTGGTTTCTCACCGAGCCGAATCTTGTCGGTACCGACGAGTTCCTGCGGTGGTGCGAGCGAGAGGGATACGAGCCGTACCTCTGCGTCAACATGGGCTCCGGCACGTTCAGCGAAGCGCAGGCATGGGTCGAGTACTGCAACGGCACCAAGGACACGTACTGGGCCAACAAGCGCCGGGAGAACGGCCGCGAGGAACCCTACGGCGTGAAGTTGTGGGCCCTCGGCAACGAGATGTATGGCGACTACCAGGTCGGCCAGCTCACCGCCGAGGAGTACGTGAGCAGGGCACGCCAGTTCGCCAACGTGATGAAGCGTACGGACCGCTCCATCCGGCTCGTCTCCTGCGGGCAGAACGGATGGAGCGAGTGGGACCGGGTGGTCCTGGAGGGTCTCGCGGACCTCGTCGACTACCACTCGATCCACATCTACACCGGGTCGTCCGACTACTGGGTGAACGTGCTCGCCCCCCACCAGGCGGAGCGGTCGCTGCGCGCCATGCGCGCGCTGATCGACGGCGTCACCTACCGCAAGAAGCTCAGCCACGAGATCAAGGTCGCCTATGACGAGTGGAACGTGTGGTACCGGTACACGGAAGGGGTGTACGAGCCCTCCGACCAGCCACCGCTGGAGGAGCGGTACGACCACTCGGACGCGCTCGCGGTCGCCACGTACCTGAACATCTTCGTCCGGCATTGCCGGACGGTCGGCATGGCCAATCTCGCGCAGATGGTCAACGTCATCGCGCCGATCTTCACCCGTCCCGACGGGATGTTCCTCCAGACGATCTACCACCCGTTCCGGATGCTCTCCGAGCACACCCAGTCGGTCGCGCTGGACACCTTCGTCGACGGACCCACCCACGACCTCGTGGAGAGCCCGGAGAACATGCACTGGCTGTGGCCGCAGCCGGTTGCCGACATGAACCCGTTCCAGGTCCTGGACGTCGCGGCCACCCGGGACCCCGACAAGTCCACGCTCACCCTGTCGGTGGTCAACCGTTCACCGGACGAGGAGATCACCGCGGACGTCGAGTTGCGTGACGTCGTCGTCGCGGGGGCCGGGCAGGTGACGACGCTGCGGCACAGCGACCCACGAGCAACCAACGACTTCGACCGACCGGACGACGTGACCCCCGTGGAATCGGTGGCGCACGTCTCAGGCGGCTCCTTCCGGTACGCCTTCCCGCCGTGCTCGATCACGGTGTTCCGCCTACCGACCGAGCCCGCCTGACCCGGCCTTTCCCAACGACGCGGCATAGAGAGGAACACCATGTCCAAGTTCAAAATCGCCGCGGTCTTCGCGACCGCGGCGCTGGCTCTCGGCGCATGTGGCGGTGGAGGTTCCGGCGACGCCTCCGCCGACGCCGGTTCCGGACCACCGAAGCTGAAGCAGAAAAACTCCTACACCGTCGGCTTCGCGGCGCAGCAGTCCGACCACCCGTGGACCCTCGCGCTGGCCAGGTCCATCCAGGACGAGGCACAGAAGCGCGGCCACAAGATCGTCTTCACCGACGCGCAGGGTCAGACCGCCAAGCAGGTCCAGGACGTGGAGTCGCTGATCGCCCAGGGTGTCGACGCGATCCTGATCACGCCACGCGAGGAGGGACCCCTGGCACGAGCCGTCATCAAGGCGCGCGACGCGGGCATCCCGGTGTTCCTGATCGACCGGAGCGTGGACAGCAGTGTCGCGCAGGCGGGGCGGGACTACGTCACCTTCATCGGTTCGGACTTCGTCGCGGAGGGCCGCAAGGCGGGCGAGTGGCTCGTCAAGGCGGCCGGCGGCAAGGGCAAGATCCTGGAGCTGTCCGGCACCACCGGTTCGAGCGCGGCCAAGGACCGCGCCGAGGGGTTCCGGGAGGCTGTCAAGGGCACCGAACTGGAGATCGTCGCGACCCAGGACGGCGACTTCGTCCGGGACAAGGGCCGCCAGAAGATGGAGGCGATGATCCAGCAGCACCCGGAGGCCACCGTGGTGTTCGCGCACAACGACGAGATGGCCCTTGGGGCGATCACCGCGCTGGAGGCAGCCGGTCGGCGGCCCGGCAAGGACGTCACGGTCGTCTCGATCGACGGGCAGAAGGAAGCACTGCAGGCGATCATCGACGGCAAGCTCGGCGCGACCGTGGAGTGCAACCCCCGCTTCGGTCCCAAGGCGTTCGACGTGCTCGAAGCCTACGGCCGGGGCGAGAAGGTCGAGACCACGATGGTGAACGACGACGCCTTCTTCGACGCGAGCAACGCCGCCACCGCGCTGCCGAACGCCTACTGACCACATTCGCGCCCGGTGACGGGCGGGACCGACCGCGCCCGCCCGTCACCGGCGACGCCACCCCGGGAGAGGCACATGACGACGGACGACATGATCCTTGACATGCAGGACATTCACAAGAGCTTCGCCGGTGTCCCAGCACTGCGGGGGGCACGGCTGCGGGTGGGCCGGGGAGAGGCGCACGCGCTCATCGGCCAGAACGGCGCTGGCAAGTCGACCCTGCTCAAGGTGCTCACGGGCGTCTACAGCCGGGATGGCGGCAGCATTCGCTTCGACGGGGCCGACGTCGGGTTCGGCTCGCCGTACGAGGCGCAGCGGGCCGGGATCAGCCCGATCTACCAGGAGATCAACCTGGTCCCGCAACGGACCGTGGCGGAGAACGTGTTCCTCGGCCGGGAACCGCGCCGACTCGGGATCGTCGACCGCCGCCGGATGGTCAGCGAGACGGAGGAGCTGCTTTCCCGGATCGGCGTGCACGTCAACGCAGCACGCCCGCTGGAGACCTTCAGCACGGCGACCCAGCAGATGGTCGCCATCGCCCGGGCGCTGTCGTTCGACAGCCGGCTCATCATCATGGACGAGCCGACGTCCTCCCTGCACGACCGCGAGGTGCGGAAGCTGTTCGAGGTCATCGGTCAGCTGACGGCGGACGGCGTGGCTGTGGTCTTCGTCAGCCACAAGCTCGACGAACTCTACGCGGTGTGCGACCGTATCACCGTCCTGCGGGACGGCCGGACCGTCGCCGAGTCCCGGCTCGCCGAGATGAGCCGGATCGACCTGGTCGCCGCGATGCTCGGCCGCGATCCGCAGGACGTGCGCGCGGCCGGGCAGACCGCGTTCCACCGGGAACAGCGCGCGGTGGGCGATCCGGTTCTCACCACGAAGGCCCTGTCGAGCTGGCCGGCACTGCGTGGGGCGACGATCGAGGTACGCGCGGGAGAGATCGTGGGGTTGGCGGGGCTCCTCGGCTCCGGGCGCAGCGAACTCGCCGAGTCGATCTTCGGAGCCCGCAAGGTGGACCACGGTCAGGTGACCGCCGGCTCCGCCGCTGCCGCCGCGCCGACCTCACCGGCAGACGCGATCAGGTCCGGGATCGCGCTGACCCCGGAAGACCGGAAGACGGAAGGCATCGTGGCGGGAATGTCGGTGCGGGAGAACATCACCCTCTCTCTCCTGCCCAGGTTGTCGAGGTTCGGGTTCATCAACCGCCGCAGGGAACGGGCGGTCGTCGCGGAGAGCGTCCGCCGGCTCGGCATCAAGACCGCCAGCGTGGACCAGCCGGTGTCCGACCTGTCCGGGGGGAACCAGCAGAAGGTGCTGCTCGCCAGATCACTCGTACTGGATCCGGACCTGCTGATCCTCGACGAACCGACGCGCGGGGTGGATGTCGGCGCGAAGGCCGAGATCCAGCGCCTGGTCTCCGACTCGGTGAACGACGGCCGTGGCGTGCTGCTGATCTCCTCCGAGATGGAGGAGATCCTCGAAGGCAGCGAGCGGGTCTACGTGCTCCGCGACGGCGAGACGGTGGCGCACCACCAGACCGAAGGCCTCACCCAGGACGCGATCATGCGGGCCATGGCGTCCGGCGAGGCGCCTGACGCGCGTCCTTCCGACCCGGGAGACGACCTGTCATGAGCTCAGTCGCCACGGAGGCACGGGCAGTCGACGCCCCACCGGCAGCCGGCCCCCAACGCCGGCACCCGGCGCGGGCGATCGGCCAGAGACACGGGGTCTGGATCGCCCTCGCCCTGCTCGTGCTCGCCAACGTCGTCCTGACCGACGACTTCCTGACCCTGTCCACCCTCCAGGTGAACCTCACGCAGATGGCGACGATCGTCATCGCCGCGATGGGGATGACCATGATCATGGCAACCGGCGGGATCGACCTCTCCGTCGGGTCACTGATGGCCGTCGCCGGTGCCGCGAGCGGGTACCTGTTGCTGTCGGACACCGCGGTGTTCCAGAGCGGCTGGTCGGGCGTCGTCCTGATCGTCGCCGTCGGCATGCTGGCGGCCGCCCTGTTCGGATCGTTCAACGGCTTCCTCGTCGCGCACCTGCGGATCCAGGCCATCGTCGCCACCCTGGTCCTGCTGATAGCCGGCAGGGGAATCGCCCGGGTCATGACGAACGGGCGGTTGTTCACGTTCGAGAACCCCGAGTTGCTCCTGCTGGGTCGGGGACAGGTCGCCGGTCTGCCGATCCAGGCCCTGATCATGGTTATCGTCGTCGTCCTCACCGTCGTGGTGGTGCGGCTCACGACGTTCGGCCGGTACGTGATCGCGACCGGCGGCAACGAACGGTCCGCACACCTCGCCGGCGTGCCCGTGCGGCGCGTGAAGTACCTCGTCTACACCGTCGGCGGGGCGCTGGCCGGGCTGGCCGGGCTGCTGAGTGTGGCCGTGAACGGAACGGTCGACGCCGCCAACCTCGGCCTGGGCATCGAGTTCCCTGTGATCGCGGCGGTCGCAATCGGCGGGACGCGGCTGACCGGCGGCAACGCCCGGGTGCTCGCAACGGTGGGTGGTGCCGCGTTGATGCAGCTGCTGGCCTACACCCTCATCCGGCACGACATCCCGAAGGAAGTAGCGAATCTCGTGCAGGCGGCGGTCATCGTCGCGGCGGTGGCGGTGCAGCGACGGAGGCGGGTCTGACCATGAAGACATCCGAAGTGCCCGGTCGGGATGCGGCCCGGCCCGGCGGGCTGGCCAGGATCACGGGATCCTTTCAGTTCGACGGACCGCGGCACGGGGCGCTCGTCGTCCTCGTCGCCGTCCTGGTGTTCGCGGCCCTCCGGTACGACCGGTTCTACAGCCCCTTCCACGTGAAGGCGTTCCTGTCGTCGACCGACGTCGTCTGCATCGGCCTCATCGCCGTCGGGATGACCTTCGTCATCTCGCTCGGGGAGATCGACCTCTCGGTGGCGGGTACCACGGTCCTGGCCAGCATCGTGGCGGCGATGCTGGCCCCGCACGGGCTGGTGGTCACCCTCGCGGGAGCGGTCGCGGTGGGCCTCGTCGTCGGGGCGGTCAACGGGGCCCTCATCGCCCTACTCGAACTACCGTCGTTCATCGTCACGTTGGCGGCCCTGCTCGCCCTGAAGGGGCTCGCCCTCATCCTGTCCGGGAACGACAAGGTCCCGGTCGACTTCGGCACGCAACTGGTCGCCTTCTACGACGGGTCGCTCGGCGAGGTCGTCCCGTACCCGTTCCTGGTGCTCCTCGCGGTGTTCCTGGTGGCCTGGGTGGCCTACTCCTTCCGCGCCTTCGGTCGTCACATCCTGGCGATCGGGGGGAACCGGTTGGCTGCCGAGTTGATGGGGTTGCGGGTGGCACGCAGCAGGTTCGCGGCCTTTCTGATCACCGGCACGCTCGCCGGGCTGGCCGGTGCGTTCCTGACCGCCAAGACGACATCCGGCAACCCGCTCGAGGCGACCGGCTGGGAACTGAATGTCATCGCGGCGGTGGTGCTCGGCGGGACACTGCTGACCGGCGGTCGGGGATCCGTGCCGGCCAGCCTCGTCGGGGTACTGCTACTGGCGTCGGTCTTCGAGGTTCTCAACTTCGAGAACGGCCAGGGTGCCCTGACGATCGACTCCAACTGGCAGAACGTGGTCAGGGGCCTGTTCCTGCTGCTGATCATGGTCGTGCAGGCGGGTATCACCATGCGCGGTGAGCGTGTGCAACGCCGACGGATCCGCGACCAGATCGCGGCGGCGAGAGCATGACCGTGACCTGAAACGGTGCGAGGACTCGGATGGCGGTACCGGCTGGCAGATGGATGGCCGGCCGCCCGTTGACAGGCGACGTCAGTCGCGTACCGCCCGTTCGGCAGCGGCCGACCAGTCCAGATCCGAGTGCCCGAAGGTCACGTTCGGCCCACCGTCGGGGTTCCGCAGGGGAACAGGTCCGGCAACTGCTGCAGCTTGAGGTGGAACGGCGGGCCTGGCAGGTCCGGCTGCCATCCCCGGTCCAGTGCGGCGCGGATGCTCTGCTCCACCAGCGCCGGCTGGACCGCTTCCGACGGGTCCTCGGTCCGGTCGTCCGGCGCGGGCGAGCGGCTCGCCACGACGAGGATCCGTCCGGGCTCCAGCACCAGTTCCACGGCGAAGGACAGCGGTGACTGGGCCGTGGGCTGGCCCTTCGCCGGCTGCCTGCGGATGTTCCAGCGGTACAAGGCGCCTGCACCCGGCCGCACCGCTTCGAGTACGTCGGGGTCTGGACGGCGCCGTACGGCACGTACGAGGAGGTCGACCGCTCCTCGGACACGGTCCACCGGCACTGCCGGGAGGTGGTCGCCGCGTACACGAAGGGCACCCCGAACGCCGGGCTGGCACGCGGCGCCGGCACGACGTACCGGTTGCCCTCGCCCGAGGCGTGGGCCCGCGGCGACCGCGGAATCCGATGCTTCCACTGGTCCGACGACCGGGTCAGGACGCGGTCGCTGAAGGGCTGAGGCGAGCCCCTGGTGGGTGCCGGCTACAGCGGGCGCGGGTACGGCTGGTCCGCCGGCATCGGGACCTGGAGGAAGGTCGCGCCGCGCAGGTCCAGCCAGGCGCGGTCCGGCGCGCGGACGAGCCGCAGCATCACGTTCGTGCAGGCCGGGCAGCGGGCGACCAGCCCCGGGGCGTGCGGGTAGACCCGCATCCCCGCCATCGGGCCGGTGGTGCCGCAGGACTCGCACCGCCCGGTGGCGGCGCTCAGGTCGACGGCGAACAGCTCCCGCAGGGGGCCGTCCAGCACGTTCCCGTCCAGGTAGGACATGTCGGTCATCGAGTCTCCCTCATCCGGTCGGGCCGAACCGTTCGGTGCGGATGCGCGCGGGCGGGTGGCCGAGGCCGACCAGCAGGTCCGCCACCGTCTCCACGAACCCGGTCGGCCCGCAGACGTAGCAGAGCGGCTGGTCCTCGGGCGGCCAGCCGTTGGCGGTCACGTCGGCCGGGCCGACCCGGTGCGGCTCGCCGCGCCACCCCTGCGGCGCCTCGCGGGTGTACACGTACGCCACGTCCAGGCCCTCGTCGTCGCGGGCGCGGCGGCGCAGCTCCTCGGCGTAGAACACGTCGGCCGGTGTGCGCACCGAGTACAGCAGCCGGAACGGCGCCCGGCTGCCGGCGGAGCGGCGCGCCCGGATCATCGCCATCAGGGGGACCACGCCGGATCCGCCGGCGGCGAGCAGCACGGGGACGTCCTGCCCGGGCCGCCAGACGAACCAGCCGCCGACCGGCCCGCGCACCTCCACCGGGTCGCCGGGGGCGTACACGTCGATCAGGTACGGCGACACCTCGCCGTCGGGCACCCGCTGCACAGTCAGGGCGATCCGGTCGCCGTCGGCGGGCCCGGCGAGGGAGTACGACCGGGCGGCCTGGTAGCCGTCTTCGGCGGTGAGCCGGACGTCCAGGTGCTGGCCGGGCAGGTGCCCCGGCCAGCCCGGCGCGTCCAGGACCAGCGTCTGCGCGGTGGGGGTCTCCACCCGACGCTCGACGAGCCGGGCCACCCGCCAGGTCAACGGGGCGCTCACCCGACCGTCCCACGCCGCACGGCCGCCCCGCGCCGCACGGCCGCCCCGCGCCCCGCGGCCGCCCCACGCCCCGCGGCCGCCCCACGCCCCGCGCGGCGCCGGCCGCCGGTCAGTCGCCCGCGTACCGCTGCTCGCGCCACGGGTCACCGTAGTCGTGGTAGCCGGCCGTCTCCCAGAAGCCGGGCTCGTCCATGGTCTTCAGCCGGATGCCGCGCACCCACTTCGCGGACTTCCAGAAGTACAGGTGGGGCACCAGCAGCCGGGCCGGCCCCCCGTGCTCCGGCGGCAGGTCCCGGCCGGAGTACCGGTGGGCCACCCACGCCCGCCCGCCGCGCAGGTCGGCCAGCGGCAGGTTGGTGGTGTACCCGCCGTACGAGTGCGCGAGGGCGTAGGTCGCCTCGGTGTCGACGCCGTCGAGCAGCACGTCCAGCGAGACGCCCTGCCAGTTCGTCCGCCGCTTCGACCAGCGGGTGACGCAGTGGATGTCGACCGTGGGGGTGTCCTGGGGCAGGGCGGTGAACTCCGCCCAGGACCAGCGGTGCTCGTCGCCGGCCTCGGTGGTGATGACGAACTCCCAGGTGTCCAGCGGCACCTTCGGCGTCGGGCCGGCCGAGAGCACCGGGAAGTCCTCGGTCAGGTACTGGCCCGGCGGCAGGGCCGGCTCCGCCGAACGGGGCCGGCCCTGGAAGCCTGGCGTGACGATTCCCACCCGTCAGTCGTACCACCCCGGGGCGGGCGCGGCGGCCCGGTTCGCCCGGACCGCGCGTCAGTGGCCTTCGGTAATGGCCGGCGATGCGGATTCCCGGGTGGCGCGCAGGCTGGTGAGGGTGACGACGACCAGCACGCCGATGATGACGGCGAGCGAGGCGAGCGTCGGGATCTGCGGCACGCCGGGCCAGACGCCGTGCGCCCAGTGCAGCCCGAGCTTCACGCCGATGAAGGCGAGGATGATCGCCAGGCCGTAGCTGAGGTGCACGAGGCGGCTCAGCGCGGCGTGCAGCACGAAGTAGAGGGCGCGCAGGCCCAGCAGGGCGAACGCGTTGGTGGCGAAGACCAGGTACGGGTCCTCGGTGATGCCGTAGACCGCCGGCACCGAGTCCACGGCGAAGACCACGTCGGTGGCGAGCACCGCGACCACCACCAGGGCGAACGGGGTGAGTGCCCGCCGGCCGCCCTGCCGCACGGTCATCCTCGTGCCCTGGTACTCGTCGACGACCGGCATGAACCGGCGCAGCAGCCGCACCGACCGCATCCGGTTGATGTCGACCTCCTGCTCGTGGCCGGAGACGGCGTCGCGGAGCAGCTTGACCGCGGTGGCGACGAGGATGAGGCCGAACAGCAGGAACGCGAAGTCCAGCGTCTTGAGCGCCGCCGCGCCGAGGGCGATGAAGACGGCCCGCAGCACCAGCGCGCCGGCGATGCCGTAGAGCAGCACCCGCTGGGCGAGCACGGCCGGCACCGCGAACGCGGCCAGCAGCAGCATGAACACGAACAGGTTGTCGACGGAGAGCGACTTCTCCACCAGGTAACCGGTCAGGTACTCCAGGCCCTGCGCGGAGCCGTACCGGGACCAGACCCAGCCGCCGAAGGCCAGCGGCAGGGCGATGTAGAACGCCGACCAGCCGAGCGCCTCCCTGAGCGAGACCTCGTGCGGCCGGCGGGTCACCAGGAAGTCCAGGACCAGCAGGGCGAGCACGCCCGCGATGGTCACCGCCCAGAGCGTGGGCGTGCCCACCGACGCCAGCTCGGCGGCAGACAGGTACGACAATTCGGTCATGGAGCCCCCTCGAACACCGTGTCATGTTCGAGGTCTCCTTCACCCACGCAGCCGTGGGCAACCACCCGGGGCACGCCCCGGGCGCGCCGTACTGACCGGAATGGTTCGTGGGAAGTACTCCCCTCGTGGCGCCAAGGTTAGGGCACCCTCCGCCGGGTCGCCAAGCCGACTTCCCGGCCGTCACCGCCCGTTCCCCGGCCGTCACCGTCGATGTCCCGCCGTCACCGTCGACGTTCCCGGCCGTCACCGTCGATCTCCCGGCCGTCACCCGGTGCTCGCGCCGCCACCGGCCGCCGCCCGGGTCGCCGCGAGGACGTCGGCGACGTCGAGGTCGGCCAGGCACGCCGGGCCGGACGGGTCCAGCGGGCAGCGGGCCTGCCACCAGCAGGGCTGCTCGGTGATCGCCGTGGGCAGCCGGTGGGGACATTCGGGCAGCCCCTGGAGGTCGACGCCGGCGGAGGCCACGCTCACGGCCGTCCCGCCGACCCGGGTCGGCACGCCGGGTTCGGCCAGCGTGCCCGCCCCGGCCAGCGTGCCGGCCCCGGCCAGCGTGCCGGCCCCGGCCACCACCCGGGCTTCGGCCATGCCGTACCGGCGGGCGTCGGTCGGGCCGAACAGGCCCACCGTCGGCGACCCGGCCGCGGCGGCCAGCCGGACCGGCCCGGTGTCCGGCCCCACCACCACCCCGCCGCGCCGGGCGACGGCCGCGAACTGGCCGGCCAGGACGGGCAGGTCGCCCCGGGGCAGCGGCACCGCCACCGGGTCGACCGGGTCGGCTCCGACGGTCAGCACGGGATGACCGAGCCGGGTCAACGCGGCGGCCAGGTCCCGCCACCGCCCGGCCGGCCAGCGCTTCACCGCCATCCCCGCGTCGGTGACCAGCACCACCGGGGGCGCGGCCGGCTCGCCGACCAGGCGGGCCACGGCCCGTTCCCCGGCCGCCCGCGCCGCCGCCGGCAGGTGCACGCGCGGCCGGGTGGTCACGTCGACCCGGTCGAGCAGCCCCTCGGCGTGCAGGATCGCCAGGTAGCGCTCCCCCACCGGCTGGTCGGGCGGCGGCCGGCGCCACAGGTCGGTGACGCAGCGCGCGCCGCTGGCCTCCAGCAGGTCGGGGATGCCGTCGTACCGGGTGGTGGTGACGGCCAGGTCCGGCGGGGCGGCGGCGAGGGCGTCGAGGACCGCCTCCCGCTCCGCGCCGGGCCGGCCGTGCCGGGGCGTACGCACGTGCGTCACCGCCGGGTCCGCGCGGACCAGCTCCGCCCCGGGCTCGTGGGTGAGCACCCGCAGCCGGGCACGGGGGTTACGGCGGGCCAGGCCGTGCACCGCGGGCAGCAGCATCAGCAGGTCGCCGATCCCGCCAAGCAGGTCCACGACCAGGATCTCGCCGTACGTCTCCGCCACCGGTCACCCCCTCAGCAGCCCCGCGTACAGGTCCCGGTGCGCGGCGGCCACCCGCGGCCAGGAGTACGCGGCGACGAACGCGCGCCCCCGCTCGGCCAGCCGCCGGCGCAGCACCGGGTCGGACAGCAGCCGCCGCAGCGTGGCGACGATCTCCGCGCTGTCCCGGCGGGCGCGGATCACCGCCACCGCGCCGCTGCCGCTCAGCTCGTCCTCCCCGTCGGGCACGGTCACCGCGGTCGGGACGCCGTGGGCCAGGGCGGCCAGCAGCGCCCCGCTCTTCGTGCCCACCCCGGCGGTGAACGGCAGCACCACCACGTCGGCGGCGTGCAGCGCGGCGGAGACCCGCTCGGCCGGCAGGTGCCCGGTGAAGGTCACCGCGTCGGCCACCCCGTACCGCCGGGCCAGCCCGGTCAGCTCGCCCCGGTACGCCGCCGCCTCCGCCTCGGGCAGCGCCTGGGAGGTGAACCCGCCGACCACCAGCAGGCGCAGGTCGGGGTGCGTCCGGCGCAGCTCGGGCAGCGCCTCGATCAGGTGCCGCAGCCCCTTCACGGGGTGGACGAAGCCGAAGAACGCCAGCAGCGGCGCGCCCTCGGCCAGCCCCAGCTCCGCGCGCAGCCGCAGCCCCTCGGTGGCCGCCCCCGGCTGGTCGGTGACGTTCGGGGCGATGGGCACGTGCACCGGCTCCCGGCCGGTGCGGGCGCGCACCACGGCGGCGTGGGCCGGGTTCGTGACGACGACGGCGCCACTGGCCGGCACGAGCCGGCCGGTCTCCCGGCACCACCGGCCGCCGCGCTCCACGATCGACCACAGGGGGCCGGGCAGCCAGCCGGGGGCCGCCCACGCGCCGTACTCGTGCAGGGTGGTGACCAGCGGGACGCCCCGGGGCAGCCGCAGCGGCAGCAGGCCGGGGACGCGGGAGAACCGGTACGCCGACGGGGCGAACTGCACGTGCACCACGTCGGGCCGCAGCCGGCGGGCCTGCCTGACCGCCCGGCCGCAGGCCGCCCACCACCGGGCGGGCGACGTCCCGCCGTCCGGGCACACGCCGACGGCGGTGGCGTCGACGCCCGCCTCGGCCAGGGCCCGGGCCAGCCGCGCCACGTAGTCGCTGACCCCGTCGGCGTCGGGCCGGCCGGGGCCGTGCAGCAGGGCCACCCGGATCGGGCGCTCGTCGGCCACGCCACCCCCTCGCCTCGCGCCGTCGCGGGCGGATTCCCGGGGCCTTACCAGGCAAACGCGCGCCGCCTACGGTGTACCGATGAGCGAGCGCGAGATCCAGGCGGGCGTCGGCGTAGGGCCCCTCGCCGGCGTACGGGTGGTCGAGCTGGCCGGCATCGGGCCCGGCCCGTTCGCGGCGATGATGCTGGCGGACCTGGGCGCCGACGTGGTCCGGGTCGACCGGGTCCCCGACGTGGACCCGACGGCGTTCGGCACGCCGCACCCCGACCTGCTGAACCGGGGCCGCCGCTCGGTGGCCGTGGACCTGAAGTCGGCCGGCGGCCGGGAGGCGGTGCTGGCCCTGGTCGCCGGCGCGGACGCGCTGGTCGAGGGCTTCCGCCCCGGGGTCACCGAGCGGCTCGGCCTCGGCCCGGCCGACTGCCTGGCGGTCAACCCCCGCCTGGTGTACGGGCGGATGACCGGCTGGGGGCAGGACGGCCCGAACGCCCCGTACGCCGGCCACGACATCGACTACATCGCGCTGACCGGGGCGCTGCACGGCATCGGCCGCGCCGGGGAGCGCCCGGTGCCACCGCTGAACCTGCTCGGCGACTTCGGCGGCGGCGGGATGATGCTCGCCCTGGGCGTCGTCTCCGCCCTGTACGCCGTCGCCGGCGGGGCCCGGGGCCAGGTCGTCGACGCGGCCATCGTGGACGGTGTCGCCGTGCTGTCCACGATGATCCACGCGCTGCGCCGGACCGGCATGTGGCAGGACCCGCGCGGGGTGAACCTGCTCGACGGCGGCGCACCGTTCTACGACACGTACGAGTGCGCCGACGGCCGGCATCTCGCCGTCGGCGCGCTGGAGCCCCGCTTCTACGACGAGCTGGTGCGGCGTACGGGCTTCCCGCTGCCCGGCGACGAGGCGCCCGACCGCAACGACCCGGCGAACTGGCCGGCGCTGCGCGAGGCGTGGGGGCGGCTGTTCCGCACCCGTACCCGCGACGAGTGGACGACGCTGCTCGGCTCCTCGGACGCCTGCGTCGCGCCGGTGCTGGACTGGGCGGAGGCCCCGCGGCACCCGCACCTGGCGGCCCGGGGGGTGTTCGTGGAGCACGCCGGGGCGACCCAGCCGGCCCCCGCGCCCCGGTTCTCCGGCACCCCGACGGCGCTGCGCCGGCCGCCGCCGCACGCCGGCGAGCACACCGCCGAGGTGCTGGCCGAGGCGGGCCTCACCGCCGACCGGATCGCCGCCCTGCGCGCCGAGGGGTCGGTGGCCTGACAGGCCGGCCGGGGTCGGTGGCCTGGCGGGTGGGCAGGGGTCGGTCGCCCGGCGGCCCCGCGACCTCCCCCGGTCCCGCCGGCCCTGGGCGTCAGGCGCGGCGCATGGTGGCGGCGCCCGGCGCGAGGGCCGGCTCGACCATGTCCCGGTAGTCGCGCGGCAGCTGCACCACCACGTCGTCGAACTCGCCGCCCGTGATCGCCTCGCGCAGGGTGACGAACACCGCCTGCACCGCCCCCCGCGCGGACCGCTCGTCGAGGCCCGCCCGCTGGCCCGTCCGGGCGACGAACTCGGCCGCACCGAACCGGTCCGCGGCCTCCGTGTCCGGGCTGGGCCGCAGCACCAGCTGCAACGGCTTGGGCAGCTGCGCCGCGAGGTCGAGCACCTCACCGCCGGTCAGCCGCTCGGCGAGGGTCTCCAGCGTGGCCCGGGTCAGCTCGACGGCCCGCTCGGAGTCCACCCGCGCCCGCCGGGCCACCAGGTCGATGAAGGTGTCGTAGTTCATGCGGCGCTCCTTCCGCTGCCTCGGACGGCCCGCGTACCCGTACCGAAAGGGCGGAAACGCCCCCGGTGGCCGGCGGAGATCGCGGCCCGCGACCGGGCGTGAGCGGCCCCTGCGCGGGTAACCGCGGCCGGTCGTGACGGAGCGAGAAGCCGCGAGGAGCGCACACCATGGCGAGCTACGACGAGGTCCTGCGGTACCTGTCCAGCCTGGACTATCCCGCGGGAAAGGCCGACGTGCTCCGCGAGGCCGAGCGGGAGGGCGCCCCGCCGGACGTGCTGAAGGCGTTGCGGGCCCTGCCGCCGGTGGACTACGCCAACGGCAACGAGGTGGCGCGGTCCGCCGGCATCGAGGCGGCCCCCGAGGTCGGCCCGGCGCAGCGCGCGGCGCAGGCCCGGGACCGGCACCCGCGCGTGTCGCAGCACGTGCGCCGCATCTGAGCGCCGGTACGTCGACGAGTGTCGGAGAGAGGGGAACCCTCCTCTACCGGGGGCGACAATACCGGGGGCGACAAGAAGCGGCCCTTCCTTGCCCGCCGGCCGGACGGGCACACCCCGGCGGCGGTGCAGCTCACGGTGATGGGGCTCGTCGGCGCGCTGGCCGGCGGCCTGTCCGCGGTCCTGGTCTCGCCGGTCCTCGGCCCCCTGGTCGGCTGGGACGCGGCGGCGCTGGCCTGGCTGGTGCTTGTCTGGCGGTCGCTGTGGCCGCTGGACGCCCAACGCACCGCCCGGCTGGCCGTGTACGAGGACCCGAACCGGGCCGTCCGGGACGTACTGCTGCTGAACGCCTGCCTGGCCAGCCTCGTCGCGGTCGCGGTGGTGCTGGCCGCCGCGCCCCGAGTCCCGTCCGGGCTGCTCCAGACCGCCTACGGCGTGCTGGGCGTGGTCAGCGTGCTGCTCTCCTGGCTGGTGGTGCACACCGTCTTCACGGCCCGGTACGCGCGCGTCTACTACACCGGAGCCGACGGCGGGGCGGTGTTCCACCAGGAGGAGCGGCCCCGCTACTCGGACTTCGCGTACCTGGCGTTCACCGTGGGGATGACGTTCCAGGTCTCCGACACGGACCTGACCAACAACGAGATGCGGACGATCGTGCTGCGGCACTCGCTGCTGTCGTACCTGTTCGGGGCGATCATCATCGCGGCGACCGTGAACCTGCTGGCCAGCCTGGCCCGGTGAGCCCTGGCCGGCCTGGCCCGGTGAGCCCTGGCCGGCCTGGCCCGGTGAGCCCGAGACCGAGGGACCAGGCAGGCAGCGACAGGACGCCGGGGACAGGCGGGCGCCCGGGCCGCGAACCGCGACCAGGGCGCCAACAGGAGCCTGTCCCCTGGCGGTGATCGCGACCCGAACCGGGTCGCACCGCCGACCGTCGCCGCCCACCCGAACCGGGCGGGGCGCGACTGCTGCGATCATCCTATCGTCCGCATCAGCCGTACGGTCAAGTTTCAGGCAGCTGCGGGCGCGATCACGATCATCCGGTCAGCTCGGCGTACCGCTTCTCCAGCTCCACCCGGGCGAGCGCGCCGACCAGCCAGGCCAGCCGCTCGGACTCCCCGCTGCCGGCCAGACCGGCCAGATCACGCGCGGAGCGCCCGAGGCCCAGCCGGCGTGCGGCGGCGAGGGCCTTGCGGTCCGCCACCGGGGCGACCTCCCGCCACAGCGCCTGCACCTCGCGCAGGAACAGCTCCGTCGCCTCGGCGCTCACCCCGGGCAGCTCCGCCAGCAGCGCCCGCTCGCCCGCCGGGTCGTAGTGCCCGGAGCCGCGCAACCGGCGCAGGTCGCCCCGGTACCGGTCCACGACGGTCCGGGCCAGGTCGCCGAGGGTGTCGGCGAGCGCCCCCACGTCGCCACGCTGCCCGGCCTCGCGCAGCACCCGCACCCGGTCGGCGTGCAGCGACCGGGCCAGCCGGGCGGCGCTGTCCCAGCCGGCGTCGCGCAGGGCCGCTGCGGCGTCCACCGCCCGCCGGAAGTCGCCCCGGCGGGCCAGCAGGACCGACAGGACGAGCAACTGAAACAGGCTCGACGGGTTGTTGGTGACCGGGAAGCCGTACTGCTCGGCGAAACCGCGCCCGCTGCCGGCGAGCCGGCGTACCAGGCGCTTCTTGTCCTCGATGCTGGAGATCGCACTGGTCGGCATGCCCGCGACTACCCGCGGCGCCGCCCGTCACTCCTGCCGGCGGTCGGCCCAGGACGTCCCCGGCGGTCAGCTCAGGATGTCGCCGTGCCGGGTACGCGCCTTGAGCCGGGTGGTCGGCAGCTCGGGCGCCGGCAGCGGCGGGGCGGGATCGTCGGCGACCACGCCGAAGCGGCGGCCGGCCATCCAGTCCGCCCGGGCCGCGGCGACCTCCTCGTGCGAGCGGCCCACGAAGTTCCACCACATCACCAGCGGCTCCTCGAACGGCACGCCGCCGAGCAGCAGCAGGTGGCTGCCGGGGGCCGCGTGCAGGGTGAGGCTCTCCCGCCCGGCCGCGAGGTAGAGCAGCGCACCGGGCGCCACCGGCACGTCGCCCACCTGGGCGGAGCCGGACATCGCCAGCAGGCCGTACTCGAAGTCACGGCGCAACGGCAGCCGGGCCGGCGCGCCGCCACGGGCGACGAGCTGCGCGCCGACCAGCGGGGTGTGCACCACGGCCGGGGACCGCTCCCCCGCGATCTCGCCGGCCAGCAGCGTCACGTCGAGGTCGCCGTCGCGCCAGACGGGCAGGTCGGCGTGGTGCGCGAAGTCCGCCGCGCCGGCCCGCGCCGCGTCCGGCAGGGCCACCCACAGCTGTACGCCGTGCATCACCGGCGGGTGCGCGGCGGGCGAGCGCTCGGAGTGGGCGATGCCGTGGCCGGAGGTCATCACGTTGAGCTGGCCGGGGCGGATCGGCTGGACGTTGCCGAGGCTGTCCCGGTGCACGATCTCCCCGTCCAGCAGCCACGTGACGGTCTGCAGGCCCGTGTGCGGGTGCGGCGGCACCTCCATCCCGGGCCGGTCGGCGACGTCGTCCGGGCCGAAGTTGTCCACGAAGCACCACGCCCCGACCATCCGGCGCTGGCGCTGCGGCAGCAGCCGGCGCACCGTCGTGTAGCGGCCGAGCGGCACGTCGTGCCCGGGCAGCAGCACGCTCCCCGGGTCGACGGGCGCCACGCCCGGCGGGCGGGTCTGCGCGGGCAACGATTCGGTACGGTCCACCGCCCGACTGTACGCGCACCAGCACCGCTGCCTCGGAGGATGCCGCTGGCCGGGCTGTTCGCTGTGCGCTGTGCGCTGCTCGTTGCTCGCTGCTCGTTGCTCGTTGCTCGCTGCTCGCTGCTCGCTGTGGGGGCTGGGGGCGACCGTGCCCGGCTTCGGGCGGTCAGGCTTGATCCCTACGCCGGGCACGGTCGCCCCCAGCCCGTGGTGGTCGCTGTCCGCCCGTGAGTAGCGGTCGTCATCCGGTACGCGGTCGCGTGGGACGCTGCTGGCCGGCACCCCCGTTCTCTGGGGTGCCGGCCAGCGGCGTTGCTTGTGTCTGTGTCAGCTGTTCCAGTAGTGGGCGACGAGGTCGGCGGCCTGCTGCTCCCACTGCGCGTACGCGTCCGGGTACGCCGACACCTGCACCGTCTGCGCGCCGTCGGTCAGCGGCATGTCCTGCCACCCGTCCACCTGCTTCAACCCCTTCAGGAACGCCGTCGTCGAGTACTCCGGGTCGGTGATCTGCTCCGGGCTGCCCCAACCCGACGACGGGCGCTGCTGGAACAGGCCCAGCGAGTCGTGGTCGTTACGGTCACCCAGATGCCCCAGGTTCTCCAACTTCGACTCCTGCAGGCTGGTGGCGATCGAAACGACGGCGGTCCGCTCGGGCAGGCCGGCCTTCTTCGTCGCGGCGACGATCGCCTTCGCGTTCGCGACCTGCTCATCGTTCAGGCCGATCTTCGACTGCTCGCCCTGCACCCCATGCGGAATCAGCTTCGCCCTGTCCACACCGGGCTTTCACCACCGGCACCATCCGCATCGCACCGGACCGTAAACACGTTGTGTTGCCGCGGCTCGGTCGTCTGAGGCTGCACGAGTCGGCTCGTAAACTCGCCCGCCGCGTGGAGGCCGGCACCGCCCGGATCATGTCCGCGACCGTCCGGCGCGACGGCGGACGGTGGCACGTGGCGTTCACCGTGCAGATCGACCGGACCGACCGGCGACCCGCCCAGCCCGGGTCAGTGGTTGGCGTGGACGTCGGGATCACGCATCTCGCGGTGTTGTCCACCGGTGAGTGTGTGCCGAACCCGCGCCACCTGCACCGTGCGCAGCGGGTCCTGCGCAGGCTGGGTCGTGGCCTGTCCCGCACGGCAGGCCCGGACCGGCGCACCGGAGCACGGCCGTCGAAGCGGTGGCACCGAGCGCAGGCCCGACTCGCTCGCGCGCACGCCCGGGTGGCGAACCTCCGCCGCGACGGGCTGCACAAGCTCACCACCCGGCTGGCCCGTGAGCACGGCACGATCGTGGTCGAGGACCTGAATGTGTCCGGGATGCTGGCCAACCGGCGTCTGGCCCGGCACATCGCCGACGCCGGGTTCGCCGAACTACGCCGACAACTCACCTACAAGACCGGATGGAACGGGGGTCGGCTGATCGTGGCCGACCGCTGGTATCCGTCCTCGAAGACCTGCTCGGGTTGCGGCACGGTGAAAGCCAAGCTGGCCCTGGCCGAGCGTACCTACACCTGCGCCACCTGCGGCCTGGTTCTGGACCGGGATCTGAACGCCGCACGCAACCTCGCCGCGCTCGCGGGTGAGGCTGTCGACGCCCGGAGTGGCCGGGAGTCGCTAAACGGACGTGGAGCCGACCGTAAGACCCCGCTCGCGGGGCAGGTGGCCGTGAAACGTCAACCCGGCACCGCACCAGCGGGTCAGACCGTCCCACCGCAAGGCAGGACTACCAATCACATGCTCACCAGAGCGCACTGATAGGTAACGGTATCACCGTGCTGGCTCCGGGGCATCGTGCTGCTCGGTCGTGCGTCAGGTGTAACGACCCCGCCCCGGCCACGATTCCGCCCCCACGATGCCGCCGGTCACACCCCACGACCCCTACGAACCGGACAGGCAAGGCAAATCGCCGCAGTCGGGTCGGGTGATCGACTTGATGTCGCCGACATGGCGGCATCCGGAGTGCTCGGACACCCTTATGTCGCCGACATCGAGTTGATCAAGACGCGGCGACCGCCCTCGGACCGGGGTGGGGCCCGCCGTGACCGGCGCAGGGATCAAGCCTGACCGCCCGGAGCCGGTCACGGCGGGGCCCCACCCCACCCGCACCTACCCCCGCCAGGAGCTGCCGCGGTAGATGGTCCCCCGGTACTCGGGCTTCTCCTCGACCACGTCGACCGCCACGTCGACCGCCACGTCGACAGGCGCCCGACGGGCCGCCCGCGCCCGCCGCACCCGGGTCACCACGAACCAGCCCAACCCCACCGCGCACACCGCGATCACCACGTTCTGGAACGTGCCCACGTAGCTCTCGACGACGTGCCAGTTCTCCCCGAGCAGATACCCTGCCATCACGAAGACGGTGTTCCAGATCAGGCTGCCCAGGGTCGTGTACACCAGGAAGGTCCGCACCGGCATCCGTTCCACCCCGGCCGGGATGGAGATGAGACTCCGGAACACCGGAATCATCCGGCCGAAGAACACGGCCTTCACCCCGTGCCGGAGGAACCACGCCTCCGTCCGGTCGACGTCCTCCAGCTTGATCAGCGGCAGCCGCGCGGCGATGGCCCGCATCCGGTCCCGGCCCAGCATCGCGCCGATCGCGTACAGCGCGAGCGCGCCGAGCACCGACCCGAGCGTCGTCCAGCCGATCGCGCCGACCAGGCTGATCTTCCCCTGGCTGGCCGCGAACCCGGCCAGCGGCAGGATCACCTCGCTGGGGATCGGCGGGAACAGGTTCTCCAGCGCGACCGCCAGCCCGGCGCCGGGGCCGCCGAGCCGCTCGACCAGGCCCGTGACGAATCCGACCGGCCCGTCGGAGCCGGGCTCGGAAGCGGAGGCGACCGTACGGGGGAAGGGCAGGAGCGGCTGCGTGCTGATCATCAGACAAAGTTAGTGACCGTTTTCGCCAACTGCCACGCCTCCGGCAAGCAGCGAACGCCACGGCATCGAAGGAGGATTCACAGGGTGCAGCCGCCGTCATGACAGCCGATCCCCGAGCGGGAATCAGTCGTCCTCGTCGTCCCCGCCCGACTGAGAGTACGGGACGAGCAGGGCACCGAGCTGCTGGGCCGCCTCTCCCCTGATCCGTTCCCTGTCGATCGCCTCGGCGACGCGCTCGCGCAGGTCCCGGATCCGTTTGATCCGGTCGTTCGGCTTGCCGCGTTCCAGGTCCCGAACCTTGTCGCGCAGTTCGTCGGCCGTCTTCGGGTCGATCTCGCCCCGGGCCTCCGCCTCGTCCACCACGGCGACGATCGCGGCGGCCAGTTCCCGGAGGCTGACCGGTCGCGTCTGCGCGGTGGTCGGCGGGGCGGTGCTCGGGGTGGCCGCCTCGGTCGGCGTCGCCGCCTCGGTCGGCTGCTCCTCCTGGGTACTGGTCTCGGGCCCCGCGGCCGGCGGGGTCGGTGAGCCGCCGTCGAGGGCGAGCAGCCCGACCAGCCCGAGCAGCAGCGCCACGCCCGCTGCGACGAGGACGCCGACGAGGCGGTTGCTTCGGCGCGGCGCGGCGGGCGGCGGACCCGGACGGACCGCGGCGGCCGCCGCGGCGCGGGGCGGGACCGGTCGGGCGGGCGGGCCGGCGCGGTCGATCAGGGTGGGCGGGTGCGCGGCGGCGCCGCGCACGGTGGGCAGTATCGCCGTCGGCGGGCCGGCCGTCGGCGCCGCACCGAGCCGGGCCGCCAGGTGGGCGGCGGTGGGCCGGTCGGCCGGGTCGGCGGAGAGGCAGGCCAGGGTGAGCGCGGCGACCTCCGGGGGCAGCCCGGGGGCCTGCGGGGGCGGAACGGGGGCGGGACGGGCGTGCACCGCGAGGGCGTCCTCCCAGCTCTGCACGGGCAGCGGGGCCCGGCCGGTGAGGGTCCGGTAGAGCAGAGCGCCGAGGGCGTAGACGTCGCTGGCCGGGTTCGGCGGCCCGGGGGTGAGCCGTTCCGGCGCGAAGTACGCGGGCGTGCCCATCACCAGCTCGCCGGTCTGCCCGCTGAGCGGGTGGTGCGGCCCGGCGAGGGCGGCGATGCCGAAGTCGAGCACCTTGGCGCCGGTCTCGGTGAGCATGACGTTGCCCGGCTTGATGTCCCGGTGCACCACGCCGATGCGGTGGGCGGCGGCCAGCGCGGCGGCGACCTGCCCGGCCGTCCGGACGGCCTCCGGCCAGGGCAGCGGTCCGGCGGCGAGCCGGTCGGCGAGGTTGCGCCCCTCGACCAGTTCCATCACCAGGTACGGCACCACCCTGCCGCCGGCCAGGGTCGCCTCGCCGTAGTCGTACACCTGGGTGACGTGCGGATGGGTGAGCCGGGCGGCGGCGCGGGCCTCACGCTGGATGGCGGCCCGCAGCTGCGGGTCGGTGGCGAGCTGCGCGGCGAGGGCCTTGACCGCGACGGGCCGGTGCAGCACCTCGTCGTCGGCGCGCCACACCTCGGACATCCCGCCGAGGCCGATGCGCTCGCGCAGGACGTACCGGTCGTGCAGCCGGAGGGTGGGAGTGAACGGCGACATGATGGGGTCCAGTCTGCCTGCCGGGCGCCGCCGCGCACCAACCGCGGGTGCCCGATCCGACCCCGGGAGTCCCGTCCGTGCCACGGCGGGCGGACTGCCGTGAGCTGCCCCGGGCGGGCGGACCGTCGTGCGCTGCCCGGCGAGTGCGCCACGTCAGGGCCGGCGGGCGACCGCCCCGCCGGCGTCCGCCGCCGCCGGGCTCGGCCCGGCGGCCGACCTCAGCCCGGGTACAGCTCGTCGCGCAGCCGGGTGAGCAGGTCCGGCGTCCGTTCGGGTGGCTCGGCCTCGACGCAGAGCCGTTCCATGGCCGCCGCGTAGTAGTCCAGGTCCTCCCGCTTGTCGAGGTAGAGGGCGCTGGTGAGCTGTTCGATGTAGACGATGTCCGGGAGGTCCTGGTCGCCGAAGCGGAGGATGGTGAAGGCGCCGCCCGCCGCCGCGTGCCCGCCCGCCTCGAACGGGATGACCTGCACCCGCACGTGTGGCGAGCGGGTCGCCTCGATCAGGGCGGTGAGCTGGCCGCGCATCACCGCGGGCCCGCCGATGGGCCGGCGCAGCGCCGCCTCGTCGATCACCGCCCACAGCTGCGGCGGCTCCGGGCGGCTCAGCAGTTCCTGGCGCCGCATGCGCAGGCCCACCCGGCGGTCGATCTCCT
Organism: Micromonospora sp. NPDC048830; assembly: GCF_043198215.1. Classification (NCBI taxonomy): domain Bacteria; kingdom Bacillati; phylum Actinomycetota; class Actinomycetes; order Micromonosporales; family Micromonosporaceae; genus Micromonospora; species Micromonospora sp. NPDC048830. The sequence goes on from NZ_JBICUP010000038.1 coordinate 67,741, forward strand.
CGACGCCGGCGCGGGGGTGGCCGAGCAGGACGACCGCCCGGGCGTACCCGGGGGTCTGGAGCAGGCCGGGCACGAACTGGACCTCGTAGCTGCGGATCAGGGCGGCGGCCGACTCCAGGCCCAGGTAGGACTGGAACCAGGAGGGCAGCACGTCGCCGTACCGGTGCCACCAGCCGGGGCTGTTCGCGTCCCGGGCGAGCTTGAGCATGGCCGCCCGCTCGTCGGCGTCCACCACCCCGTACAGGGTCAGCAGGTCGGCGACGTCGCGCTCCTTGAAGCCGACCCGGCCCAGCTCCATCCGGCTGATCTTCGACTCGGAGGCCCGGATCTCCCAGCCGGCGCCCTCCCGGGTCACCCCCCTGGCCTCGCGCAGCCGGCGCAGCTGTGCCCCGAGCAGCATGCGCAACACGGTCGGACCGGTGGCCGGACCGCCTCCGGTGGGAACCATCGTCACGCCCCGACCCTCCACCTGGCAGCTCTCGCCGGCCGGGCCCCACCCCGGCCGACGTGTAAGCATGCCATGGACCGATAGTGAGTCGAATCCGTGGCGTATGGACTCGCCCTCCCACATCACGGGACGCGGTCGGCCGGTGACGCGAAGTCAGTTGATCAGGTGATCGAAGTCCCCGTCGCGGGCGCCGAGGACGAAGGCGGCGATCTCGTCCACCGTGTAGATCAGCGCCGGCCCCTCGGGGTGGCGCGAGTTGCGGACGGCGATCCCGGCGCCGTCGGGAAGTTCGGCCAGCTCGACGCAGTTGCCGCTGGGATTGCTCCGCCGGCTCTTCTGCCACGTCAGCGCGGGAAGCTGGGCGGCGGGAACGCCGTTGGGTGGCTGCTGCATGGGGCGTCCTTCTCCTCGGGGGCCTGCCGATGCCGCGGGAGGAGCGGTGCTGGCGAGGGGGTGCCTGACGAACAGTTGCATCTGCACGTGCATCTGCTATTGCATCTGCACTGGGCAGCGAGCATGATAGCGCAGATGGGACGGTACCCATCCGCTCACTTTGGGTTACCCGACCTGGGCTCGTACCAGGCAAACGTGAGACCGAACGGGCGTTGGCCGTCGCCCGCCGGCCGACACGGCGAGGGGAGGGCTCGTGCCGGATCCGCTGACCATCGCGTCCGGGATCTCAGCCGCCGGCGCCCTCGTCTCCGCGTGGCAGTTGCGCCGCCGAGCCCAGGTCGCCGAGGCGGAGATCGCGCACCTGCGGGCCGAACTGGCCGCCGAGCGCCACGCCGCAAGCCACGATCCGCTGACCGGGCTACCCAACCGGCGCGCGTTCTTCCGGCTGGCCGCGGCACTGCTGACCAACGCCGCCTGCCAACCGCTGATCGCCGTGGTGCTCGACCTGGACGACTTCAAGCAGGTGAACGACCGGTACGGTCACGCCGCCGGGGACAAGGTGCTGATCTGCGTGGCCGAGCGGCTGGCCGCCTTCGCCGGGGACAACCTGGTGGCCCGGCTCGGCGGCGACGAGTTCGCGGGCCTGCTGGCCGGTCCCACCGTCGACCGGTGGTGGATCGAGCACGCCACCCGGCGGCTCTGCGAGTCGCTCGCCGCGCCGATCCCGCTGGGCACCCGCAGCCTGCGGGTGACCGCCTCGGTCGGGCTCGCCCCGGTCACCTGCCCGACCCAGCTCACCGAGGCGCTCGACCGCGCCGACGCGGCCATGTACCAGGCGAAGAGCCTCGGCGCGTCCCGGCCCGCCCGCCAACTCGTCGGGGACCTCCCGGGCCCGGTCCAGCTCGTCGACAGCGCGTGACCTCGCCGCGCCCCGACGCGCCGGCTGCCGCCCGGGCGCCGCGACAGAGGGTCAGCGCCAGCCGTAGCCGGCCCGCAGGGCCCGCCCGATCCGGTCGAAGCGGGCCCGGTCGAGCACCGCGCCCTCGCGCCGGATGCTGTCCTCACGCATGGTGAGCACCCGGTCGAGCCGGACCCAGCTGGGCCGGCTCTCGCGGTCCCACGCGCCCGGGCCGAGGGACAGCCAGTGCCGCTGGCCGTCCCGCTCGCTCTGACTGGACAGCATCAGCCCGAACAGGGTCCGGCTCTGCCGGCCGACGACCAGCACCGGCCGGTCCTTGCCCTGCCTCGGGTCGTCCTCGTAGGGCACCCAGGTCCAGACGATCTCACCCGGGTCGGCCTGGCCGTCCGGCTCCGGGGCGTAGCTCAGCTCCCGTCGCTGCAACGCGGAGACCTGCCGGCGCCGCGCGACCTGGGCCGGGATCGACCCCGGCGTACGCGTGCGCGCGGCCCCGCCACCGGTCACCCGGCCGAGTCGGGACGCCACACTCCTCAACAGACCTGCCACGGCCGGCAGCCTAACCCGTCGCCGCCACTCCCGCCGACACGCGTCGCCGGGGCGCTCGTCGGGGTCACGGTGGAGTCGTTAACGATCCCCACGGATAAATCCGGGGGATTTTCCTCCGGGGCCAGGCCCTGGATTCCCAGCTCGGACCGCACCTGATCCACCGTCCCGGAAGG